>NZ_JAGYGI010000069.1:0-3348 GCF_019947365.1 Pseudomonas sp. GL-R-26 | reverse complement strand
TCGTTCTTTAAAAATTTGGGTATGTGATAGAAAGATAGACTGAACGTTACTTTCACTGGTAACGGATCAGGCTAAGGTAAAATTTGTGAGTTGCTCTTAGGAGCTCAATCGAATTTTCGGCGAATGTCGTCTTCATAGTATAACCAGATTGCTTGGGGTTATATGGTCAAGTGAAGAAGCGCATACGGTGGATGCCTTGGCAGTCAGAGGCGATGAAAGACGTGGTAGCCTGCGAAAAGCTTCGGGGAGTCGGCAAACAGACTTTGATCCGGAGATGTCTGAATGGGGGAACCCAGCCATCATAAGATGGTTATCTTGTACTGAATACATAGGTGCAAGAGGCGAACCAGGGGAACTGAAACATCTAAGTACCCTGAGGAAAAGAAATCAACCGAGATTCCCTTAGTAGTGGCGAGCGAACGGGGACTAGCCCTTAAGTGGCTTTGAGATTAGCGGAACGCTCTGGAAAGTGCGGCCATAGTGGGTGATAGCCCTGTACGCGAAAATCTCTTGGTCATGAAATCGAGTAGGACGGAGCACGAGAAACTTTGTCTGAATATGGGGGGACCATCCTCCAAGGCTAAATACTACTGACTGACCGATAGTGAACTAGTACCGTGAGGGAAAGGCGAAAAGAACCCCGGAGAGGGGAGTGAAATAGATCCTGAAACCGTATGCGTACAAGCAGTGGGAGCCCACTTTGTTGGGTGACTGCGTACCTTTTGTATAATGGGTCAGCGACTTATTTTCAGTGGCGAGCTTAACCGAATAGGGGAGGCGTAGCGAAAGCGAGTCTTAATAGGGCGTCTAGTCGCTGGGAATAGACCCGAAACCGGGCGATCTATCCATGGGCAGGTTGAAGGTTGGGTAACACTAACTGGAGGACCGAACCGACTACCGTTGAAAAGTTAGCGGATGACCTGTGGATCGGAGTGAAAGGCTAATCAAGCTCGGAGATAGCTGGTTCTCCTCGAAAGCTATTTAGGTAGCGCCTCATGTATCACTGTAGGGGGTAGAGCACTGTTTCGGCTAGGGGGTCATCCCGACTTACCAAACCGATGCAAACTCCGAATACCTACAAGTGCCGAGCATGGGAGACACACGGCGGGTGCTAACGTCCGTCGTGAAAAGGGAAACAACCCAGACCGTCAGCTAAGGTCCCAAAGTTATGGTTAAGTGGGAAACGATGTGGGAAGGCTTAGACAGCTAGGAGGTTGGCTTAGAAGCAGCCACCCTTTAAAGAAAGCGTAATAGCTCACTAGTCGAGTCGGCCTGCGCGGAAGATGTAACGGGGCTCAAACCATACACCGAAGCTACGGGTATCATCTTCGGATGATGCGGTAGAGGAGCGTTCTGTAAGCCTGTGAAGGTGAGTTGAGAAGCTTGCTGGAGGTATCAGAAGTGCGAATGCTGACATGAGTAACGACAATGGGTGTGAAAAACACCCACGCCGAAAGACCAAGGTTTCCTGCGCAACGTTAATCGACGCAGGGTTAGTCGGTCCCTAAGGCGAGGCTGAAAAGCGTAGTCGATGGAAAACAGGTTAATATTCCTGTACTTCTGGTTATTGCGATGGAGGGACGGAGAAGGCTAGGCCAGCTTGGCGTTGGTTGTCCAAGTTTAAGGTGGTAGGCTGGAATCTTAGGTAAATCCGGGATTCCAAGGCCGAGAGCTGATGACGAGTGTTCTTTTAGAACACGAAGTGGTTGATGCCATGCTTCCAAGAAAAGCTTCTAAGCTTCAGGTAACCAGGAACCGTACCCCAAACCGACACAGGTGGTTGGGTAGAGAATACCAAGGCGCTTGAGAGAACTCGGGTGAAGGAACTAGGCAAAATGGCACCGTAACTTCGGGAGAAGGTGCGCCGGTGAGGGTGAAGGACTTGCTCCGTAAGCCCACGCCGGTCGAAGATACCAGGCCGCTGCGACTGTTTATTAAAAACACAGCACTCTGCAAACACGAAAGTGGACGTATAGGGTGTGACGCCTGCCCGGTGCCGGAAGGTTAATTGATGGGGTTAGCTAACGCGAAGCTCTTGATCGAAGCCCCGGTAAACGGCGGCCGTAACTATAACGGTCCTAAGGTAGCGAAATTCCTTGTCGGGTAAGTTCCGACCTGCACGAATGGCGTAACGATGGCGGCGCTGTCTCCACCCGAGACTCAGTGAAATTGAAATCGCTGTGAAGATGCAGTGTATCCGCGGCTAGACGGAAAGACCCCGTGAACCTTTACTATAGCTTTGCACTGGACTTTGAATTTGCTTGTGTAGGATAGGTGGGAGGCTTTGAAGCGTGGACGCCAGTTCGCGTGGAGCCAACCTTGAAATACCACCCTGGCAACTTTGAGGTTCTAACTCAGGTCCGTTATCCGGATCGAGGACAGTGTATGGTGGGTAGTTTGACTGGGGCGGTCTCCTCCTAAAGAGTAACGGAGGAGTACGAAGGTGCGCTCAGACCGGTCGGAAATCGGTCGTAGAGTATAAAGGCAAAAGCGCGCTTGACTGCGAGACAGACACGTCGAGCAGGTACGAAAGTAGGTCTTAGTGATCCGGTGGTTCTGTATGGAAGGGCCATCGCTCAACGGATAAAAGGTACTCCGGGGATAACAGGCTGATACCGCCCAAGAGTTCATATCGACGGCGGTGTTTGGCACCTCGATGTCGGCTCATCACATCCTGGGGCTGAAGCCGGTCCCAAGGGTATGGCTGTTCGCCATTTAAAGTGGTACGCGAGCTGGGTTTAGAACGTCGTGAGACAGTTCGGTCCCTATCTGCCGTGGACGTTTGAGATTTGAGAGGGGCTGCTCCTAGTACGAGAGGACCGGAGTGGACGAACCTCTGGTGTTCCGGTTGTCACGCCAGTGGCATTGCCGGGTAGCTATGTTCGGAAAAGATAACCGCTGAAAGCATCTAAGCGGGAAACTTGCCTCAAGATGAGATCTCACTGGGACCTTGAGTCCCCTGAAGGGCCGTCGAAGACTACGACGTTGATAGGTTGGGTGTGTAAGCGCTGTGAGGCGTTGAGCTAACCAATACTAATTGCCCGTGAGGCTTGACCATATAACACCCAAGCAATTTGATGCTCCTAGTTGAAGAAACGAAAGAGGCCAGATTGCGGTGTGTGAAGACGAAACGAACCGAAAGTTCGAGATACTCACAAAACACCTAGCTGTCACATACCCAATTTGCTGAAGCGAGACCAACCGGTCACGACTCAGTACCCGAATTTCTTGACGACCATAGAGCGTTGGAACCACCTGATCCCATCCCGAACTCAGCAGTGAAACGATGCATCGCCGATGGTAGTGTGGGGTTTCCCCATGTGAGAGTAGGTCATCGTCAAGATTAAA
>NZ_JAGYGI010000068.1:0-3724 GCF_019947365.1 Pseudomonas sp. GL-R-26 | reverse complement strand
TGGCGATCGAGAGCGAGACCCTGGTGCACCTCGATGGCAGCAACGAAACGCTCCTGCAAGAGACCCGGCGCAGCTACCACGAACTGCCCGGCGATGCGTTCCTGCACGGCCGCCCGGTCACTCAGCAAACCACCCTCAATGGCAAGACCAGCACGACCTCCTATCAGTACGAAAGGCTGTCCAGCGCACTGGCTGGAGAAACTGTGCTGAAAACCACTGAACTGTTCGCCGGTTTTGACGGTATCCAGAAAGCGATGTCAAAGCAGCACTCGCTAATCACTGGTGAAACGGTGCTCTCCACTGACCTCGACGGCGTAGAACTGCTACGTCAGTATGACGCGCTGGGGCGGGTGACCAGGGAAATCGTCTCACCGAATTTTCCTGATGTTAAAGGCGAGCGCATCTACACCTACAGCCTGACTTCGGCCGACGGTCAACAGGCGTCACAAAGCGTCACGGAAGTCAGTGGCGTGACGAGCTGCACCCGTTTCGACGGTCAGGGGCGAGTGATTTACCAGGATTACGCTGAGAAAACGGAAACACCTCGGCAGGTTTTTGCAGCCAACTATGATGCGCTGGACAACCGTGTCGAAGAAACCCGCTACGACTGGCTCGATGGACAATCCATCCCGTTGCGCCAACAGTTCGAGTACGACGCCTGGGGCGTCGTCTGTCGTACCATTAATCCGGACAGTAGCGTGAGCAATCTCTTGTGGTCGCCTTTTGGCAGGAAGGGGCCGATCGAATACAGCTGGCTGGAGACAGCAGGCGCTCAGTCAACGATCACTATCAGTAACCTGACAGGGAGCGAGTACAACGATTTCGGCAAGGTTGATCGTGTTGAACGACTGGACGCGCAGCCATTGATCGAACTGTGCCGCCAGGAACCCGCGCGCTCGGTGATCGAGCACCTCAAGCAACTACTGAAGGATGCCGGATTGCCCACCGTTGGGGTCGCTCGCTTTCACTACGACGGCAAGAGCAATTGCGTTCAACAAGACGAGCTGTACGATGATATCGAGAGCTCGACGCATTTTGCCTACGATGCGTGGAATCGTGTGGAGGCAACTAGGCTCGCCGACAACACCGTAATCCAGCGAGAGTTCGCAGAGCAAAGTATTGACCAGCAGGTCACTCGCTTGAACGTCAAACCCAACTCTGCCCCCGAAGTGACGGTCGGCCAGCAAAAATTTGACAGTCTCTTGCGCCTGACTGAAGTGAGCATCGGCGACTCGGATAACCCGCGAATCGAGCAATATCGCTACACAGGTTCGCAAATGCAGCCAAGCCAGCGCATCACCCCGCTGCAAACGTTCGACTATACATACAAGCCCGAACTGACCCGGCAGCCGACAACCATCAAAGCGGGCGAAGATCAGCCGGCGACGTACGTCTATGACCCCAAGACCGGGGGCATCGTCAAAGCCACCAATAACCAGGGACTTCGTGCTTACCGCTATACCCCTGGCGGCCAACTGGAGCATGAAAGCTGGACCGATACAGACGACAACACGATGGAGACCCACTACGTCAACTCCCTCCTGGGGCGGCAGCTCAGCCGCAGCATCACCGGTGGCCTGGATACCGTGCACACCTATGACGAATACGGACGAGTGAGTTCGGTCACCCAGGGCAAGTTGAAAGCCGATTTCGAATACAATGCGCTGGGGCAGGTTCAGCGTACCACCAGCCGAAACGAAGTAACGGGCGTCACGCTGGTCGCTGATGTGCAATACGACACTCAGGGTCGCGAAGTTGAACGTATCCTGAACGTCAGCCATCAACCACCCTTCACCATCACCCAGACCTGGCAGGGCGACAACCAGCTCAAAAGCCGCCACCTTAGCGCGGACGGGCGCAGCCTGCTCACCGAAGAGTTCGTGTATGACCAGCGCAACCGACTGGTGCATCACAAGTGCTCGGGCACCCAAAAACACCTGCCGCAGGATGCTTATGGCAACTCGATTGTCAGCCAGGTGTTCACGTTTGATGCGCTGGACAATGTTCAACGCGTGGTCACGCAATTCGAAAACGGGCTCAGCGATGTCGCGCGATTCTTCTATATCGATGAAGACTTCCCCGACCGCCCCAATGATCCTTGTCAGCTAAAGAAAATTACTCACACCTACACTGACGGCGGCTATTCCCCCAGCCAGACATTCGAGTACGACGCCAACGGCCATATGCTCAATGACGAAGCCAACAGGCGCATGGTCTACGACAACCAGGGTCGCCTGATTGCCGTCAAGGATCCGACGGGCCAGCAAACCCTGATGACCTACCGCTATGACGGGCACAACCATCTGGTGGGTGTTCGTCGGGGCAACGAAAGCGAAACGCTGCGCTTTTACCAGGGCTACAACCTCAGCCACACTCGCCAGGATACGACGCACATACACTACCTGTTCGATGGCAATCGCCCACTGGGTCAGCAGCAAGTGGATGATCACGCCCAGACGATGCTGCTGATGACGGACGGCAGCCCGAATGTCATTGGCGAATGCTTGCAATCGGGTGTCAACACGGCGGTCTACAACGCCTACGGTGTACGCAGCAGCAGCGAAGGCGAAATGCGCAGTCTGCTGGCGTTCAACAGTGAGGTGTGCGAGGAGGTCATTGGCTGGTACTTGCTGGGTCGCGGCTATCGTGCCTACAACCCGAACCTGATGCGCTTTCACAGCCCTGATTCGTTCAGCCCGTTTGGCTCGGGCGGGCTCAACCCTTATGCCTATTGCCTGGGAAACCCCATTACATTCCGTGATCCGAGCGGTCATCGTGCAACTTACACGCGCCCGGATAACCCCGGATACATCGATCCCATCGAACAACCTAAAGGGACATCGTTACTTGGAAAAATAGTCAGTATTCTTGGTTTTGTTGCCATTGCCGTAGCTGCAATCGCCGCCGCCATCTTTGTTCCCGCCGCCGGATGGGTTTTCGCTGCTTTGGTGATCGGTGCAATCATTACATCGATAGGTGCCGCCGTCGCCACGTACGGAACTATTGCTGACGATGAAACAGCTTTTTACGTTGGCTCAGGTCTTACAATTCTTGGGGGTTTAATTAGCGGGGCCGCGTTTTTTAGCAGGGGTAATCCGGATAACCCCGATAAACCTAGCCCTCCACCAAGCCAAAGTGGAAGTAACGATTCTGGTTCATCAGGCCCGAATTCTAACTACATACGCAATATAGAAAACTTAACAGATGAAAGCGCACTTGGTCGCCAACAGGGGCCAGGCCGTCAAAATTCAATCTACGTTAGTGATTCTGACGAGTCGGATTTTAACCAATTCACCGACAACCTTAGTCAACGCAGTAATTCATTGCCCAATATTTTGCCTAGTAACAATGACAATCAATCAATACAGCCCGACATTACACCCGCTGCCCCTGCCCCCGCACTACGACGTTCGTCTATACCGAATATTTTCCCTAAATCCAAACGAAATTCAAAAGGAGAATGGATTGTAGATCTCCAGAATAGGATTTTTACGACAGATGGTCCAACTCGAAAATAATCTACTTTATTTTTAGCCCCCACCACTAACGTCAAGTCTCTCACACGAGCGTGCAACCACTTACAGGTTGCACGTTCCCTTACTGCCACTATCTTAAACTCAACGCCCCTCCGCAAACACCTTTCAGCATTTCTCTCGAATCAATTTCAACATAAATTCAACTGAGAGTTCTCTCATATCCCTCCCCCCTCCCGCCTCCTAGAATC
>NZ_JAGYGI010000067.1:0-4343 GCF_019947365.1 Pseudomonas sp. GL-R-26 | reverse complement strand
CAGTGACCTTATGGCCCTGGCCGATCAGCTTCTTGATGGTTTCCGGGGTTGCAGCAACCCGTGTTTCACCGGTCTGGGTTTCGAGAGGAACACCAATGTGCACGTCAAATCTCCTGCGTGATCTTATAGAGTAAACCCATGCACTACGGATGGTGCGGCTGGGGCGGCCGATCAGCACGATCCCGCCAAATCAGGGCGGGGCGCGGCATTTTGCAGGCGAACTTTGTGCCCTTCAAGGGATTATGACGGGTGACGGAAAATTAACTACAAGTCACCCCGTGACCGAATGTCGCAACCAACCGGCTCGATCCCTTGCAGACCGTGCTTTTCAAGGATTCTGGCCGAAATTGAAGAATTTACACATCGGCCGTATGAATGATGCGGCATCGCCTCGAAATAGTGGCGCAAAGCCGCGTCATCAGGCGCTTGTGGGACGTTTGTACGACTTTTCGATACAGTTTGCTGCTATGCGACAAATACGTACATCTGTAGGGCTTTCATTTTGCTGACTACGGGGTTAGGTAATCATGGGGAGCCTTTATCCCTCTAGGCTGTAGCTGTGCGCCTGATTTACCAGCCAGTCACGAAATGCCCTTAAAGACGCGGATTCGACCTTTCGCTCAGGAATCATCAGGTAGTAAGCCTTGATGCTGGACAGTGCTTGCGGGTTGGCGATCACCAAGCGTTTCTCTTTCAACTCCCTTTGAATCAGGAACGGCGGAATCAGGGCAATGCCCATGTCGTGCATGGCGGCCTGGGCGAGCATGGAGAATAGCTCGTAGCGGGGGCCTGTCATGTCTCTCGGGACATTCAGGTGCTGGGAGTCGAACCATTGGCGCCAGGCATAGGGGCGGGTGGTCTGTTGCAGGAGAGGTAAGTCGGCGATTTCGCCGGGCGTCAGACCGGTCTTGTTTCCGAGCAGGTTGGGGCTGCAAACGGGCATCGGATTTTCACCCATCAGCCTGTGGGACTCAGTACCCGACCAATCCGCGTCACCGAAGTAGATGGCGGCATCGAAATCCGTGTCGGCGAACAGGAACGGCCGCGTGCGGTTGGTCAGGTTGACCGTCACTTCCGGGTGCTTTTGCTGGAAGTCCTTGAGGCGCGGCAGCAGCCATTGGGTGCCGAAGGTCGGAACTACGGCCAGTTCGATCACGTTGGTGCCCTGCTGGCCCATCACGGACAAGGTATCGCGCTCAACCGCATCGAGCTGAGTGGCCACTCGACGGCTGTAGGAGAGTCCGGCTTCCGTCAGCTTGACCCCGCGCCGCGAGCGTCGGAACAGTTCCACGCTGAGGAACTCTTCAAGGCTGGCGATTTGTCGGCAAATCGCGCCTTGGGTCAGCGAAAGTTCCTGGGCGGCCTTGGTGAAGCTCTCGTGGCGCGCCGCGGCCTCGAAGCTGATCAGGGCGGTGGTGCTGGGTATCTTTCTGCGCATGTACGTCAACCTCACTAATACATCGCATAAAGGCTCTTTCGCGACGTTTCGGAGTGAGAAATTAGCACAACAGTATGCAAAATCCTCGTTTGCCGTAGCGCCGATCCGGGCCTAGGATCAGTCCACGTTATTTGACCCGATTCGAGAGGACACACTCATGGGCGGTAAAGCTAGCTTCAACTGGATCGATCCCCTGCTGCTGGATCAACAGCTCACTGAAGAAGAACGCATGATTCGCGACACGGCTGCGCAATTCGCTCAGCAAAGCCTTGCGCCGCGCATCCTCGAAGCTTTCCGTCATGAGAAGACCGATCCGGCGATCTTCCGCGAAATGGGCGAAATCGGCCTGTTGGGTGCAACCATCCCCGAGCAGTACGGTGGCAGCGGCCTGAACTATGTCAGCTACGGCCTGATCGCCCGTGAAGTCGAGCGCATCGACTCCGGCTATCGTTCGATGATGAGCGTGCAGTCCTCGCTGGTGATGGTGCCAATCAATGAATTCGGTACCGAAGCGCAGAAGCAGAAGTACCTGCCGAAACTGGCGTCGGGCGAATGGATCGGCTGCTTCGGTCTGACCGAGCCAAACCACGGCTCCGACCCGGGCGCGATGATCAGTCGTGCGCGCAAAGTGGAAGGCGGCTACAGCCTCACCGGCAGCAAGATGTGGATCACCAACAGCCCGATCGCCGATGTGTTCGTGGTCTGGGCCAAGGACGATGCCGGCGACATCCGCGGTTTCGTTCTGGAGAAAGGCTGGAAAGGCCTGAGCGCTCCGGCGATTCACGGCAAGGTGGGCCTGCGGGCATCGATCACCGGTGAGATCGTGATGGACAACGTATTCGTTCCGGAAGAGAACATCTTCCCGGATGTCCGTGGCCTGAAAGGTCCTTTCACTTGCCTCAACTCGGCACGTTACGGCATCTCCTGGGGTGCGCTGGGTGCGGCCGAGTTCTGCTGGCACACCGCTCGCCAATACACCCTGGATCGCCAACAGTTCGGTCGCCCGCTGGCCGCCACTCAGTTGATCCAGAAGAAACTGGCCGACATGCAGACTGAAATCACCATGGCGCTGCAAGGTTGCCTGCGTCTGGGTCGTATGAAGGACGAAGGGACCGCGGCAGTCGAAATCACTTCGATGATGAAGCGCAACTCTTGCGGCAAGTCCCTGGACATCGCGCGCATGGCTCGCGATATGTTGGGCGGGAACGGCATCTCCGATGAATTCGGTGTTGCGCGTCATCTGGTTAACCTGGAAGTGGTGAACACCTATGAAGGTACGCACGACGTCCATGCACTGATCCTCGGTCGTGCGCAAACCGGCCTCCAGGCGTTCTATTAAGGAGAACGTCCATGGGCGCGCTATCGCATCTACGGGTACTGGATTTATCGCGGGTGCTGGCCGGGCCTTGGGCCGGGCAAATCCTGGCCGACCTTGGCGCCGAAGTGATCAAGGTCGAGCGTCCGGGTAACGGCGATGACACGCGCGCCTGGGGACCACCGTTCCTTAAAGACGCTTATGGCGAGAACACCAGCGAGGCCGCGTATTACTTGTCGGCCAATCGCAACAAGCAATCGGTCACCATCGACTTCACTCGCCCTGAAGGGCAGAAGCTGGTGCGTGAACTGGCGGCCAAGTCGGACATCCTGATCGAGAACTTCAAGGTCGGCGGTCTGGCGGCTTATGGTCTGGACTATGAGTCGCTGAAGGCGATCAATCCGGATCTGATCTATTGCTCGATCACCGGGTTCGGCCAGACCGGTCCTTACGCCAAGCGTGCGGGTTATGACTTCATGATCCAGGGGCTGGGCGGTCTCATGAGCCTGACGGGGCGACCTGAAGGCGAAGAGGGTGCGGGGCCGGTGAAGGTTGGCGTGGCGCTGACGGACATCCTGACCGGGCTGTATTCGACTGTCGCAATCCTGGCTGCGCTTGCGCATCGGGATCACGACGGCGGTGGTCAGCATATCGATATGGCTCTGCTGGATGTGCAGGTGGCTTGTCTGGCCAACCAGGCAATGAACTACCTGACGACAGGCAATGCGCCTAAACGCTTGGGTAATGCTCACCCGAACATCGTGCCCTATCAGGATTTTCCTACGGCGGATGGCGATTTCATCCTTACCGTCGGGAACGATGGGCAGTTCCGCAAGTTCGCGGAAGTGGCCGGGCAGCCGCAGTGGGCGGACGATCCGCGTTTTGCGACCAACAAGCTGCGGGTGGCAAACAGGGCGGTACTGATTCCGCTGATCCGTCAGGCGACGGTGTTCAAGACTACCGCTGAATGGGTGGTGCAGTTGGAGCAGGCTGGTGTGCCCTGCGGGCCTATCAATGACTTGGCGCAGATGTTTGCTGATCCTCAGGTGAAGGCGCGCGGGTTGGCTATCGAGCTGCCGCATGCGCTGGCCGGGATGGTGCCTCAGGTGGCGAGCCCGATTCGACTGTCGGAAACGCCGGTGGAGTACCGTTTTGCACCTCCTCTGCTGGGTGAGCACACGCTGGAAGTTTTGCAGCGGGTGTTGGGCCTGGATGCCGGGGCGGTGTCCGCATTCAAGGCTTCGGGCGTTCTCTGATAGGTCTCTTCTATATAGAGGGGTGTTTCGGCTCCTCTGTATAGGCTTTCTTTGGGTGGTTTTGCTGCTTTCTGCAGCTTGTTGATAGAAAACCTAAATCAGTGCTTGACGGCAGATTCCAGGTGTCTATAATTCGCCCCACTTCCGGCGCAGTCGAAACGGAAAACTCCTTGGTAAACAAAGAGTTACGCAGTTTTGACAGCAGGTTGCTTCAGTTCATCGAAGCCGAAAGGGAGTTGAAAAAGAGGTGTTGACAGCAGCGTGTAACGCTGTAGAATTCGCCTCCCGCTGACGAGAGATCTGAAGCGCAAGTGGTTGAAGTTGAAAAGGAAAC
>NZ_JAGYGI010000066.1:0-5515 GCF_019947365.1 Pseudomonas sp. GL-R-26 | reverse complement strand
CGGCAAGTGCAAGCCGCATCCAGTTTCAGCAGTATGCCCACCTCATCCAGCGTGAACCCCAGCGCCTGCGCCCTCTTGATGAAGCGCAACCGCTTGACCTGCTCCGGTAGATAGTGCCGATAACCACCGAGCGGCTTTGGCGGTTCATCCAGCAAGCCGCGTCGCTGGTAATAGCGAATAGTCTCGATGTTCACCCCGGCAGCTGCCGCCAACTTGCCGATACTCAGCCCTGTCGCCATCACACGCCCCTTGATTCTGTACCCAGGTACGGAGTGTAAAGTGACCCTGGGTTAGATCAGTTTAATGGAGAAAACGATGGCTCAGGCTCCAGCGGAAACCGTCAGGCTCGACGTTCAGAACACGACCTGTCCGGTCTGTCCGATCACGGTCAAGAGTTCGCTGGAGCAGTTGTCCGGCGTGAGTACCGTCAAGGTCAATTTCGCGGAGAAAATGGCCATCGTCACCTATGCCCCCAATACAGCCGATCCTGAAGCGTTGACCAAGGCGACGACGAAGGCGGGTTATCCCTCCACCGTTCACAAGTGAGGCAACCATGAGCGCCGTCATCCTCGAATCCGTGTTGACCTGCCCGCATTGCGGTTTCGCCAAGCGCGAAGCCATGCCCACCGATGCCTGTCAGTTTTTCTACGAATGTGGCAGTTGCAAAACCCTGTTACGCCCGAACCCCGGTGACTGCTGTGTGTTCTGTTCGTTTGGCACGGTGAAGTGCCCGCCGATTCAGGAGCAGTGCGGATGCGGTAGTACGGGCCTGATCTAGGTTTACTCGGTTTATCAGACGCCCCTGACGCGCCTCAAACCGTGGTTATGGGAGGTCAGTGTCATGTGGAATCACTCTCTGGTGCTCGTGGTGGTCTACCTGACTATCACCCTCTGCATCGGCTGGTTGTATACCATTGCGCTCCTGTATTGGCTTTGAACCAATTGGTGACGATCGGTCAGTCCGCATTTGGTACCGTTTTCGGCAGGTAGCTTTGTTCCGATCACAGTCGTTTGCAGCTCTTCGCGACGGACAGCCCCCCAGCCAGGAGTGGAGACTCAGAAACTCAACCGTGCACCAGGTAGGCTCCTGACGGAACCCGATATCGCAGTTTCTTGCATTTACCGGGTGCAGGCTGATGCCCCGGCGGACGATCAGGAAACCAGATTCGGCATTTACCCGGCGGCGGTAAATGTCCGCGGGGGATCTCAACCTCACCGTACGCGGGCTCTGGTTCGACATTAGCCATTTGCAATTTTCCTTCGGGCCTGGCTCTGCCAGTCGTCGGCGCATCCGAATCCCGACCTGTCTCTGCGCTAGCGAAGTTGCCAGTGTCGCGCCCAGTGTCCGGAGTGGATTGTTCAGCAACGGCCATTTCCGCTTCGCGGCGCCTTTGAGCCTCCTCTTGCAGCCCCTTCTGTGCTGCGGCCAGGTCCTCTTTGGCATTGGGTGGGGTACCCGAAGCCTGGGCCTGCTGCGCCGCCTGGATCAACTGGAAGTTGCGGTTGCGCAACTCGACGTTGCGACCAACCCGCATGTTCGAGCGCGCCGCCAGGGTTTCAGCCTGCTGGTACTGCCCCTGCTGAAGACGCAACACACCGAGGTAATGCAGCGTCGCGGGATTGTTCGGCTGGATATGCAGGGCACGCTCAAGCGTGGCAGCGGCCTGGTCCAGTTGGCCATTTTCATACTGCCGCGAGGCGGTTTCGATCAGGGTGGTTGATGCGCTGTTGCTTTGCGCGGGCGCTCTCCGCTCGGCAGCGACGGAACAAAACGACGCGACGGCGCAGAACACGAGGATGAGGCCCGGCAGAAAACTCTTGGTTGGCATCAGGGGGGCGAACTCGACTGATCTCGGAAGGCACTGAAGTAAAACAGGCCAAAGCGATGCTCGGCATCTGCGATACAGGGCCCCAATTGACCTGGCCAGTACCCTGAAGTTCCCGCTGCAAAGGCCGCCGCAACCAGTACTTTACCGCCCACAGACCCCATCGCGGATTTGTTCGCGATGGGGTCTGCAACCCCGTAGCAACGTGCGGCCAGCAGCAAAAGCATCATGTCATCAGGATAAAGTCCGCCTGATCGATACCGGCACTGTTAACACCGACAAGGCGAATAGTGTCCGCTCCGATCCCGATCACCGTGTCCGCCCCGTCAGCCGCAATGCTCACGTTGGCAGCGAACGTCTCGCTGCTGATCCCCAGCCCTGCGATATTGAGCAAGTCCTGCCCTGCGGCCGGATCGATATCGAAGTCCTGGATCGAGTCGTTGCCGAAGCCTGCCGCAGCAAACATGAAGGTGTCGTTGCCGAAGCCGCCATTGAGCGTGTCGTTGCCCAGCCCGCCGAAGAACAGATCGTCACCCGCACCGCCGACCAGAACGTCGTTGGCCTGGCCGCCCAGCATCGTGTGGTTTGCCGCCGCTGCATCGTAGGCCAGCTCACTGCCGTTACCCTCGGCGTTCGCCTGCAAACCCGCGGCCGCGTATTGGCCATTCATCGCGAGATGCGCCACATGCGCACCGTCGCTCACGCTCAGCATGCCGCCGGTGCCTGTGTCATTCGCTGCATAGGTGATCTGCGTATTGGTGCCGAACGCAACATCGCCAAAGTCCAGCTTGTCACCTGCGGTAAAACCGCTGACGCTGCCACTGAACGCCGTCGACACATCGAGCTTGAGCGTGCCAGCTGCACCGCTGTCGAACGTCACATGCTGATCGGAGGCAGCACCGAACTCCAGTATCGCCGAACCGCTGATAGTCGCGCTCCCCCCGCCACTGGCATCTGCGTTGACGGTGATGTTGCCATCGTTCGCCCACAGGCTGCCGCTGTTGACGAGCGTACTTTCAATCACCAATCCGCCGCTGCCGCTGCCGCTGGCTTGCAGCACACCAGAGTTAGTCACGGCGCTACTACCGGTATCGATCACCAGCGAGTTGACGCCGCTGGCAAGGATCAGGCCCGAGTTGACCAGCATCATCTGCCCCGCTCCCAACTGGCCGGCACCCGAGATGGTGTTGTCGGCATTGGTGAGCACCGTGTCCGCGCTGCCACCGAAGATCACGTTCTGCGCGCTGTCGGACAGAACCACGTGCCCGCCACCGCTCAACGTCGCGCCACGGAACAGAATCTCGAGATCGGTCCCGCTGCCGGTGGAGCCGAGCTCTATGGTGCCGCTGTTGTCGATGCTGCCACCGAACGGCATGATCGCGCCGTCGGCAATGGTGATGGTGCCCGTATTGGTCGTGACCGGGTCCACATCGAACAGTAAGTTGGCCGCGCTCAACGCCGCCGCATCCACGCCCTTGACAGTGATCGTCTGGTCGGCGCCGATGCTGAGCACGGCATTGCCGTTCGCGTCGTTGACGATACTCACATCCGCAAAATCGTTGACGCCCGTGAAGCCGATCAAGTCGATCTTGTCCGCCGTCGCATCGAAGCTGTAAATGACGTTGTTGCCGATCGGATGGGCGAAGACGAAGGTGTCGGCACCGGACGAGCCGGTCAGGTTGTCGTCCGCTGACAATGCGAAGATCGGCGAGCCGGGGGCGTAGGCTTCGACGTTGTCGGACACAAAGGCATTTCCAATGCTGCCGTCGGCGTTGGTCCAGTACATGTTGACATCAAGCACCAACGCACCGGCGAATTCGCTTGGAGTTGTCACAGTCAATGCGTCGGGATCGCTAGTCTGCACTGTCCAGGTGCCGTCGCCGTTGTCGGTTCCTGCATTGAACGTCCATCCCGAGGGAACACCGCTGATGGCCACCCTTATTGGGCCGCTGATATCGGCCGACGGAACGTTGAGGGCTAGATTGATGGGTTCGCCAGCCACACCTGCCGGGAGATTTGCGCTAGAGGTGAACGCAACACCCGTATTACCAGCCAAGTCCGTGTAGGTGTTTGTAACGCTGGCTTTTACAGATCCATTAGATCCATTGCCGGCTGCTCTTGTGAAATCCACTGTGTAAGTATTGCCGCTACCGGAGAAGTTGCTGAGGGTTCCGCGGCCTGCGGTGACACTGAAATCACTGATATCGAAGTTAATCACAGCTTCACTGAACGTGATGGTTATTTTGCCGCTATCGTTGTTCCCTAACATTGGGGACGCAGTAATGGAAGTCACTGTTGGAGCCACGGTATCAACTGGCGTCTCAACGACGTTCTGCACGTTTACCGTAATGGTCTGCGTGTCGGTTCCGCCATTGCCGTCGGCCACCTGAACGTCCACAACGTAGGCGTTGTCGCCGTCGGTGCCACCGATATCCTGGGGATTCTCGTAATCGGGCGCCGAATTGAACGTCAGCACCCCACTCGAACTGATCGAGAACTTGCTGAAGTCCGTCCCGGCCGTATTCAGGATCGTGTAGCTCAGCGTCTGCGCTGGTAGATCTGCATCGGTCGCCGCCACTGTCGTGACCGCCGTGGTGTTCTCCGCCACATTGATCGAAGCCGTCGCACCACCACCGTTGGAGGTGATCACCGGGGAGTTGTCGTTGACTCCCGTCACGGTTACCCCGATTGCCTGGTCGTCAAACAGCGTGCCGTCCGACGCCCGCACAATCACGTCATAAACGTTGTTCGCTCCCGAATCAGTCGGCGCTTCAAAGTTGGGTGCAGAGATAAAGCTCAGCACGCCTGTGCCTGAAACGATCGAGAACTTCGCGGCATCCGCTCCGCCGACGATGCTGTAGCCCAGCGTTTGCACCGGCAGATCAGCATCGGTCGCCGCCACCGTCGTGACCGCCGTGGTGTTCTCCGCCACATTGATCGAAGCCGTCGCACCGCCACCGTTGGAGGTGATCA
This sequence comes from Pseudomonas sp. GL-R-26, assembly GCF_019947365.1. Lineage (NCBI taxonomy): Bacteria > Pseudomonadati > Pseudomonadota > Gammaproteobacteria > Pseudomonadales > Pseudomonadaceae > Pseudomonas > Pseudomonas sp. GL-R-26. The sequence continues at coordinate 716 of NZ_JAGYGI010000066.1, read as the reverse complement.
CCGGGGAGTTATCGTTGACTCCCGTCACGGTTACCCCGATTGCCTGGTCGTCAAACAGCGTGCCGTCCGACGCCCGCACAATCACGTCATAAACGTTGTTCGTTCCCGAATCAGTCGGTGCTTCAAAGTTGGGTGCAGAGATAAAGCTCAGCACGCCTGTGCCTGAAACGATCGAGAACTTCGCGACATCCGCTCCGCCGACGATGCTGTAGCTCAGCGTTTGTGCCGGCAGATCAACATCGGTCGCCGCCACTGTCGAGACCGCCGTAGTGTTCTCCGCCACGTTGATCGAAGCCGTCGCACCGCCACCGTTGGAAGTGATCGTCGGTGAGTCGTTGCTGCCGGCGATATGCACGGTGACCGAAGTGAGGGTGCCGTCGGCACTGCGCGCCGTGAAGGTGTCGGTGTAGGTGGTGCCGGCAGCGAACTCGTCGTGGGCGGAAGTGGCGACGTAGGTCCAGGCACCGTCGGTGCCGATGGAGAACTGGCCGTAGCTGCCGGCGGTGTTGGTTTGTGCGACGAAGGTTGCGGCGCTGTCGACGTCGCTGATGGTCAGGGTGCCGGCGGTGGAAATGTCGACGGCGGCATTGGTCTCGGTGAGGTTGGCGATGTCGGCGGACAGCACGGCCGCATCATTGGTGCCGAGGATATGCACGGTGACCGAAGTGAGGGTGCCGTCGGCACTGCGCGCCGTGAAGGTGTCGGTGTAGGTGGTG
>NZ_JAGYGI010000065.1:0-6254 GCF_019947365.1 Pseudomonas sp. GL-R-26 | reverse complement strand
CCCTTGCCTCTGGCTAACACTTCCCCTTGCCGGGTGTGTAGAGGACTTTCACCTCCAAGTCACCAGCGAGGCCACCACAGCCAAGCTGGTTGCGCTTACGCGCAACGCGCCATGCCTGGCGCACAAATAAAAAACCCCATGATCACTCATGGGGTTTTGAGTTTTCAGCGCCTGGGATTATGCCGGGGCGGAAGTCCGGATCAAGTGATCGAAAGCGCTCAGGGAAGCCTTAGCGCCCTCGCCCACCGCAATCACGATCTGCTTGTACGGCACGGTCGTCACGTCGCCAGCGGCGAACACACCCGGCACCGACGTTTCACCGCGAGCGTCGACGATGATCTCGCCACGGGGCGACAACTCGATGGTGCCTTTGAGCCAATCGGTGTTGGGCAGCAGTCCGATCTGCACAAAGATCCCTTCCAGTTCCACGCTGCGCAATTCATCGCTGTGACGATCCTTGTAGCGCAGGCCGTTGACCTTCTGGCCGTCGCCGGTGACTTCAGTGGTTTGCGCACTGGTGATCACGGTGACGTTCGGCAGGCTGTGCAACTTGCGCTGCAACACCGCATCGGCACGCAACTGCACGTCGAACTCCAGCAGCGTGACATGGGACACGATACCGGCCAGGTCGATGGCCGCTTCGACGCCGGAGTTACCACCACCAATCACCGCCACGCGCTTGCCCTTGAACAGCGGACCGTCGCAGTGCGGGCAGTACGCAACGCCTTTGTTGCGGTATTGCTGCTCGCCCGGCACGTTCATTTCACGCCACCGTGCGCCGGTTGCGAGGATCACGGTCTTGGCCTTGAGCTTCGCGCCGCTGGCGAAGTGGACTACGTGCAACTCACCTTCTTTGCCAGTGATCAATTTGTCTGCGCGTTGCAGATTCATGATATCCACGTCGTACTGTTTGACGTGCTCCTCCAGGGCCACGGCCAGCTTCGGCCCTTCGGTTTCCTGCACCGAGATAAAGTTCTCGATGGCCATGGTATCCAGCACCTGCCCACCAAAACGCTCAGCCGCGACACCTGTGCGGATGCCTTTACGGGCCGCGTAGATCGCCGCCGAAGCACCGGCCGGGCCACCGCCGACCACCAGCACGTCAAAGGCATCCTTGGCGCTAATCTTCTCGGCCTGGCGTTCGATGCCGCTGGTGTCGATCTTGGCGAGGATTTCCTCCAGGCCCATCCGACCCTGGCCGAAGTTCACACCGTTGAGGTAGATGCTTGGGACCGCCATGATCTGGCGCTCATCGACTTCGGCCTGGAACAATGCACCGTCAATGGCGACGTGGCGAATGTTCGGGTTCAGTACCGCCATCAGGTTCAGTGCCTGGACCACGTCCGGGCAGTTCTGGCAGGACAGCGAGAAGTAAGTCTCGAAGTTGAACTCGCCCTTGAGCGAGCGGATCTGTTCGATCACTTCGACACTGGCTTTGGACGGGTGGCCGCCGACTTGCAGCAAGGCCAGCACCAAGGACGTGAATTCGTGGCCCATCGGGATGCCGGCGAAACGCAGGCTGATATCGGCGCCCGGGCGATTGATCGAGAACGACGGCTTGCGTGCATCATCGCCGTTGTCGAGCAAAGTAATCTGGGTGGAAAGACTGGCAACGTCTTTCAACAGTTCGAGCATTTCCTGGGATTTCGCACCGTCGTCGAGGGAAGCAACGATCTCGATCGGCTGGGTGACCCGTTCCAGGTACGATTTCAACTGGGCTTTAAGATTGGTGTCCAACATACGGGCGATTTCCTTGAATTCTTGAGACAAAAAAACGCCCGAGCGAATCTCGCCCGGGCGTTTTTATTGGGCGGTGCAGCTTGCTTAGAAGGTGCGGAAGTCCGCCCTGATGAAGCGCGTCACAGACTTAGATCTTGCCGACCAGGTCCAGGGACGGTGCCAGAGTGGCCTCGCCTTCTTTCCACTTGGCCGGGCAAACCTGGCCTGGGTGAGCGGCGACGTACTGGGCAGCCTTGATCTTGCGCAGCAACTCGGAAGCGTCACGGCCTACACCACCGTCGTTCAGTTCAACGATCTTGATCTGGCCTTCAGGGTTGATCACGAAGGTGCCACGGTCAGCCAGGCCTGCTTCTTCGATCAGCACGTCGAAGTTGCGGGAGATGGCGTGGGTCGGGTCGCCGATCATGGTGTACTGGATCTTGCCGATGGCTGGCGAAGTGTTGTGCCAGGCAGCGTGGGCGAAATGGGTATCGGTGGAAACGCTGTAGATCTCGACGCCCAGCTTCTGGAACGCGTCGTAGTTGTCGGCCAGGTCTTCCAGTTCAGTCGGGCAGACGAAGGTAAAGTCGGCCGGGTAGAAGAACACCACAGACCACTTGCCTTTGAGGTCAGCGTCCGAGACTTTTACGAAGTCGCCATTTTTGAATGCGTCAGCTTTGAAGGGTTTAACTTGGCTGTTGATGATAGGCATCGTTGACTCTCCGTCAGGGGTTAATAAGTTGATGGAGAGAACTTTACCCACTCGACGGACGGTTGGCTCATTGGCAAACCTGATGCTGCTGATTGGCTTTCGCTATTAGCCAGCGGTATTAATAGAAGAAAACGGTATCTAGGGTGACACGGGCTTTTCCGTGATGCGCGCCATGCCGAGGAACGGACTGGCCTCGATGTAACGCATGGCCGACTTCATGTCCTTCCAACCCACATAGCTCATCAGCGACTTCAGGTCCCAGCCACTCTGATGCGCCCAGGTGGCAAAACCGCGACGCAAGGAGTGGCTGGTATAAAGCTCGCCGGCAATACCTGCCCGCGCCAACGCCTGACGCAATAACGGAATCACGCTGTTGGCGTGCAATCCCTCCTCGCCCAGATGCCCCCAGCGGTCGATGCCACGGAACACCGGCCCACGCACCAGTGCTGCCTCGGTAATCCAGTCGATATAAGCCTGCACCGGACACAAGCGTTGCAAGGCCGGCGTATGGTAGGTCTTGCCGAGGTTGTCGCGATCACTCTTGCTGCGCGGCAGATAGAGACTGATGCCGGAACCGGCGTTGGCCTGCACGTGTTCCACCTGGAGCCGGCACAACTCATCACTGCGAAAGCCCCGCCAGAAGCCCAGCAGGATCAGGGCCATGTCGCGCCTGGCCCGCAGTAGACCCGGTCGGTCGCCTGCGACCCTGGCTGTCTGCACTTCTTGCTCCAGGCAACTGACCACCTGCTCCAGATGTTGAAGCTGCAAGGGTTCGGCTTGTTTTTCCTGGGCCGGGTGCAACGCGCGAATGCCCTTGAATACCTTGCGCACCACTGGCGCCTTGGTGGGATCGGCAAACCCCTGGCTGTTGTGCCACTGCGCCAATGCCGACAAGCGCAGTTTCAGCGTGTTGATCGACAACACTCCGGCATGGGCCACCAGGTAGCGCGCCACGCTGTCGCCGGTGGCCGGCAGAAAACCGCCCCACGTGACTTCGAAATGCTCGATGGCTGCGCGATAGCTGCGACGGGTGTTGTCGCGCGTCGCCGCTTGCAGGTAACGATCCAGCTCGGTCATGGGGTCAACTCTTGAATTCATACCGCTTTGACGGGTCAAAAACCGGTACTGGGTGCATCACACGGGGTAATACCAGTATATCCCGTGTTAGTTACGTTCAGTATTTAACTTTATAAATTGAATGGTACAATGTGTATTTACGTGGTACGTACCACATCATCAAAACCCTGGAGATCTCATGGCACGCGGCGGTGTAAATAAAGCGGTGGTTCAAGCCGCTCGGTTGGCGATCCTCGCCCGCGGCGAAAACCCCAGCATCGATGCCGTACGGATCGAGATGGGCAATACCGGCTCGAAAACCACGATCCATCGCTACCTCAAGGAACTCGACGACAGGGTCGAACCTGTCGAGGCACCGACAGAACCGATCGACGACGAACTGATGGCGCTGGTGGCGCGGCTCGCGCAACGACTCAAGGAGCAGGCGCAGGAGCCCATCGACCAGGCGCGCACGCAGTACGAGGACCAACGCAAAGCGCTGGATAACCAGCTCAGCGAAGCGCAAGAGGCCAACAGCGAACTGCACCAGCAATATGAATTTCAAAGCCTGGCGCTGACCCAGGAGTCCGAGGCCCTGCAAGAAACCCGTGCCATGCTGCAAACGGAGCAAACCCGCAACGCCGGGTTGAACCAGGCGCTGGCCGATTTCGAACTGCGTTTGAAGGACAAGGACGAGCAGATCCGCTCCCTTGAAGAAAAACACCTGCACACTCGCGACGCGCTGGAGCACTACCGCAATGCGGTCAAGGAACAGCGCGAACAGGAAATGAGTCGCCACGAAGGCCAGGTGCAACAGCTACAGATGGAGCTGCGCCAGGCACAACAAAGCGCGCTGGTACGCCAGGATGAAATCACCCAGCTGCACCGCGACAACGAACGCTTGCTGACTGAAAACCGCGGCACCCTGCGCGAGCTGAGCCTGCTGCAAGAACAGCTCAAGCAAAGCAATACCCGCCAGGATCAGCTGCTGGAACAGGCCACCCGCGTCGACGGCGAACGCACCCTCCTCCAGGAACGCCTGCGCGTCGCCCTGCTGGAAAGCCAGGCACTCAAACAGAACGTCGACGAGCAGTCGCTGCTCAACAGGTCACTGGAAATGGATCTAGCCAAGACCCGGGCGGATCTGGAAGAACGCGCGCGTCTGGCCGCGACCCTTGCGGCAGCGGCAGACGCAGCGAAGGACGTTTAACCGGCGACCGGCGTACGCATGGTGACGAACTCTTCGGCGGCCGTCGGGTGCACCCCGATGGTTTCGTCGAAGTCGCGCTTGGTGGCGCCGGCCTTCAAGGCAATCGCCAGACCCTGGACGATTTCACCAGCTTCCGGGCCGACCATGTGGCAACCCAAGACCTTGTCGGTCCTGGCGTCCACCACCAACTTCATCAGCGTGCGCTCCTGGCATTCGGTCAGGGTCAGCTTCATCGGCCGGAAGCGGCTTTCGAAGATCTGCACCTCGTGGCCGGCTTCGCGAGCCTCCTCCTCGGTCAAACCGACGGTGCCGATGTTCGGCAGGCTGAACACCGCCGTCGGGATCATCTTGTAATCCACCGGACGATACTGCTCTGGTTTGAACAGGCGCCGTGCAACCGCCATGCCTTCAGCCAGGGCCACCGGTGTCAGCTGAACACGCCCGATCACATCGCCCAGCGCCAGGATCGACGGCTCGGCGGTTTGATACAGCTCGTCGACCTCGACAAAGCCTTTCCTGTCGAGTTTGACCCCGGTGTTTTCCAGCCCCAGATTGTCCAGCATCGGACGACGACCCGTAGCGTAGAACACGCAATCGGCTTCCAGTTGGCGACCATCCTTGAGCGTGACTTTCAGGCTGCCATCGGCCTGCTTCTCGATGCGCTCGATGTCCGCATTGAATTGCAGGTCCATGCCGCGCTTGGTCAACTCTTCCTGCAAATGCTTGCGCACGGAACCGTCGAAGCCGCGCAGGAACAACTCGCCGCGATACAGCAGCGTGGTCTTGGCACCCAAACCGTGGAAGATCCCGGCGAACTCGACCGCAATGTAGCCACCGCCCACCACCAGCACACGCCTGGGCAGCTCTTTGAGGAAGAACGCCTGGTTGGAACTGATCGCATGCTCGTGCCCCGGAATCTCCGGAATCTGCGGCCAGCCACCGGTAGCGATCAGGATATTTTTGGCGGTAAAGCGCTCGCCATTGATCTCGACCTGATGCGGATCGACGATCTTCGCGTGCCCCTCATGCAAGGTCACGCCACTGTTGACCAGCAGGTTGCGATAAATGCCATTGAGGCGATTGATCTCGCGGTCCTTGTTGGCGATCAATGTCGGCCAGTCGAACTGCGCTTCATCCAGGCTCCAGCCAAAACCCGAAGCCTGCTCGAAGTCTTCGGCGAAATGCGCCCCGTAGACCAGCAATTTTTTCGGCACGCAGCCGACGTTCACACAGGTCCCGCCCAGGTAGCGGCTCTCGGCCACGGCCACTTTCGCGCCGAACCCGGCGGCAAACCGCGCAGCCCGCACACCGCCGGAACCGGCACCAATCACATAAAGGTCAAAATCGTAGGCCATTTTCAATCTCCTCGGCAGGTGACCAGCATACCCGCAGACATTTGTTGGGCAAGCGCTGCAGTCGATATGGGCCTGAATCGAGTAGGAGGCGGATTTACATCCGCCGTCCTCTCACACCACCGTACGTACGGTTCCGTATACGGCGGTTCAGGTTAAGCGGTTAAGCCGGGTTATCGTGTCCAGTATTGAGACCAGCCCGAGT
>NZ_JAGYGI010000064.1:0-8443 GCF_019947365.1 Pseudomonas sp. GL-R-26 | reverse complement strand
GCCCAGCCAGTTGCTCTTGACCTCGGGGAAGTCGATGGCGACGGTGTATTGCCCGGTGCGCGGGTCGACACCGCCTTGCAGGCTGCTCATGAAGCCAAAGGCCTGGGAGTGCACGGTTTTGGAAGTGGTCATTTAATGATCCTCAATTATTTACTTGGTTAGAATCTTCAAGGTGTTGTCGTTGAGGAAGGTGGTGGTGCTGCTGAAGTGATGATTCTGATACAGGAGATTTTGTCTAAGTTGTCGCCATCATCGGATGGCATTAAATCGACCATTTGCAAGCCGGGTTCAACAATTTGTTTCGCTGTGAATGTCGCCAGATACTGGATTTCTTGAATTGAAGTGCTAGTTTGTTTTTTGATTGTTTTTAATATAAACCATGGACCTTCGCCGGATGTGTTCCAGCAGTTTCTGTTATTGGTGATAAAAATTGTGGTGGCTGAAGGTACTTCCGCCAATTGGACTGTGCGGGCTTTGTCGTTCCAGTCTTTACATAGGACGGGGTCGTTGACAAAAGAATAAGTTTTTGATTGGCCCGGCTCAGGCACAGGCAAGCTACAAATCTTATTATCCTTGTCTCTGAGTATGACCGTGCCTGTTGCTGATACGGCGGCGCCAGAATATACAAGGCTGCTCGCCAGCAATAACCCGAAAGTAACTGCTTTCATGTTTTTCATGAGGGGGGTCTCGTCGTGTGTGATATTTCAGCCTGACGTTATCATCGAACGATCGACCTGAAACCTAGCAGTTCTGTTAGTTGTTTGTGTATTCGAAGGTGGCGTACATTCGAGAGTTGGCTCGCCCGTCAGCCCATGAAGTGCTGGTTTCTGAGCAGGGTTGAACGTCGAAAAATAGCGATATCAACAGGTTGCCTGGGCAAACTGAATGCCAAGTTAAAAACGGTGCCGGCACGTAAAAAGCGCAAGTGTATCGTCAAAGTCAGCAATGGCAACCTAGCAGTTCTGTTAGTGGTCAGTTCGCTGGTTTTGGCGTTAATGTGAAGTTCAGTCTTTTATTGAACTCATATAATCAAGGTACAAAAAATGGCGGCTTTTAACCCGCGTCCTGTGATCAAGGATCTACAGCCCGGCGACTGGATTGATCTGGACAAATTGGGCACCGGCCCACTACTGACTTATATCAAGTACGACAGTATCGAGATCGGCGACGTGCTGTGGCCGAACTGGCGAGGGTGTGGTGCAAACGGTGAGGTGTCCGACTGCGCCGGTGCCCGTGTGAACGTGACGGAGGGAGGAGGCTATACACCGGAACTCGGCATGCCCGTATCGGTGCCGAACAAGGTGTTCGAGAATATGGATCAGGGGTGGGCGTTTTACTCATACGCCTTGGGTGAGCCTGAAAACCCTGAGATTCGAGGGCCCGAGTCCCTGCGCCAGTTTTGCTATTTGGGCAAACGTGTGGCCAAGAACACCCGCCTACCTGTTCCGCAGATACAGCAATCCCATGATCTGGCACTGGATCCCGACGCGGTAACTTCAACAGGTGCCACAGCCGTGGTCCCGCCGTATCGGGCCATGAGTGTCGCAGATACGGTCATCTTTAAATGGCAAGGGTATTCTGGTGGCAGCCCGGTACCTGTGTATCGAGAAACCAAAGTAATAAGAACCGAGGATCTTGGTCAGCCGCTGATATTCACCGTCCCGTATGTCGAGGTCATTGGTATTACGGGTGAACATGCCGATATCAGCTACCGCGTCGAGTATGTAGACGGAGTGGGTCTGTCGAGTGACTCCGATCAGCAAACCCTGCAAATAGTACCGCCGGTTTCTCCTCCACTCCCTGCTATCACGATCAAGAACTACACTGGTGGCCCGATTAATCCTGGTCATTATCCCGACGGGCTCGTGCTGCAGGTCAAACCTGTATATGCCGGCATTCAGGATGGCGATTGGGGGGTGGTGTACTGGAAGGGTAGCGACAAGGCCAGAAGTGTCACCAAGGCGCAGCGGGTCGATCGTTCCACACTGGACAGCGGCCTCATCGAGTTTCTGATCGAACCCCGTTGGCTGACGGACAATAGCAACGCTCAGGTGACTATTGGCTTCCAGTTTGCGCGCGAAGGCGCCGCACTATCGGCTGAACCACTGCAAGTGGATATCAGCAAACCGTTGTACCTTCCTGCGCCCATTGTCGAGGGCGCTACTGCCGAAGCGGGGGAAAACAATGGGCACCTGGAAGCGAGTACAAGTGGCGCCTACGTCAGCGTTCCTGACGCGGCAGAAGTTGGTTCGGGCAAGGTAGAAATGCATTGGCAAGGGCACCCGAATGGGGGGCGCCACATCGCGTTGACGCCCGTGGGAGGCAACGATAAAAGGTACTTTATTCCGCCCAGCGCCATTGCCGCCAACATGTCGACACTTGAACAGGCGCGTTTTCCAGTGTTTTACCATGTGTTCCCATCCGGTGATGCAGTTGGCGAAGACTCTGGATACTTTAATCTGCGCATCACTCCATTACTGGCCTCGCGCTATCCATTTACCACGTCTCGACAGATTGTCGACAACAAAATGTCGTTGTTCGCCGTGCCTTTAGGTGGTGCGGATCTGGAACTTCACTCTTCGCCACCCCAGGATGCCTGGCCATTCATGGCCCAGGGACAACTATTGACCATGGAGGTCACAGGTGTAACCCAGAGCGGTAATACATCGATTGTTGTGCGCAATGCACTGCCCGTTACCGCGGTTGAATTCCAGAACAAAAAAATAACGGCGAAGTTGCCCAAGGCGTTTCTCAGTACGCTCAAGCTCAATGAGACTTTCACATTAAAGGCAAAAGTCAGTTTTGATGGTGGCGAGACCTATTTCCAATTCAGGGATAGCACGCCGACGCTTGTCCCTTGACAAACACTGCTGCCAATCGACGAACCCAATATTAACCAAAGGATATTTATCATGGAAACCAATAACGTTGAAAGCTTGTTGAATTGGCTGAAAGTGCAACCCCGGACACTCGATTGGGGGGCTGTCATGGCCTATGGGCGCAGCGAAACCAATAAGGTGTTACTGCAGGAGTACATTGAGCGTTTTAGTGCCAGTAATTATTTGAGGCCGATTACCGATGAGATTACGGATAATGCAACGCCGACGCAGAAAGAGTTTTTGCACAATTATCAAATGGACGCGCCACGCCTGTCGTTCAAGGATTCCAATCTGAACTCGTCAGCTGCCAAGGCGACCATGCAAGTGGTCGGCGGCTCACACCTGACGTTCAATAAGCCGGCAGGCAGCCAGCAGTGGAGTGTCACCAGGATTGCCCATGAAGATGTGCTGGACGGGCCGCAGTTAGAGTTTGATATCAACCTCCTGGAGGCAAAGGGCTCGGTGACGTCTGCCGGGCGGGTGGAACTGGATATTTCCGAGGGGACCAATTATCGATTGACCTATGTGCAGACCGAACATTTACGCAAGGTGGCTGGCCAGCGCATGCAGGAGATCTTCAGTAGTTTGCCGGACGGCCAGAAGATCTTCGTACTGAACGAACTGAAATTCGAACCGGATCAATTCTTGAAACCCGCTAGATTTGTTATTCGCACCCATAACAAAAAGGGCTCGGGTGCCAGGTTGTTGGCGGGAGAGGATGAGGGAGAGGGCGCGGTACTGGTATTTGTTGCCATGGAGGGCGATGCCAACGGTACTGTGCCGGTTGATAATGCGGACCTTAAATACTTACTTCCAGATGGTTATTCGGCCACGGTATTGCTTGGGCATGAGTTGTTTTTCAAAAAGATGTTTGTTGTTGCATTGCAAAAACTAGGTGGGGTGAGCGAAATAAAGTACGACATAGAACGCTCTCCTGATCGAAAAAGAATAGTCAAAATTATCGGCCGCAGTGGCGAGAGGAAGCGGGTCGTAGAGCAGCGTTTCAGCACTGGCGGGATAGACTACGTATCTCCGCAAATAGTTGCGCCAGTACATACTGGTTCGGAACTTGACTATTTTGAGATGAATATTTCTCAAATAGGGTCGTTTTCGTTGGAGTGGAAAGAAGTTCGAATGTCTCACCCCCTGAAATGGACGGGTGGTAACTCGGGTTTTGTGTCTGGAAAATGGAGTCTTGTATATGGATTTGAGTATGATCTTGATGCAGGGGGCGAACTTGTAATTCGCGAGGCAGATAAGGATGTCTTGGTTGCTGTAACTGATCAAAGCAGTATCGTGACGCCGGCCCATAAGGTGGCCGTAGAACAAGCCTACACGGGCTGGCTGAGCAAATTTTTCGAAGAAGGCATTGGTGACTTTTTAAGCGCCGTCGAAAATATTAATGTATTTACACTTAACAGTCTTTTGTTTCGCGGCTCTAACGCGGTGAAATTTGAAGACGTTCATTACCCCGCCGACCTGGCCCTCTTCGGCCACGTTGGCCCCACCCAAACCGCCTTCGCCATCACTCAGCTGGAGCCCGTAATCGGCCACAGCGAAACCCTGCAGTTCACCACCGAACCGCCGCGCAGCGATCTGTCCTGGAAAGTCGAGAACATCCTCGGCGAAACCGTTCCCGTAGGTTCCATCGATGCCTCTTCGGGACGTTACACCGCCCCGACTGCCGCCCAGCTTGAAGGCAACTTCGTCCGGGCAAGGGTCACGGCCACGGCAGGCGGCCACACCAGTTCGGCATTGGTCACCGTGATGTGCCGAGGCATCACCGTCAACCCGATGATCCAGATTGCTACCGCTGGTGACCCGTTGGCCTTGGACGTTTCAGCCGGTGCCGTGGACGGTGGGGAGTTGACCTGGACCATTGAAGACCCTTCGTCGGGTGCGGTGGTTAAGCCGAACCCGGCCGATGGAGGGGACCACAGCTACGTGCCGGGCCCCCCAAAAGCCGGAACCGCGCCCACGGTCGACACCCTCGTTGTCCATAACCCACGGACAAAACTGAGTGAGACCGCGCGGGTCCTGGTCCTGCATCGACCGGCCCTCCTTAGCGTGGTGATCGTTGACAAACCTGGGCTGCCGGAACACCAGATCCAACTGGCAATCATGGGAGAGGAGGGCCCGATTGATCCAGGTGATTGGGGTGAGTCTTGGCAGGTGCTGCTGGGTAGCGGATCAGCAGAAATCAATGCCACGACCGGGCTGCTCACGGTAAACCCTGCGGGGCCGGACAAATTCGTGGCGATCACTGTCTTGGCGCCCCCTGCACGCCCTGGGGGGGCCCCCGATGACGGTTACATCATCCTGCCATTGCCCTTGTTCAGCGTGCCGGAAACCCTCCGGATGCTGGGTGCAAATGGTGAGTAATCGGTTGTTCACTGAGAGTAAGGAGATTAGTCATGTCCGTTAATTCATTGGAAAGTTTGTTGACCCGGATGAAAAGGGGAGCGATCACACACGGCTGGGGAGCGGTGGTGGCGTTCGGCCGGGCTCAGCTCAACCGCCTGCTGCAAGAGCAATACCTTGGCTGGTTGCAAGAGGGGCGTTTTATCCCGCCCATCAGCGGTGAGGTGTTCACGGATGACCGAACCGAGTCCATGAAGCTGGACAATTTGATCCTGGGCAAACCTGTCTTGTCATTTGCTTCGGCATCGCTCAATCAGTCCTTCGTGACATTGACCATGAACATTGTCGCGGGGGCCTACACGGCCATCAGTCGTCCTGTGGGTGGTGCTGCGCAACGGTTGTTGTCCGGCTTCAGTATCACCGAAGACATGGGCTACAAGATCCAGATGAAGGTAAGCCTGAACCAGATCGTAGGAGAAGTGGATAAACGAGGTCGGGTTTCGATTGATGTGGCAAGCGACCCTTCGATGTCCTGCAACCTGGGAGGGTTGCCAGGCGTCCAGAAAGTTGTGGCGGCTTTCATTCAAAGCCGCTTGGCGTTGCTGCCGGAAGACCAGCGAATTTTTGAGCTTGGGCTATTTGATCTCAGTGGAAACAACCCGTTGAGCCCGACTCATTTCCACATTCGTACACAGAAAGCGCCGGGTAGCGACAATCCAGAGGATGGCGCCGTGCTGGTGTTCGTTCGCCTGAAAGTCAATGATGAAAACGGCACCATGCCTGTTGAGGGCAGTGACTTCCCTTACTTGGTCCCGGACGATCAGGCCGCTGGAAACGCCTTGTACTCGGCTTCGCTGATATTGAACAAAGACTGGATCGAGTTGCTCGACGATGTGCAGCTCGATGTGCTCAAAAACCTGTTGTTGCCCGGCGAAAATCTTTTTGTAGAAAGCGACAACGGGCGGCATACCCCTCATGATCTGTTGGTGCTGGGCAATATCAAGCCAAGCCCCGAAAGCGTGACCATCGAACCGTCTTTCATCAATCTCAAAGCCGGCAAGACCCAGAAATTTACTGCGCGCAAGAGTGATGGAGGGACGGTCAGTGCCCAGTGGCGCGTCAGCAATCCCGTCAGTCCGCTCTCCGTTGGCAGCGTTACGCCAACCGGCGGTGTCTATACGTCGCCGGCTCCCTCGCGGATCGGCAAGGAACAACAGCCCGTTGTCGTGACTGCGCAGTACGTAATGGGCGGCGTGCAACAGACGAGTTCGGCATTTGTGCTTGGCGTTTTCGAAAGCATGAGCATTTCCCCGCGTGTTTGCACCAGCGCAGTAGGGACCAGCGCAACACCTATTGAACTGGTTGCAAACACGCTGGGTGGGGGGACGTTGCAGTGGCCCACACTGACGCCAGCGGAAGGTACCCTCAGAGTGGTCGATAACAACCACGCCATTTACACGCCACCTGCAGAGCTGACTGAGCAACTGGCACTTCAGACCATCAGGGTCACTGATTCGCTGACCAAGGAAACCATAGACGCGACAATTGTTTTGATGAAGTCAGCCCACACGCTGCCGGTCGATCCACCCTATGTCGCGGCGGTATCTGCTGCGACCCCGATCCCGCTCTACGCCGATCTGGACCCTGCGGATGCGCGATGGACCGTTATCGGCGAAGGCGAAGTGGATGAAAACGGTCTTTTTATGCCGCCGGCGCAACCGGCTTCCCGAGTCAGCGTGGTGCGATGTTCCTATCTGGTTAACGGTTCGGTCAGGGCCAGCGGCCTGAGCATCATCCAGCTCTCCGAACAGATCATGCCTGAACCCACCTGGTCGGAACTTCAGGAGTTTTCATTCGAAACCCCCGCTAATTGGGTTGGCCGATGCTTCAGCAATGGTTTTCAACAGATTCCCGTGACCATCAAGATCGAGACCAAGCCTGTGGAGGTCGACGGTCAGCAGGTTTATATACCGGTCAGCGACGCTAACCTTTCGACCCTGCGGCTGGTGGACAAAATATCCAACGCTCCCGTTCCCTTCGTTCACGTTGCCCAGGAGGGCATTGAGTACGGCAGCGGTATTTCATGGGCTACCAGTAAAAAAAGAAATCGTTTCAAGCTGTTACCCACTACGGCGGCGGCACCGGTCAACTCACCGGCATTACCTGCGCCCCAGAATAATGGCGTGCGTTATCGCGAACTCTGGATTCATCTTGCCGCTGAAGGCAGTCGGACTTTTTATGCGCAGTTCACTTCAGATCATGGCATTCAGAATTCTACTGATGATAAAAGCGAGGGTTTTGAAATCACGGTTGAGGGCATAAGGCCGCCAACCCCGGCAATCGATCAATATCTGGTAAAACGTGATCGTGTATGGAAAGATCCGTATGGTCACGATGGACCGCCAACCGACATGTACCCTGACGGGGACGTTTTTAGTTTTTACCGTCAGTCAGTTGATTATTGGCGATTAAGTTATGAACGGCCGGGTCGTGTGCCCGTGCTGTTTTCGACCGCGATCATTGAAAATAATGTTTCGACAGTTCAGTGGGAAAGTGAGCTGATTGATGAAACATACTTTAGTTATACCGGCAGTGCCTTTAATCCGGCCAATTTTGAAAACAGTGACAGCCCCGCTCCGGAAGGACTGTCTTTCGATCCTTATCTTTGGGGGATGATGAGGAATTACAATATAAAATTGGGGGCCTCTTTTATCAAAGATAAACAGCCTGCCCCTGGCGAGTTGATTGTCAGTTTGCATCGAACAGATGATGTGCCGTATTGGTATGACGGATTGGCGAATGGCGATAAGCGCAAGTTATACCGCAAGCACTTGGACCCTGGGCTAAAAGTTGTATTGATAGATGAGGAGGGTAATCGTCATTCGCTATCGATTGCTTTTGAGTCATCCTCATTGCAAGACAGTCGGAATACTTTGGTTTTCAATCGCATTTAGCAGGTCGTGTTATCGAGGGCGGCGGGCTTGCTCATAGAGTAGGCCTGATGTCTTCTTGTTTTCGAAACATTTTAACTGTTTTGATTAATAGTTATTTATTTATAAGGTAGGTATGAAATGATCACTTCCAGTGCCGTGCATTCCCAAGCCTTTGGCTTCATGAGTTACTTGCAAGGCGGTGTCGACCCGCGCACCGGGCAATACACCGTCGCCATCGACTTCCCCGAGGTCAAGAGCAACTGGCTGGGG
>NZ_JAGYGI010000063.1:0-9585 GCF_019947365.1 Pseudomonas sp. GL-R-26 | reverse complement strand
AATTTAACCAGTTCAGGATCAGGTTTGACTCGTTTGGCGCGCTTGGATTTTGGCTCGGTCATTGGATTTCCTTGGGGTAGGCAGTCTCCTGCCAAATGACCGGTTACACAAAACTAATTACACCCTCGTTTCTTAGGTTTTCTTTGACCTTGGCGGCCTCTGGGCCGACCAGGTTCTTGGGTGATTGAGTACATATCCGTTTCTGCGGTAACGGCGACTTATGGTTTCGCCCTTACGGCGAGTCCCTTTGGCAAACGCCCCAAAGGAACCAAAGGTCTCGCCCCTTACGTACGGCCCCTCGCCTGGGCTCGGGGTTCCTTCGCTCCGGTATTCATCCGGGGGCATTGCCCTCCGGTCGGCTTCGCTTCGACCTACATGCAATGAGTTCGACTGCGTCGAACGGCGCTGCGCGCCAATCCCCGGATGAACACCTCCGCTCAGCCTTCCGAGGGGGCGGGTGGATCAAGATCAAGAGCTGCAGGCGAGCTAACGCTCGGCCTGATGAGTGGTGAGAAGCGGCGCGGTGTGGGCTGCTCTGCCTTTGCTCTTCTGTGGGAGCGAGCTTGCTCGCGATGGCGGCCTGCCAGCCGACCAATTTCTTTCGAATGTACCCAGCCCAACTGTAGGAGCGAGCCTGCTCGCGATAGCGGTGGATCAGTCAACATCAATGCCGGATGTAATGCCGCCTTCGCGAGCAGGCTCGCTCCCACAAGGAATATGCAGCGTTCTGACAGCCCCGTTTAAAAGCCGTCAGCCTCTATTCCTGAAAGCCACACCGCCTTGCGTCGTTGCCTACAACTACGCCAGAATCCGCCGGCTTGTGAGTCTTGGCCATGATCTCTAACGTTCTCCGTGTCGCTGTCCATGCAGCGATCGGGTTTAGCAGCTCGGTAAATTTCAAGGCTCGCCAGTGTCACCTCAAGATCATTTCGGTCTGCAATTTGGTGGCTGTGCGTGGGGCACTTCGGTGCGCCGGGTTCCTTGATCCCTGGTCTGCTAACCCGCGTACAGCCGCCACCCAATTCGTTTAGCAGCGACCTGTGGCGGCTCCATTGATCAAGGAGCTTGACCATGTGCAAACCAACCCCCAATCCCCCGCAATCCGACGACGTTTCCCCCTACGACTCGCTCGACTCCAGAAAGCTCCACGAAGCCGCCGACCGCGCGCTGGATCACTACCTAAACCCCGCAAAAGATCCGGCTCCATCGCACAAACCCAGCACGATGTTTGTCATCGCCCCCGACATCAACACCGAAACGCTATTGGCCCACGCCTGCGAATCCCTGGCCTCGGCCAGCATCATGGCCAGCGACCTTGCGGGATTTCTGCAAAGCCCTCATCGCAACGCGCTGTTGGGCATTGCGCAGATCATCATGTTGGGCGAACTGGCGGTGAATCGGGCGCTGGATAATATCGATCCGCAAGACTAACCACTGATCCCTGTGGCGAGGGGGCTTGCCCCCGTTCGGCTGCGCAGCAGTCGTAGAACCGGTTAACACGGTTTGCCTGAAGCATCACGGTTGCTGGATTTAGGGCCGCTTCGCAGCCCAGCGGGGGCAAGCCCCCTCGCCACAGGGACTGCGCTTTGCAGGTGAATTGCGCATCTTTGTCGCACCCGCAAACAGAGCACGTACATTCAATTTTTCCTCCCCCCGTCCCGGCACTATCGAATCCAGTCCCGGCGCATCGACGCCGGTGGTTTTTCATTTGTGCGGGTGGGCCATGGACGCTTCGCGACGTGATGATCGGGCGCAAGACTGGGGGCTGCTGTTCCTGCGGGTCAGCGGCGGGTTGTTCCTGTTGTGGGTGCACGGTTTGCCCAAGCTGCTTCACTACAGTACCGAGCTGCAAAACATCGAAGACCCTTTCCACCTGGGCGCGAACCTGACGCTGCTGCTGGCGATTTTCGCCGAGGTGGTGTGCCCGCTGCTGATCGTCGCCGGGATGCTGGCGCGTCTGGCATGTTTGCCTATTCTGTTTTTGCTGTGGGTGTCGATGTTGATCGTGCATCCACAGTGGACGCTCTTCGAAGGCCAGTTCGGCTGGCTGTTGCTGATCGTGTTCACCAGCATTTTCATCGCCGGGCCGGGACGGCTGGCGCTCAATGTCCGTTTTGCCGGAGCCTTGCGTTATGTCTGATCTCAATCGCCGTGAGCCGGCCAGTCCCGGGCCTGATGAGGTGGTGACCCTGATCGTCAAACACCGGGTCAAGGCCGGTTTCGAAGTGCCCTATGAAGCCTGGCTACGCAACATCGTCAAGGTGGCCGCGCAGAACGTCGGGCACCTGGGTGTGGATGTGGTGCGTGGCAAGAATGCCGGCCTCGACACTTACACCTGCGTGCTGCGCTTTTGCTCGACCGAGGCGATGCAGCGCTGGCTCGACTCACCGCAACGCCAGGAACTGGTCAACGAAGCCGCGCCGATGCTGGCCGATGGTGACCAGACCGAAGTCAATCCGGTCAACGAGTTCTGGTTCTCGCCCCAGGCCGAAGCCGGTACGCCACCGCCGCGCTGGAAGCAGGCCGTGGTGACTCTGTTGGTGATCCTGCCGCACACCTTGCTGGTGCCGCTGCTCTGGGGGCCGCTGCTTCAGCTCAATGCATTTCTCTCCAACTACGTGGTTGCCACGTTCCTGATCACTCTGACCATCGTGCTGTCGGTGGTTTACCTGTTCATGCCCATGGCGACGCGCCTGTTCGCGCCCTGGCTGTCTCCCTCCACATTGCATGAGGAACCGTGATGAACGCCGATCTGATTCTGTTCAATGGTCAATTTCATACCGTTGACCGCGAAAAACCGCTCGCCAGCGCCGTGGCGATCAGCGACGGTCGTTTTGTCGTGGTGGGCAGCGATGCCCAGGCCATGGCCCTGCGTGGCTCGAACACCCAGGTGATCGACCTCAAGGGCCGCTGCGTGATTCCCGGGCTCAACGACTCGCACCTGCACCTGATCCGTGGCGGCCTGAACTACAACCTCGAACTGCGTTGGGAAGGCGTGCCGTCCCTGGCCGATGCCTTGCGCATGCTCAAGGATCAGGCCGACCGCACGCCGACGCCGCAGTGGGTGCGGGTGGTCGGTGGCTGGAACGAATTCCAGTTCGCCGAGAAGCGTATGCCGACCCTGGCCGAGCTCAATCAGGCGGCACCGGACACGCCGGTGTTCGTGCTGCACCTGTACGACCGCGCCTTGCTCAACCGTGCCGCGTTGCGCGTCGCCGGTTACACCCGCGACACGCCGAACCCGCCGGGTGGCGAGATCGTGCGTGACGCCAACGGCGAGCCGACCGGCATGCTGGTGGCGCGGCCCAACGCGATGATTCTGTACTCGACGCTGGCCAAGGGGCCGAAGCTGCCACTGGAGTATCAGGTCAACTCGACCCGTCAGTTCATGCGCGAACTCAATCGCCTGGGCCTGACCAGTGCCATCGATGCCGGCGGCGGTTTCCAGAATTACCCGGACGATTACCAGGTGATCGAACAGTTGGCGAAGGATGAGCAACTGACCGTGCGCATCGCCTACAACCTGTTCACCCAGAAGCCCAAGGAAGAGTTGACCGACTTCAAGAACTGGACCGGCAGCGTGAAGCTGCACCAGGGCGACGATTTCCTGCGGCACAACGGCGCCGGGGAAATGCTGGTGTTCTCGGCGGCGGACTTCGAAGACTTCCTCGAACCGCGCCCGGACCTGCCGCAAACCATGGAAGCCGAACTGGAGCCGGTAGTGCGCCATCTGGTGGAGCAACGCTGGCCGTTCCGTTTGCACGCCACCTACAACGAATCCATCAGCCGCATGCTCGACGTGTTCGAGAAGGTCAATCGCGACATTCCGTTCAACGGCTTGCCGTGGTTTTTCGACCACGCCGAAACCATCACCCCGCAGAACATCGAGCGGGTGAGGGCGCTGGGTGGCGGCATTGCGATTCAGGATCGCATGGCGTTCCAGGGTGAATATTTCGTCGAGCGTTACGGCGCCAAAGCGGCCGAAGCCACTCCACCGATCAAACGCATGCTGGCCGAGGGCGTACCGGTGGGCGCCGGTACCGACGCGACGCGGGTGTCGAGCTACAACCCGTGGACCTCGCTGTACTGGATGGTCAGTGGTCGCACCGTCGGCGGCATGGAGTTGCACGCCGAAGGCCTTTCACGCCTGACTGCTCTGGAACTGTTCACCCACGGCAGCGCCTGGTTCTCGTCGGAGCAAGGCAAGAAGGGCCAGATCAAGGTCGGGCAATTGGCCGACGTTGCAGCCCTCAGCGCGGACTTTTTCAGCGTCGATGAAGAGGCGATCAAGTGGATCGAGTCGGTGTTGACCGTGGTCGGCGGCAAGGTGGTGTACGGCGCCGGTGACTTCGAGAAGCTCGGGCCGGCCAGCGTGCCGGTGCTGCCGGACTGGTCGCCGGTGGTGAAGGTGCCGGGCCACTGGCGCCCGACGTCGCCGATGCAGGCTCAGGCTCACCATTGCAGCGGCCCGTGTGCGGTGCACTCCCACAGTCATGAACGGGCGCGCCTGTCGAATGCGCCGGTCAGCGATTTCGCCGGTTTCTGGGGCGCCTTTGGCTGTTCGTGTTTTGCCTTCTGACGAATTCAAAAAAAACGCCGGCCCAACAGGTCGGCGCTGACTGCGACAACCATCCATCAAGGAGTTTCCAATGAGCAACGTTCCGTACAAACGCCTGAACAAAGACGATGCCGTGGTATTGCTGGTCGACCACCAGACCGGTCTGATCTCGCTGGTACAGGATTTCTCGCCCAACGAGTTCAAGAACAACGTGCTGGCGCTGGGCGACATCGCCAAGTTCTTCAAACTGCCGACCATCCTCACCACCAGTTTTGACAGCGGCCCGAACGGTCCGATCGTGCCGGAGCTCAAGGCGCAGTTCCCGGACGCGCCATTCATTGCACGCCCGGGCCAGATCAACGCCTGGGACAACGAAGACTTCGTCAAGGCGATCAAGGCCACCGGTCGCAAGCAACTGATCATCGCCGGTGTGGTGACTGACGTGTGCGTGGCGTTCCCGACCCTGTCGGCCATTGCCGAGGGCTTTGAGGTGTTTGTGGTGACCGACGCTTCCGGCACCTTCAACACCACCGTGCAACAAGCGGCCTGGGCACGCATGTCGGCCGCTGGTGCGCACCTGCTGAACTGGTTCTCGGTAGCCTGCGAGCTGCAAGGTGACTGGCGCAATGACATGGAAGGCCTGGCCAACCTGCTGTCGGAACGCCTGCCGAACTATCGCAATCTGATCAACAGCTACACCAAATTTACTGCCAGGTAAGCACGCTGCACTTGTAGGAGCGAGCCTGCTCGCGATTGCGGTCTGCCATTCAATATCGATGTTGGCTGATCCACCGCTATCGCGAGCAGGCTCGCTCCTACAGGGCTTTGTGTGATCTGTTGATCAGCGGTTCTGCAACCAACTCAAAAACCCACCTTTCCTGACCGCCACCGGTTTGGCCATCAACGCCATCCGGCTGTTCTGCTGGCGCACCGCCTGCAGCTTGTTCAACGCCCGGTCGACTTCCCGTCGTTGCTCCATGCAACTGCGGGTCAGGGATTTGTCGAGGCGGTAGATGATGCTTGAAGTCATGGCGGTGAACCGTGCCTGGGACGGCGTGTCGGCGAGGATGCTTTGTTCGCCCATGACTTCGCTCGGCCCCATGCGCCCGGCTTCGATCTGCGTGCTGCCATCGGGCACGGTGGCACTGACCACGCCGGTGGCAATGACGAACAGGCTGTCCGGTACTTCTTCCAGATCCAGCACCACGTCACCGGCCGCGTATTGCTGCGCCACCATGTTCTGGGCCAGGCGATCACGTTCCTCAGCGCTCAGGGAACGGAAGATTTTCACTTCATCGAGCAAGGCCCGTGCGCGGGTCGACGGCTCGATCACACCATCGGGTTGCCTGGAAATACCAGCCGCTTCGAGGTGCCGATGGGCCAGGTCGAACAGTTGATTACGCACTTCACCCTTTTTGCCCAGTTCGGCGATGAAGCCGCTGGCCACGTATTCGGACATGGTTTCGCCGGCTTCCTTGAGCACGGCTTTCGGCGCCGGATCGAGCAACAGACTGCTGCTGCCCTGAAGGGTGCGGTCCAGGGCATCGAGGACCCGACGCGGACGGATGTGGTTCGGCACCTGAATGCTGATCGACACGCCGTGAATATTGGTCGGGCGGCTGAGGTTGACGATCTTCGCCTTGGCCGCCACCGAGTTCGGCACCACCGCAGTGCTGCCGGCGCTGGTCAGCAGGTGGGTGGCGCGCCAGTCGATGTCCAGCACCTTGCCTTCGACACCGTCAATGGAAACCCAGTCATCGACCTGGTACGGCTTGGTGGTGTTGAGCACGATGCCGGAGAACACGTCGCTCAAGGTGCTCTGCAATGCCAGACCCACCACGATGGCGACGACGCCGGAGGTCGCCAGCAAACCTTTCACCGGCAGCTCCAGCACGTAGCCGGCGGCGGCCACTACGGCAATCAGGAACACCAGTGCACCGATGACATCCTGCAACAGCCGGCCGCTGTGGCCGATGCGCCGCATCAGGGCCAGGCCGATCACTTCGGTGAGCCCCCGCGCGGCGTACAGCCACCAGAGAATCCCCAGTGCCGTGGCTCCCAACTGCGCCACGCGATCATCGGCAAACAAGGGCGCCTGCAACGGGCTGACGCCGGCGTTGATGAGCACCGCGCTGAACAGCACAAACAGCGCCAGGCGCACACCGACCCGGCTGACGCGATGCTTGAATGGCGCGAGGTGCCAGAGCAGGGTGTCGATGGCCAGCAGCAGGGTGCTCAGGGAGAGCAGGTGACCGAGGAGAAAGGACATGGGGATGCTCCGGGAGAAATGAGGTCGCGCAGGTGAAGAGCGTTTTTGTGGCGAGGGAGCTTGCTCCCGCTTGAGTGCGGAGCACTCACAAAGTCGGCATTGACTGCTTGGATTTTGGGGCCGCTACGCAGCCCAGCGGGAGCAAGCTCCCTCGCCACAAAAAACAGTGTCGCCACACGCCGCTGTGTGGCGATTCTGGTTGGTCTCACTGCAAATGAGTCTTGAGCTCCAGCGCAGCCTGGCGCACCGCCGCCTTCACTTCAGGAATCTGGCTCAGCGGATTGAGCAGGCCGAAGTCGTGGATCATGCCGTTGTAGCGTACCGAGGTCACCGGCACGCCTGCCGCGTCGAGGTGGCGGGCGTAACCTTCGCCTTCGTCGCGCAGCACGTCGAACTCGGCGGTCTGCACCAATGCGGCCGGCAAGCCTTTGAGCTGTTCGGTGCTGGCGTTGAGCGGCGAGGCATGAATCTGCGCACGCTCGCCAGCGTCGGTGGTGTAGTTGTCCCAGAACCACTTCATCATGTTTTGCGTCAGGAAGTGGCCTTCGGCAAATTGCTGGTACGACGCGTTATCGAACTGTGCGTTGGTCACCGGCCACATCAGCAGTTGAAAACGCAGAGCCGGGGCTTTCTGCTCCTTGGCCATCAAGGCCACGACCGCCGCCATGTTGCCGCCGACGCTGTTGCCGGCCACCGCCAGGCGCTTGCCGTCGACGTTGATCTGCTGGCCGTGTTCGGCCACCCAGCGGGTCGCGGCATAGGCCTGGTTGATCGCGGTCGGGTAATGCGCTTCCGGCGACGGCGTGTAGTCGACGTACACCGCGACCGCGCCGGAACCCACCACCAGGTCACGGATCAGGCGCTGGTGAGTCGGGAAATCCCCCAGCACCCAACCGCCGCCGTGGAAAAACATGAACACCGGCAGTTCACCTTTGACCTTGGCCGGTCGCACCACTTTGAGGTTGATCGTCTGACCGTCAACCTTGATTGCCTTGTCGCTGACTTCCACGCCGGACAGGTCAACTTTCACCGACGCCTGGGCACCGGTCAGCACCCCGCGGGCGTCTTTCGGGCTCAGTTGTTCAAGCGGTTTGCCACCACCGGCGGCGAGGGCTTCGAGGAAGGCTTGGGTGTTGTGTTCGACACCCGGGCTGCCTGCGGCAAAAGCGTTGCCGACGGCGAGGGCGAGGAGGGATGCAGTCAGGGTTTTCTGGACGAGGTTCATGGGTAAATCCTTTTTAACCGATGGCGTTGAGAGTCTTGGGATGAGGTCGCTGCCAGCTCTGTGATTCAGGCTTGAGCAACACCGTGAACACAGATTAATAGGATGCCTGGAAGGGAAAAAGCGGCTATAAAGTGTTTGACTGTCAACCGGGAAGTGACAATGAACCCCTTTGAAGATATGCGTATTTTTTGCCAGGTCATGGACGCCGGCAGCTTCACGGCAGCCGCCGATCAACTTGGGCTGTCCAAGCAGTTTGTCAGCCGCCGCTTGATGCAGCTCGAAGAGCGCCTGGGCGTGCGCTTGCTCAATCGCTCGACCCGGAGACTGGATGTCACGCCGCTGGGGCAGAGCTATTACGAATCAGCCCTGCGCCTGCTCAGCGAAGTTGAGCAAGTGGAGCAGGGCATCGCCGGCCAGACCACCGAGCCACGGGGGACCATTCGTGTGAGTGCGCCGCTGTCGTTCGCACTGGCGCATCTGGGGTGCCTGTTGCCGGTGTTTTTGCAGCGCTATCGCGACGTGACGGTGGAGGTGGATTTGAGCGATCGGCCCGTGGATTTGCTCGGTGAGGGCTACGACCTGGCGCTGCGCATCGGCACACTGGAAGACTCGACACTGATCGCCCGACGCATTGCCTCCATTGAACGGGTGTACTGCGCAAGCCCCGCGTACCTGACCGAACGCGGCACACCGCTCAAGCCAGAAGATTTGCACGGTCACGACTGCCTGCCGTACGGCCATGGTCGACAGGTGCAATGGCGTTTTGCGGGGCAGGGCAAGCCATTGAGCGTCAATGTCAGCGGGCGGATGCGGGTCAACAACGGTGAATTGCTCAAGGACGCGGCGATCGCCGGGCTGGGGATCACGTATTTGCCTACGTTCATTGTCGGCTCGGCACTCAAGGATGGAAGGCTGGTGGAAGTGCTGGAAGATTTGCGGCCGGAGCCGCTCACGTTGTCGGCGGTCTATCCGCAACACCGGCAGAGTTCGCGGCCGGTGCAGGCGCTGGTTGAGTTCTTGCGCGAGGAACTGGATCAGTCTGAGGGTGGGTTGTAAGGAGAGGGTTCATACAATCAATTGTGGGAGCGGGCAAGTCGGATCGCCGCACCGCCGCTCCCACAGGGTTTTGTGTTGTATGGGAATCAGCGTAAATCAGCTCCTTTTGTCATCACCGGGCTCGGCATGGACACCGCGATCATCGCCAGGCTCGCCATTGGCATGGACACCACGATCATCACCAGGCTCGCCATTGGCATGGACACCACGGTCATCGCCAGGCTCGCCATTGGCATGGACACCACGATCATCGCCAGGCTCGCCATTGGCATGGACACCACGATCATCGCCAGGCTCGCCATTGGCATGGACACCACGGTCATCCCCGGGTTCATCATGGGTGCCGCTGCGTCCTGAGGACGAGGCCGTTCCGGAGTGGCTCGAACCGCTGTTGGCACTGCCATGGCCACTGTTGCTGCCATGGTCGCCACTATGACCGCTGCCGCTGTTGCCACCACCACCGCTACCACCGCTACC
>NZ_JAGYGI010000062.1:0-11449 GCF_019947365.1 Pseudomonas sp. GL-R-26 | reverse complement strand
GGGTGGGGGCGGGCGTTCGGGCCTGACGCCGGTTTTCTTCCCAGGACACGCCCAGCCGGTCATCCAGGGTCCGGGTCCAAGTGCGTTCAGCCAGACTGCGCAGGCGTTGCAGATCAGCGTCGGCCATGGTTTCGCCACCGAGATTGCAACGGGCCACGAAGGCGAAATCATTATCCAGTCCGGCCAGGCTGGCATTGCGTAATTCTGCCAGCGCTTGTTCGTCACCGCCCAGGGCAATGGCCTGCCAGTAGCTGATCCAGGCATCGCGCTTGAGTACCTCGAAACGGGTACGGATTTCATGGATGCGATCGGTCAGGGTTTCCAGTTTCGTGGCTTTGTCGACGACGTATTCCGGGGTGGTGATCTTGCCGCAATCGTGCAGCCAGGCGGCGATGTGCAGTGCCTCCCATTCATCTTCGGTCGGCTGATAGGCGCTGAAGGCGGGCTCCTGGCTGTTTGCCGCCGCCTGGGCAAGCATCAGGGTCAGTTCCGGCACGCGCTGGCAATGGCCGCCGGTGTAGGGGCTTTTGGCGTCGATGGCTCCGGCCAGCAGTTGAATGAAGGCGTCCAGCAGCTGTTTTTGCCGGGCTTGCAGGCGCTGGCTTTCGATACATACGGCGGCCGCGCCGGACACCGCCTGGAGAAACGCGATGCGGTCCGGCCGCAGTTTGTCCAGATCACTCTGCTCGCCACTGTCGGCCAACAGCAACACCTGCAGACCTACGGTTTCGTTGTGGCGATTGTGCAGGCGGATCCCGATCAGATGGACCCGGGGACTTTCCAGCGCGAGCAGGATTTTCTGCAGATCACCCGCCTGCTCGAAACCCAGGTTGCTGACGACAGTGTCGACGTTGGCCAACTGGCTCAGCCATGGGGGGCTTTGCGGGTTATTGAGCGAGTGTCCGCGGATGTCGAAGGCTTGCAGGTTTTCGGCGGTGTTATTGATGACCAGTCCGTGGGGTTCCATGTGCTCGCCGTCACCTTCGCGCAGGTAGATCAGGCCGGCCTGGGCCTGACCGATTTTCACGGTTTCAAACAACACCCGTTCCAGCAGCGGGGCGAAACGGGTTTCGGCACTGAGGCTGTCTGTGATCTGGAAGAAACTCGCCAGGGTGTCTTTCATCCGAGCCATCGACACACTCAACTGGTCGACTTCGAGCACCGGCGAGCGACGGGAAAGTGGAAAATTGAAGTCGAAACTGCGAATCGCATCGGCCTCCTGCACCAGGGCGCGTAAGGGTTTGACCAGGATTCTTGACGTCAGCCAACCCAGCGGTACGCATAACAGCAGGGTTGCCAGGGTAATGAGCGCACCTTGCCAGCGCATCCGGTACGCGTCGACGAGCAACTCGTCTTCCGGTACCAGTAGCGCCAGTTGCAGGCCTTGGGGGCCGCCTTCCTGCATGCTGCTGCGGGCCACGATCCACTGCCGGCCGCTGGCGTTCAGGCGACTGCCCTGAGGGGGGCTGTTGAGCAGCGCACCCAGGCTGGGGCTCAGGTCCGCCGCCTTGATCAGGCGGGACGTCTGATCATCGATGATCAGCCTGTGGCTGTCGGGGTAGGCAATGGCATTGCCTTCGGCATCGAACAGCACGATTTCGGTATTGGGGGTCACGACGTGCTTGGCCAGGGTCGCGCTGAGTTCGGCCAGGGTCAGGTCAGCGGCCAGGATTGCCTTGGCGCCGCTGCGTCGCGCCAGCGTCGTGCCGATGTTGTGAGTGGAAAAGAAGATATAGGGTTCGGTGGTGATCTGGTCATTGTCTCCGTGGGCGCTGGTAAACCAGGTGCGATTGCGTGGGTCGTACGTGTCGTTCAGGTTGTCCTGACGGCTGACAAGTGCCAGGTTCCGGTCGAAAAACAACGACTGGGAGTGGGCCTGGCCGCTGCTGTCGTGCTCGATGCTCCAGACTTGGTAAACCGCCGTGTCCGGTGCCTTGACCAGGGCTTTGACCGCTGGAGTGCGCAGCGGGCGGACCATGAAAAAGTCACCATTGTCGTAGCCCAGGTATAGCGAAGCCAGGTTGGGGTTGTCCTCGAGTGACTGGCTGAACGGTTCGAGCAGTGCCAGGCGCTGTTCCAGATCAGGGGACTGGCCCGCCGGATTGAGTGCCAGCAGGCTCAACAGATGACGAATGGGGTCATAGGTCGCGTGCAGGTCCAGCCGGACATCCTGCTCAATGCGGTTGAAGAGTTTTTCGCTGCCGGACAAGATGATCTGTGTGGTTTGCCGGTAGTTGAAAAGCCCCAGCACCGCCCCGGTCAGCAACAACAAAAAGGTGAACATCACGCTGATATGGACATGCAGCGGAAATCTTCGTGGATCCGTGCGCAGTGGGTCAGGCATTGCGGGTTTCTCCATGATGGTCAACACACTGCCGAGGGACCAAGCATAGTTAAGGCTCTGGGATTTTGCTTTCGTCGTAATGTTCGATCTGACGTAGCAACGCGTCCTCCAGCTCAAGCATGGCGCGCTCCATGGATTTGCAGCATCCAGCTACTTCTTCGCGATCGAAATCCTCATGGCAGGCGGCTTCGAGTGCCTCGCAACGGTCGATCAGGCGGGTGGCTTGTACTATCCGGGCCGCGCCTTTGATTTTGTGGGCAATGTCCAGCAGCGCCTGGGTATCCCCGGAGCTGGATAACGACAACAGCGTTGGCAGATCCTGGCGGTTGCTGTTCACCAGCTCGTTCAGCAATCGTCGGTTCAACATCGGGTTGCCCCCGGTCAGCAGTTTCAACCCGTGAAGGCTGAACGCCGGGGTTGCATGGGTTGGTTCAATGCTTTGCACCCATTGACTCAAGGCCCCGAGGCTGAGAGGTTTGAACAGGCAGTCGTCCATTCCGGCCTGTTTGCAGCGTTGTATTTCTTCCGGTTGGGCATTGGCGGTAAAGCCGAGAACGGTGCAGGGAGGACGATGGAGTTGTCGCTCATGCTGGCGAATGGCACGGCTCAGCTCATAACCGCTCATGACTGGCATGTTGCAATCGGCGATCACCAGATCAAAAGGCTGGTCCTTCCATGCCTCCAATCCCTCCTGTCCATCGGCCGCGACAGTGAAGCGATGCCCAAGAAACTCCAGTTGCTGGCAAGTGAGCAATCGATTGGCCGAGTGATCGTCGACTACCAGAACATTCAATGGGGTTGTGGCGACGACGATTTGGGTTTCGACCACTTGGGCTGACTGTTGCAACGGCAACGTTTCCAGCTGCAACAACACCTCCACTTGGGTGCCGATGCCCGGCTCGCTGCGTAATTGCAGGCTACCGCCCATCATCTCGCAGAGATTGCGGCTGATCACCAGCCCCAGCCCTGCGCCTCCCCTGGCCGATTGCATGGCGTGGTCGGCCTGAGCGAAGGGTTCGAACAGGCGTTGTTGATCCTGTTCGCTGATCCCGATACCACTGTCGTGAACCTGCACCCGCATATGCACACGCTCAGGTTGCGTTGCCGGGTGCAGGTCGACAATGACCCGGACCTGGCCTTGCTCGGTAAACTTGATGGCATTGCTGATCAGGTTGGACAACACCTGTTTGAAGCGCAATGGGTCCAGCAACACATCGAAAGTCGGGTTCGCCGACGAAAACTCCAGCACTAGCTCGAGTTCCTTCTGTCGGGCCAGACCTTCGAAAATCCGCACGACCGAGGTCACAAGTTCACCCGGATCAACCCGCTCCGGGCTCAGGCTCAAGCGTCCTGATTCGATTCTGGCGATGTCGAGAATGTCGCCGATCAATTCCAGCAACCCTTTCGCCGAGTTGTACGCGACATCAATGGCCGCACGCTCCGGGTGCTGATGATCAAGACGCTTGAGTGTCAGTTCAAGCATGCCGATGATTGCATTCATCGGCGTGCGGATCTCATGGCTCATCGTGGCCAGAAACGTGCTTTTGGCCCGGTTGGCGTTATCGGCGCGTTCTTTCGCGCAGCGCAGATCATCGAGCAGTTGCCGCCGCTCGCTGATGTCGATCCAGCCACCGATAATGCCTTGCACTTTTGCGCTGGAGTCCCGATAGGGAAGAATCCAGTGATAGATCGTCAGCCGCCGGCCACCAATGTGCAGCTCGCGATCGACGATCAACGGTCTGCCCTCGGCCACCACGCGTTGGTAGTCGGCCTGGTACTCTCGGGCTTCAAACACATTGCTCATCGATCCCTGCATGACGCTTTTGCCGATGACATCTTCACGCCGGGCGCAGAACGCTTGCAGGTAACTGTCGTTGCAACTTTGCAGCAGCCCCTGGCGGTCACGTACGTAGATCGGATGGGGCGTGCCATTGACCAGCGATCGCATGAATTCGAACTGATCGTTCAGCGCACGCTCGGCGGCCTTGCGCTGCTTGATCTGGCGTCGCATGTAGTCGTTCCACGCAACGGAAATCAGCAACAGCACGCCGGCACCGATGACAATTTGGTAGAACAGTCTTTGATAGTTGCGCCAGGTGCTTTGCGAGGACGCAGAATAGCCGCGCCAGCGACTGTTGATAATGCCCAGCTCTTCCGGCGAGATGCTCAGCAGCGCCTTGTCGAGAATGGCGTTCAGCTCTTTGGCGCCCAGAGCGGTAGCAAGGGAAAACGCCGCCTGCTCGGTACCGATGGTGGTGCTGATTTGCAATGTGTGCTCGAACAGCCGCGAGGAAATGAAGTAATTGGCAATGACCAATGAGTTCACCGCGCCCTCTGCCTGGCCTTCGGCGAGTAATTCTACGGCGCTGAAGGTGTCCGGCGTTTCGATCAACTTGATCCTGGGAAACTCACCGCGCAGGTAATCCATGAGTGGATTGCCGCGGGCAATGGCCAGGCGCTTGTCCTGTAACTGCGCGAGGTTGGTCGGGCTGTCAGCGGCTTTGCGGGTCAGCAGGACGTAGGAATTTTCCAGAAAGGGGCGGGTAAAGTTCAGCTGGGTTTGGCGTTGGGCGCTGGGGAGCAACGCAGCGATCACATCTACCTTGTTGTCCTTGATCTGTTTGATCATCTCGTCATCGCTTCGACTGCTCCGGATATCGAAGCGCAAGCCGGTACGCAGCCTGATCAGCTCAAGCAAATCCGCGGTGACCCCACGAAAATTGCCATTGCTATCGAAAAAGGTCAGTGGCGCAAAGGCTTCGTTGACGACAACTCGCACAATCGGGTGGTGGCTCAGCCAGCGCTCTTCCCGGTCAGTGAGTTGCAGCTTTTGATCGGTCAGCAGAATGTCGCTGCCGGCGCTCCAGCGTTTGGCGATGTTTTCTCGTTCACTGGAGGGGATGGCAGTGATCATCGCGTTGATGATGCCAAGCAGCTCGGGGTTGTTGCGGTTGACGGCGAAGCTGAAACCAAAGGCTTCATGTTTGCCGAAGTTGGCCATGCGGATGTTGTTCAGGTACCCCTTGTTGATCATGTAGTGAGTTGAAATGGTGTCACCGAGAAACACGTCCGCCTGATCGAAAGCAACGGCATTGATAGCATTCTGGTAGGACGGATAGGACGTGATGATCGCCTTCGGGTACAACGCCTTGACTTCCGCCAGCGGCAAGTAGTGATACACCATGCTCAGGCGCAATCCGGCCAGGCCATCGGTGAGGGATCGGGTTTCCCCTTCGCGGGTCACCAATACGGGTTGGTCGACGGCATAGGGTATGGACAGTGCAATGTCGGCATTGCCAGCTTCGAATCCATTGGCGGTGCCAAGCAGATCGACTTCGCCGTTCTCCAGCGCAGCGATCGCGGCCCCTCGGGAATCGAAACGCCGAACCGTGACGGGCAGACCGGTTACTTTCCCCAGGAGACCGGCGTAATCGGCGGTAAACCCTTCATAGTCCCGACCACTGGTGGTCAGGTCGAATGGGGGATAGTCCGGGGCCGACGTACCGAGCGTCAGTTGTTTTTTTTGTGTTATCCATTGTTGCTGGGATTCATCCAGCCGAACCTCCAGCGCTCCGACCTTCGAGCGGCTGAGCAACGTGTAGTTTTCATTGCCCGGTGCCCCGAGCAACGAGGTGCTCACGCATAGACCTGCGGTCAGTTGAATCAGATAGACCTTCAAACGGCTGGGCATCCAGGTTCTCACACGAGTGCGTTACGTTTTGCCATCTCGATTAGTTCAACCAGGGATTTGGCTTTGAGTTTCTGCATGAGGCGCTTTTTGTAGGTGCTCACGGTCTTGTTGCTCAGGAACATGCCCTTGGCGATTTCCTTGTTTGTGCGACCTTGGGCAAAAAGTTGCAAGACCATTAGTTCCCGGTCATTTACCGATTTGAACAGTTCCAGTTCGATACAGCGTGTTTCATCTCCGCGGATGGGGTTCAGCGCCTCGCTCGGGAAATAGTTGTAACCTGCAAATACCGCTTTTATGGCGCTGACCAGTTCACTGATGTCCTCTTGTTTGCAGACATAGCCCGATGCACCCGATTGCATGCAACGAATACCGAAAAGTGTCGGGCATTGTGCTGTCAGTACAAGTGTTTTAAGAGGGGTGCTCATTGCATTGAATCGGGACAGCACTTCCAGGCCATCCAGTTTTGGAATGCTGATGTCGAGAATGACCAGGTCCGGCATGCATTCGCGAACCATCTGCATGGCGTCGACCCCATTGTCAGTTTCGCCGACGACTTTGTAACCTTCATGCTCCAGTAACATTCGAACGGCAAGGCGGATAACCGGGTGATCGTCGACAATAAAAACGGAGTTCATAATCAAGTCCCATGCGAGCTCAAATAAAGCGCGCACCATAGCTCAGATACTAGAAGGGACGCATGAACTGACCGAGCTGTAGCAGCAATATAGGAGAAATCCTACAGATTAAAAAGAATGGGACTACGTATTAACTAGGTTTCTTATTAGGAAGGCTGAAAAAAGTCCAGCCCGTGGATGTGCATTAAAAGGAAGTTGTTTGTAGGTTTTTCACTTTGTGTTTGTCAGCTTTTATATGTTTTTTTCTATAGTGGTGCTGAGGTCAACAAGTTTATAAATTCAGATTGTTTCAGTGGTTTTATCAAGTAACCCAATAATGGCAGCCCGTGTTTAGTGGCCGTTTTTTCAAGCTCATCCAGTTCAGACGTCGTCAGGCTACTCAGAATGATCGCTTGCCTGATCAGCCCTCGCTGGCTGGCGAACCGGACCAGTTCGAGTCCCGTCAGATCGGGCAGGCATTGATCGCATAAAAGGATGTCGAACGGTTGCTCGGCCCCGAGCAGTTGCTGCAGAGCGCCTTTGGCGCTGTCGGTGGTCGTCAGCCGGGTGAAGCCATAACTTTCCAGCAGGCATTGAGTGGCTATTAGTTGGAAAGGATGGTCTTCCACCACGAGGATGCGTAGATCGTCTTCGGCCATGGGTGCACTTCATCTGTCGAACAGAAGGGAGGGCGATTGTTTCGCGAGAGTACCGGGCAAGCGATCAGTTTGCTCGCCATGTGCTGTAGGGCGATTCGACGAAACTTGAGTGCTGTTGGATGTTCAAGGGGGGATCAGCCATAACGAATGCCGTAATGGCTGACCAACCGATTCACTTCAGTGGCTGGCGCGGCCGGTCATTTCCAAAGCCATGTCACTGGCATAGCTGTCGGTCATGCCTGCGATGAAATCAATCATGCGCAAAAACGAAGTGTGCAACGGGCCGTGAGGGTCGGGTGCATTGTTGCCCAGCAGGTCAAGGATGCGGCGGCTCTTGAACGACGGCGTACGCCCATTGTGCTGCTCCAGCGCTGCACCACAAAAGGCGTTGAGCAGGATTTCCAGCGTGGTGTAGGCGCCGATCTCATGCAGGGTCTTGCGCTTGTCCTGGAAGATTTTCTTGCGGGCCA
The DNA here is from genome assembly GCF_019947365.1 of Pseudomonas sp. GL-R-26. Classification (NCBI taxonomy): domain Bacteria; kingdom Pseudomonadati; phylum Pseudomonadota; class Gammaproteobacteria; order Pseudomonadales; family Pseudomonadaceae; genus Pseudomonas; species Pseudomonas sp. GL-R-26. Next base: position 3,671 of record NZ_JAGYGI010000062.1, on the reverse strand, counting down.
TGTCCTTGGCATTGAGCACACAACGCTTGGCGGGACCGTGCATGTGTTCCACCAGATCGCCGGGCAGTGTACCGGCCAGCAACGCATCCTGTTGCTCGACGAAGGCGCGGGCCGCGGCATTGGTCAAGTGCTCGATGGCTTTACCGCGCAGGATAGCCAGTTTGCGTCGGCGCGAATCGTCGGGGCCGAGCTGGCGATAGGTCTCCGGCAAGTCATCGCCCACCAGCCCCAGCAGCAGGGATTCGACTTCGGCGTATTCCAGCAACTCCATTTCCAGGCCGTCTTCCAGGTCGATCAGCGCATAGCAGATGTCGTCCGCGGCCTCCATCAGGTACACCAGCGGATGCCGAGCCCAGCGTTGCTCCTCCAGTTGTGGCAGGCCGAGTTTATGGGCGATCTGCTCCAGCAGCGGTAGCTCGCTTTGATAACAGCCGAACTTGTGTTTCTTGTAGCCCAGCGAGTCGGCGTGCCTGGCCGTCCATGGATACTTCAGGTACGTGCCCAGCGTCGCATAGGTCAGGCGGGTGCCGCCGTCGAACTGGTGATACTCCAGTTGGGTGAGTACCCGAAAGCCTTGGGCATTACCTTCGAAATTCAGGAAGTCATTGCGCTCGGCCTCACTCATTGCATCCAGCCAGCCACGGCCGGCGGCTTGCTGGAACCAATGGCGGATCGCGTCTTCACCGGAATGGCCAAACGGCGGGTTGCCGATGTCGTGTGCCAGGCAGGCCGATTGCACCACCATCCCCAGGTCGCTGGGTTCGCACCATTCGGGCAGAGTCTTGCGGATGGTTTCGCCGACGCGCATACCCAGTGAACGACCCACACAACTGACTTCCAGCGAGTGGGTCAGGCGCGTATGAATGTGATCGTTGCTGGACACCGGATGGACCTGGGTCTTGCGCCCGAGGCGGCGGAAAGCCCCCGAGAAAATGATGCGGTCGTGGTCTTTGTGGAAAGGGCTGCGGCCGAGTTCTTCAGGGCTGTGCAGAGGTTTTCCGAGGCGTTCGCGGGTAAGCAGGGTGTGCCAATCCAAGGCGGGGTCTCTCCGTCAGGTGACTGATAGCCTAGCTTCCCGTTTCGCGCCATGACCTGCAAGCGGAACTACAACCTGGCGGCGTCGATATCGAGGCCTCCTTGTAAGATCTTTTTTGGAGGGTGCCTGTTGACCGGGTAGGCGCACAGGATTGCACCCCTCGATAGAGGGGCACATCCCGTCGATATGGCAAGAATACAGCCAGAAAAAACTGATCAGTCTTTGCGCGAAGAGCCCTGCATGATCAGTTTGATCAGCGGCCCCAGTGAGGTGCCGAGGCGGATCAGCCGGGTCAGGCTGCTGATACCACCCCCGTTTTTTGCACCCTTTCCGGTCAGAAAACCCAGCAAGGTGACGGCGGCCACGCCCCAGAGTGGAGCGTGCTTGATGCCGAAGCCGTCCTGCAGGTTTTGCGTCATCCCGCGCACCCGTTGCAAGGGTTGCAGCAGTTGCGCGGATTCGTGGCGGATTTCCTGACGGTGCATTTCCATGCGCAGGCGGATCAGGGCCTTGCGCATTTCCGCGCGCGAGCTGTTTTGTGGCAATTCAGGCAGGCTCATGGCAGCAGGCGCTCCCGATCGTTCGCCAACTCTTCCAGGGTGCCGTGGAAGGGCGAGGACTCATCGAAAATCGCTGCTCTCAGGCGCATCCCACAGAATATGGCGGCGAGGGAGTAGAACACACAGAGCCCGATGATGGCGGCCAGGCGATACGTGTCCCAGAACAGGATAAGCACCAGCGTCGACAGCCCTACCAGCAGCAGCAACGCAAACACCAGCGCCAGGCCGGCAAACAGCAACAGGCTGACGGTGCGGGCTTTTTGTTCCTGCAATTCGATGCCGAACAGTTCGACATGGCTGTGCAGCAACCCAAGGAAGGCAGCACCCAGGCGCCGCGATGAGGAGCTGGTTCCCGTCATGGACGGGCCGGATTCGCCGATCGACATATCAGCGCCGGCTGGCCAGCAGGCCGATCAGGAAACCCACGCCGGCCGCGATCCCGACGGATTGCCAAGGGTTGGCCTGGACATAGTCTTCAGTGGCGGTGACAGCAGCCTTGCCGTGTTCGCGCAGGGAGTCTTCGGTCAGTTTCAGGGTTTCACGGGCACGCAAGAGACTGTCGTGGATCTGCTCGCGCAACTCGTCGGCCTGATCGCCGGCCAGGGTCGCGGTGTGCTCCAGCAACCGTTCGGTGTCACTGACCAGTGTCTGAAAGTCGTTCATCAGGATTTCTTGAGCAGTCTTTGCCTGTGTGCGGGCCATGGTGGATCTCCTTAAGTGGCGTTCTGATGCGTTCGAGTATGAGCCTTCGGCGAAGGTTCAGTACAAATGGCTGGTACAACTTTTGCTGAGTCGTGGTGCGCCGGTCCGCACCATTGCGTTATTGCCGGGCATGATTTCAGTAAAACCGTAGGACCAACAATCAAAAACTCGCGTAAACGTCCGGGGCGCGTTTTTCCTGGGCGGCATCCGTGCGCCAAAGTGGTTCAACGGGATCAGTCTGCTGATCCCTGGAAGCTGCAAATTGGTGCATGGGCAGCCATCGCGAACTGCTTTGGTGCTTTTTTTCTGCCATAAGGTCTGCCCATTCCATGGAAAATCTGCAAAGCGCTGTGGACACCCTGGTCCATAGCTCCAACACGCTGTTCATTCTGATCGGTGCGGTCATGGTTCTGGCCATGCACGCCGGTTTCGCCTTTCTCGAAGTCGGAACCGTGCGACAGAAAAACCAGGTCAATGCGTTGTCGAAAATCCTCAGCGACTTCGCTGTTTCGACACTGGCCTACTTCTTTATAGGCTATTGGATTTCCTATGGCGTGACGTTCATGCAGCCAGCGGCCGTGCTCAATGCCGACCATGGCTATGGACTGGTGAAGTTTTTCTTCCTGCTGACCTTTGCCGCGGCGATCCCGGCGATCATTTCCGGAGGGATCGCCGAGCGCGCCCGGTTTGTCCCGCAACTGTGTGCAACCGCGTTGATTGTCGCGTTCATCTATCCATTCTTCGAAGGCATTGTCTGGAACGGCAATCTGGGCTTGCAAGCCTGGTTGCTGGAGCGCTTTGGCGCCGGTTTCCATGATTTTGCCGGCTCGGTGGTGGTGCATGCCATGGGCGGTTGGCTGGCACTGGCGGCGGTGCTGTTGCTCGGGCCGCGTAATGGCCGGTATCGCGAGGGCCGGCTGGTCGCGTTCGCGCCATCGAGCATCCCTTTTCTGGCACTGGGCTCGTGGATCCTGATTGTCGGCTGGTTCGGCTTCAACGTCATGAGTGCGCAAACCCTGCAAGGTGTCAGCGGGCTGGTGGCGGTGAACTCGTTGATGGCCCTGGTGGGCGGTACGGTGGCGGCGCTGATTGTCGGGCGCAATGACCCCGGCTTTCTGCATAACGGCCCGTTGGCGGGGCTCGTGGCAATCTGTGCCGGTTCTGACCTGATGCATCCTGTGGGGGCGCTGGTCACCGGTGCCGTCGCGGGGGCGTTGTTTGTCTGGTGCTTTACCGCGGCCCAAGGCAAATGGCGCATCGACGATGTGTTGGGTGTGTGGCCGTTGCATGGCTTGTGCGGCGTGTGGGGCCTGTCTCTTATACACATCTCCGAGCCCACGAGACAAGAGGCAACCTCGAAAGCCGACTTCTGC
>NZ_JAGYGI010000061.1:0-12065 GCF_019947365.1 Pseudomonas sp. GL-R-26 | reverse complement strand
GCCCACCCTTCCCGCTGGTCGCACCAAACACCAGCTCAGCGGCAATCAATGTGCGCCAGGCAAACGCCCAACCAATCTTCAACCCGGCGAGGATCGACGGCAGCGCCGCCGGGATCAGGATGAACAGCACGAGGCGCATGCCCTTGAGGCCATAGTTGCGCCCGGCCATGCGCAGGGTTTCCGAGACGCCGAGGAAGCCGGCGTAGGTGTTCAGCGCCAGTGCCCAGAGCACCGAATGCACCAGCACGAAAATCAGGCTGTTCTGGCCCAATCCAAACCACAGCAGCGCCAGCGGCAGCAGGGCGATGGCCGGCAAGGGGTTGAACATTGAGGTCAGGGTGCTGAGCAGATCGCGACCGAACTGCGTCGACACCGCCAGTGTGGTCAGGGCAAACGCCAGGACAATGCCGATCAGATAGCCCTTGAGCAATACCACCAGGGAAATCCACACCTTGCTTAGCAATTCACCGCTGAGCAGGCCGTCGTACAGCGCGTGTGAGGTCTGCAAAAAGCTCGGCAGCAGCAGGTCGTTGTTCTGATAGCGCGCAACGGCCTCCCAGAGCACTGCGAGCAACACAAGGATCAGGCTTTTACGCAACCAGCCCTGCTGCCACAGGCGTTGGCCAAGGGGTAGTTCACGCTCCAGCGGCACGCTGGTCAGTGGCTGCAAAACCGTTTCGAACTCTTCACGCGGGGATGATAAATGGCTCATCGGACCCTCCTCTCAACTGGCTCAATAAGCGATGCGGATGTCGGCGAAATCCAGTTCATGTTCGGCTTGCGGTGACTGGCTTTCGTCGAACAACAGCCGGTGAATACGTCGCGCCGACTCCTGAAACGCCACACCGCCCAGGCTATGCAAATCGTATTGGTGGCTGTGGACTTCCGCCCTCACCCGGCCCGGATGGGGTGACAGCAACAGAATGCGATTGCCCACCACCAGCGCCTCTTCGATAGAGTGCGTGACGAACAGCAGCGTGAAGCGCACTTCCTCCCAGAGCAGCAGCAACTCTTCCTGCATCTTGCGCCGGGTCAGGGCATCGAGCGCGGCAAAGGGTTCGTCCATCAACAGGATTTTCGGCTGCATCGCCAGCGCCCTGGCGATGGCAACGCGCGCCTTCATGCCACCGGACAAAGTGTGCGGATAGGCATCGGCAAATGCGGCGAGGCCGACTTTTTCCAGATAGTGCAGCGCCCGCTCTTCGGCCTCCTTGCGCTTGAGGGTTTTCGAGGCCAGAAGCGGAAACATCACGTTCTGCTTCACGGTTTTCCACGGCGGCAGTTGATCGAACTCCTGGAACACCACGATCCGGTCCGGCCCCGGCGCATCGACGCGCTGGCCCTGCAGACGGATCTCGCCTTCCACTGGCTGGATGAAGCCGGCGGCGGCCTTGAGCAACGTCGACTTGCCACAACCGGACGGCCCGAGCAGGACAAAGCGGTCCGCCGGATCGATCTCGAAACTGACTTGATGGGTCGCCCGCACCACCCGCTGCGGCGTGCGGTATTCGAGGCTGACGTTATCGACCGACAGCAGCGCCTGGGCTGCCGCGATCGGTTTGCTGACCGTGTGGCCTTGCAAAGGGGCGTTCATTTCGATCAGCTCCCTTGCAGCGGCGTGGCGTCCTGGAAGAAGTAGTCCTTCCATGAATCCGGTTTGTTTTTGATCGCGCCGACGCGGTAGAGGAACTCGGCCAACGGGTAAGTGTTTTTCGGCGTGATGCTGAATTCGAACTGCGGGTTGTCGATGATTTTCAGCAACGCGGCACGGTCGATTTTGGCCTTGGTAACGCGGATGTACGTGTCCGCCGCTGCGCCTTTATCGTTCTGCGCGAATTGCGCCGCTTCGGTCAGTGCATCGATAAACGCCTTGTAGGTTTTCGGGTTCTCATTGCGGAATTTCTCGGTGGCGAACAGTACCGTCGGCGAGTTCGGACCGAGCAGGTCATAGGTGTTCAGCACCACGTGCACATTGGGATTGGCCAGTTCCTGATCCTGGAACGGCGGGTTGGAAAAGTGCCCGCTCAGCTCGGTGCCGCCGGCCACCAGCGCCGCTGTCGCGTCGGGGTGCGGAACGGCGATGGTGTACTTGTCGAGGCGATTGAACTCCTTGTCGCCCCACTGTTTGGCCGCCGCGTATTGCAGGAAGCGCGACTGCACCGACACGCCCACCGCCGGCACCGCGATACGGTCCTTCTCGGTGAAGTCGGCGATGGTTTTGACCTTGGGGTTATTACTCACCAGGTAGTACGGGAAGTTGCCCAGGGAAGCCACGGCTTTTACGTTCTGCTTGCCGTGGGTGCGATCCCAGATGGTCAACAGCGGGCCGACACCGGCGCCGGCAATGTCGATCGAGCCCGACAGCAACGCATCGTTGACCGCTGCGCCGCCGGAGAGCTGAGTCCAGTCGACCTTGATGTCGATGCCTTCCTGCTTGCCGTACTTCTCGATCAGGTTCTGATCGCGCACCACATTGAGCAGCAGGTAAACGATGCCGAACTGTTCGGCAATGCGGATTTCACCTTCGGCGTGGGCCACGGTCGGCGCCACCAGGCTGCCGGCGATCAGGCTGAAACCCAGGCCGATGGCCGCGGCCAGCGGTGCGAATGGAAGACGTTTGGACATGATCAGATCTCCGACAAATCAGAAAGGCGCGTCGCCCTGGATGGTGGTGCGATACAGCTTGCGGCGCAGATGGCTGGGGCATCCGGCGGCGAGGTGAATCAGCGAACGGTTGTCCCAGAACACCAGGTCATGGGGCTGCCATTGATGGCGGTAGATGTTTTGCGGCAGAACGCTGTGAGCATAGAGTTCGGTCAGCAGTTGCTGGCTCTCGTCTTCCGGCAGGCCAACGATGCGGGTGGTGAACCCCTCGCTGACGAACAACGCCTTGCGGCCGTTTTCCGGGTGGGTGCGCACGACCGGGTGGACGACTTCGGCGACCTGGGCGAGTTGCTCCGGGGTCAGGGTCGGGCGCCAGTTGCCTTCGAACTTGGTTTCGCTGTAACGCGCCGTGTAGGAGTGCGCCGCCGAGCGACCTTCCACCGCTTTGCGCAACGCGAGCGGCAGGCTGTCCCAGGCTTTGTGCATGTCGGCGAACAAGGTGTCGCCGCCTTCTGACGGCAGCTCCTGGGCATGCAGCATCGAGCCCAGGCTCGGCAGCTCCTTATAAGAAAGATCGGAGTGCCAGAACTTGCCGGCGTCGCCCAAGCCGATGTTCTGGCCGTTCTCGACGATGTTGGAAACGATGAGGATTTCCGGATGCCCTGCCAGCAGGAACTGTTTGAGCACGTGGATCTGCAATACGCCAAAACGGCGGCTGAAATCGATCTGTTGCTCAGGGGTGATGCGCTGGTCGCGGAACACCACCACGTGATGATCCAGGTGCGCGCGGTGAATGCGGGCGAAGTCCTGATCATTGATCAGACGGGACAAATCGAGACCGATGATCTCGGCGCCCACCGCTCCGCTGAACGGGCGGATTTCAAAGAATTGTGGCGCGATGCTTGGCGAAGCTGAAGCTGCAGACATAAATCACTCCCACGCACGGCACGCTCAAAGGCGCGCGCGTCGATCAGAAACTCACGGAGGTCCCGTGTTGGTTCGTGTCGTGCGGCGCGCCGATTGGTCGGCAGGTACGCAGGAGATTGACTTTATAGATATAAGAATTGAAATTTAAATACCGTTAACGAATAACGATATGGCGATTGCTAAGGGAATGGAGGAATCGCGGTGTGACGTTATTTATCACTTTCTGACAGGGTTGTAGTGTTTTGGCGGACGCTATCGCGGGCAAGCCCGGCTCCCACAGGTTTTTGTGTCAAACACATGATCGTGTTTCAACAAAGAACCTTGTGGGAGCGGCGATGCGGCGATCCAACTTGCCCGCGATGGGGCCAGTGAATCCACTACAGATCTAGCGCTCGTGCAGCGCCTCGGCCCGCGCGCGGATGATCGGTTTGAGCAGATAGCTCAGCACGGTCTTCTTGCCGGTGATGATGTCCACCGAAGCCACCATCCCCGGAATGATCAGCAACGGCTTTTCATCGGTGCCCAAGTGGCTGCGGTCGGTGCGCAGCTTGATGATGTAGTAGGTGGTCTTCTTGTCTTCATCGGTGATGGTGTCGGCGCCGATCTGCTCCAGCTTGGCCTTCAACCCGCCGTAGATGGTGTAGTCATAGGCGGTGAATTTCACCGTCGCTTCCTGTCCCGGATGCAGGAACGCGATGTCCTGCGGACGGATCTTCGCCTCGACCAGCAAGGTGTCGTCCAGCGGTACGATTTCCACCAGGTCGCTGCCTGGCTGGATAACCCCGCCGATGGTATTGACCAGCAACTTGTTGACGATGCCCCGCACTGGCGAAGTGACCAGCGTCCGGCTGACCCGGTCTTCCAGGGCCTTGCCGGTGGCCTGGGCCTTGTTCAGGTCGGTGCGTGCTTCATTGAGCTGGGTCAGGGCTTCGCTACGGAACTTGCCACGGGTTTCATCGACCTTGCGCTGCACTTCCTTGATTGCCGATTCGGCACGCGGAATGGCCAGGGTAGTGGCGTCGAGCTGACCACGGGTCTCCGCTTCGGCACGCCTGAGGCGCAGGACTTCCACCGGCGAGACCGCGCCCTGGGCCACCAACGGCTCGGACATGCTGATTTCCTGGCGCTGGAAGCCCAATTGCTGGCGATACTGCGCCTGCTTGGAAGTGAATTCGCGCAGCTCTTGCTGGCGCTGGATCAGTTGCTCCTGCAAGCCGCCAATCTCATCGTGCAACTGTTGGCGGCGGCTTATATAGAGCGACTCTTCGCTCTTGGCCTGACCCGGCACGGCCTTGAGCACATCCTCGGGGAAGTTCAGCGGGCGATCTTCGACCTCGGCGCTCAGGCGTTCGACCCGCAGCAGCATCGACAACCGATCGGCCTCGGTTTCGCCGACGTTCGAAGCAAAGCGCGTGTCGTCCAGGCGAATCAGCGGTGCGCCGGCTTCGACGATCTGGCCTTCCTTGACGAACAGTTCGGCAACGATACCGCCTTCAAGGTTCTGGATTTTCTGGATCTTCGACGACGGAATCGCCTTGCCGTCGCCCTTGGTCACCTCGTCGATCACCGCGAAGTTGGCCCAGAGCATCAGGAACACGAAGAACGCGATGATCGCCCAGATCGTCAGCCGCACCACCCGTGGCGCATCCTCGATCAGCGCCTTGTTGACCTCCGGAAGTGGCTGGCCCTCAAGCGAAGCAGAGCCTTTGAAGTAGCGACGGATCGAATCCTTACCCGACTTAAGCAACACTGATCTGCCCCTTCTTCAACGCTTCCATCACCGCGGCTTTCGGGCCGTCGGCGAGTATCTGCCCGCGGTCGATCACGATCAGCCGATCCACCAGCGACAACAGCGATGCCCGGTGCGTCACCAGCACCATAGTCTTGTTTTCGATCACCGCTGCCAGGCGCTGCTTGAGGCGCTCTTCGCCGGTGTTGTCCATGGCGCTGGTCGGCTCGTCGAGCAGCAGGATCGGCGGGTTGAGCAACAATGCACGGGCCAGGGCGACGTTTTGCCGTTGACCACCGGAGAGGTTCTGCCCGCGCTCGCCGACTTGCAGTTCGTAGCCCTGCGGATGCAGGCGCGCATACTCGTGGACGCCGGCCAGTTCTGCGGCTTGCAGCACCAGTTCGTCCTCGACATACCGCGCGCCGGAAACCAGGTTGTCGCGCAAGGTGCCGGCGAGCAACTGAATGTCCTGGGGCACGTAGCCGATGTTGTAGCGCAGTTCGCTGACGTCGATCTGGCGGATATCCACACCGTCGACCAACAACGCACCGTCATCCGGCTGATACAGCCCCACCAGCAATTTCGCCAACGAGCTCTTGCCCGAGCCGCTTCGGCCAATGATGCCGACCTTCTCGCCGGGACTGATCGACAGGTTGATGTTCTTCAGCGCCAGGTTCTGCTGTTGCGGGTAGGTGAAGTTGAGCTGGCGACATTCAATACCGCCCTGCAGCACCTTGCGGCTGAGCGGACGTTCTTCGAAATTGCGCTCCTGGGGGAGCTCCATCATCTGGTCGACCGAGGTCATGGTCACCCGCGCCTGCTGATAACGAGTCAGCAGCCCGGACAGTGACGCCAGCGGGCTGAGCGCACGGCCACTGAGCATGTAGCAGGCAATCAAGCCACCCATGCTCAGGTGACCGTCGATGATCTGGTACACGCCGAAGACGATCATGATCACCCCGGCCAGTTGCTGGATCAGCAAGGTGATGTTCATCGCCAGGCCAGAGAGCATTTTCACCCGCAACTCAAGACGACTGAGGGTGCCGATGGTCTGCTCCCACTGATACTGGCGTTCGCTTTCGGCGTTGTTGACCTTCACCGCATCCAGGCCGGCCAGGGTTTCGATCAGGCTCGACTGACGCTCGGCCCCCAGCGCCATGGTCCGCTCCATGGTCGCCACCAGGGGTTTCTGCAAGGCATAACCGATGGCCAAGGCGATCGGGAACGCCAGCACCGGAATCCACACCAGGTGCCCGCCGAGGATCGCGATGACGATAAAGATCAGAATCGTGAACGGCAGGTCGATCAGGCTGGTCAGCGTCAGCGAGGCGAGGAAGTCGCGCAGGCTCTGGAACTCATGGATGTTCTGGGCAAAGCTGCCGACCCGCGCCGGCCGGTATTTCATGGCCATGCCGACGATGCGCTCGAACAGCGTGGCCGAGATGATCAGGTCGGTTTTCTTGCCGGCCAGATCCAGGCACAGGCTGCGCAGGCTTTTCAGGATCAGGTCGAAGAGGTAGGCGCCGGTGATGCCGAGTGCCAGCACCCAGAGCGTCGCTTCGGCCTGGTTCGGCACGACGCGGTCGTAGACGTTCATCACGAACAACGGCGCGGCCATGGCAATGATGTTGATCAGAAAACTGGCGGCGATCGCGTCGGCGTACAACCAACGCGAACGCTTGAGGGTGTCGCGGAACCACGAGCGCGCACGCGGAATCAGCGTGCCGTGATTGACGTCGAATTTGTGCTGCGGCTGGGCGAAAAAGACCTTGCCGGTGTAGTCGTCGGCCAACAGTTCGCGGTTGACCAGGGACTCACCGCCATCGCTTTCGCTGAGCAGTACCCGCACCTGGTCTTCGCCTTGCCAGCCGAGCAGGACGGCACTGCGACCGTCCTTGAGCAGCAACAATGCAGGCATGGCAATCGCCGGAATATCCTCCAGCTTGCGTTGCAGCACCCGACCTTGCAGCCCGGCGCGAGCAGCCGCACGAGGCAGCAACTCGACACTCAAGCGCTGCTCGGGCAGCGGCAGGCCGGTGGTCAGCATTGCCGCGCTGGCAGGTTTCTGGTGCAGCATGCAAAGAGCGAGCAGACCATCCAGTAACGGATCGTCATGCAACGCGCGCGGATCATGAATGAGTTGAACCCGACTGACTTCTGATTCCACGCTCGGCACTCTTGGCTAACAATTGAACAATGAAGGTCCTGCTCAATTCATACCGGGCAATTGGACCTTGGGCTTCACGTCGTTCTGCACAACGGATGCCAATGGTGCGACCACTCCCTGGCTCTTGAGCAACTCGCCCATGGTCGCCTTGATTCGGTACTGAGTAAATAACTGAATGTTCTTGATCTCCGCCAGACGGCGAGAAGAGGAGAACAGTTCGTTCTCACTGTCGAGCAAATCGAGCAGGGTACGCTCACCGAGGCTGAACTGACGCTGGTAGGCGGTACGCACGGCGGTGCTGTGATCGACGTATTGCTGGGCGATCGGCACCTGCGCATTGGCATTGTTCAGCGCGTTCCAGGCCAGGCCCAGCTCTTCATTCAATTGGCGCAGGGCGTTGTTGCGGATATCCAGCGCCTGGTTCGACAGGTAGGACTTGGATTCCAGATCGGCCTTGTTGCTGCCGCCGGAATACAGGTTGAAGCGCATGCGCAGCATGGCTTGCCATTCGTTGTTGTGACCGTTCTGACCATCAATGTCGTTGTCCGCGGAGCGACCCAACTCAGCATCGAAGCGCGGGTAGAAAGTCGACTTGGCCGTGTCGTACTGCTTCTCGGCAGCGGCGATATCGGATTCGGCCGAGCGCAGGATCGGGCTGTTTTCCAGCATCTGCGCACGGGCTTCATTCAGGTTGGCCGGCATCAGCGCCAGGAAGCTCGCCGGGCGCTCCAGTTGATCCGGCATCTGGCCGACAGCGGAGAGATAGTTGGTTTCGGCGTCAGCCAGATTGGTCTGCTCGGTGATCAGATTGTTGCGCGCCTGGGCCATCCGCGCCTCGGCCTGATCGAGGTCGGCACCACTGCCGACGCCACGCTGGGTGCGCAACTGGATCTGGTCGTAAATACGTTGGTGGCTCTTGAGATTTTCCTCGGCCAGACGCACGAATTCGCGGCGGGTCAGCACGTCGAGATAGACCTGAGCCACGGTCAGCCCGGTGCGCTCGGAGGTACTCAGCAGCGAGTAGGCGCGGGAGTTGACGGTAGCTTGTTGACGCCCGACTTCGCTGGACGTCGCAAAACCGTCAAAGACCATCTGGGTCAGACGCAAACTTGACTCACTGCGATTCAGGGTTTCGAAGTGATTGTTGCTGCCGTCTCGCGTCGTCACGCTATCGGTGCCTTCACGACCATAACCGCCCAGCAGGTCGACCCGTGGCAAGTACCCACCTTTCGCCGCTTTCAACTGATAGTCCGCAGCCAATCGGCTGTTGACGCCCGCCTGGACCTCCGGATGGACATCCAGCGCTTGTTGCATGGCTTCTGGTAAGGATTGCGCCTGGACGAAAGACGCGGCGAGGGCGAAAGGTATTGCCATGAACAAAGGCGAACGCATTGTAGGAATTTCCCAGAACTTCTTGTCTTGAATCACAGCAAAAGAACGCGCTGTGTCGGAAGATGGCGAGCGGAATGACCGTATGTCGGAAAGTTCAAAAGCGGAACTGGATCACATACCGAGGACAGGTCACAGCTCAAATATCAATGTGACATTACTGGGACGATTGTTTAGGATGGCATCCAGAAGGTCAATAGTTTGGCATAAAGTTAATAGCGAAAAAATATAGCCAAAATATTGACTAATTGCTGCGTCAAACTTGTGCATCTATTTTGCAATGTACGTCCAGACTGGTCGGCGCAGACGCCATCAGGTCTATGGAAGTCAACTGAACGTGACACCCCGGAGAGTCTTCAATGAGCAGTGTTGTTGCCATCGTCAAAAGCATTGTCGGTCAGGTATTCGTGGTGTCCCCCGAGGGCATCCGCCGCGTTCTAGTTGAAGGCGACAAACTGTATGCCGGTGACCAGATCGACACTGGCCTTTCCGGTGCCGTGTCCCTGGAACTGGCCGATGGCCGCACCCTGGATCTGGGCCGTGACACCCAGTGGAGCGCTGACGCCCCGGACTCCGGCACTGACCTGGCAGCTGCCACCGCGCAAGCCGCGCCGTCGGTTGAAGAGCTGCAACAAGCAATTGTCGCCGGTGCCGACCCGACCAAAGACCTTGAAGCTACCGCTGCGGGCCCGACGGCGTCGGGTTCTGGTGGTGCCGCCGGTGGCGGTCATAGCTTCGTGATGCTCGACGCCACCGCTGGCCGCGTCGATCCGAGCATTGGCTTCCCGACCGCGGGTATCAACTCTGCCGGGCAAACAACTCTGGAAATCCTGGGTGGCCAGACCACCAACGCCAACGTTAATGCCAATACCCCGAGTGAATCAGTCCTCAGCCTCAGTGCCACGCCGACCATCACCGAGGCCGGTGGCGTGTTGGTGTACACCGCGACCCTGACCCAGGCACCGCTGAGCGACCTGACTGTCACGTTGTCCAACGGCGCCGTGATCGTGATTCCCGCAGGCTCGACCACCGGCACCGTCAACGTGCCATTGGCTGCGAACGACACTGTCTATAACGACGCGACCCAGATCGAAGTAACCGTCACCGGCACCAGCGGCGGTAACGGCATCACTGTGACGCCGCCGACTACCCCCGCCGTGACCCAGGTCACCGATACCGTCGACACCACCACGGTCACCCTGACGGCCGGCAATACCGTCACCGAAGGTGGCCAGATCACCTACACCGCCACCCTGACCAATCCGGCGCAGACGCCAGTAACCGTCACTCTGTCCAACGGTTCGACCATCACTATCGCCGCCGGCCAGACCAGCGGCAGCGTCAACGTGCCGACTGCGGCCAACGATGTTTATGTGAATGGCAGCACTGTCAGCACCACCATCACCGGTACCACTGGCGGCAACTTCGAAAACCTAGTGCCGAACACCACCCCGGCTGTGACCACCATCACCGACTCCGTGGACAACACCGGGCTGACCCTGACGGCCACCGGCAACATCACCGAAGGCGGCCAGATCACCTACACCGCCACCCTGACCAATCCGGCCGGTACGCCGATGACAGTGACCTTGAGCAACGGTTCGGTCATTACCATCGAAGCGGGCCAGACCAGCGGCAGCGTCAACGTGCCGACTGCGGCCAACGACGTCTATGTCAACGGCAGCACCGTCAGCACCACCATCACCGGTACCACTGGCGGCAACTTCGAAAACCTGGTGCCGAACACCACCCCGGCCGTGACCACCATCACCGATTCCGTGGACAACACCGGGCTGACCCTGACGGCCACCGGCAACATCACCGAAGGCGGCCAGATCACCTACACCGCGACCCTGACCAATCCGGCCGGTACGCCGATGACCGTGACCTTGAGCAACGGTTCGGTCATTACCATCGAAGCGGGCCAGACCAGCGGCAGCGTCAACGTACCGACTGCGGCCAACGATGTTTATGTGAATGGCAGCACTGTCAGCACCACCATCACCGGTACCACTGGCGGCAACTTTGAAAACCTGGTGCCGAACACCACCCCGGCTGTGACCACCATCACCGACTCCGTGGACAACACCGGGCTGACCCTAACCGCCACCGGCAACATCACCGAAGGCGGCCAGATCACCTACACCGCGACCCTGACCAACCCGGCCGGTACGCCGATGACCGTGACCTTGAGCAACGGCTCGGTCATCACCATCGAAGCGGGTCAGACCAGCGGCAGCGTCAACGTGCCGACTGCGGCCAATGACGTCTATGTCAACGGCAGCACCGTCAGCACTACCATCACCGGTACCACCGGCGGCAACTTCGAGAACCTGGTACCGAGCACCACCCCGGCTGTGACCACCATCACCGACTCCGTGGACAACACCGGGCTGACCCTAACCGCCACCGGCAACATCACCGAAGGCGGCCAGATCACCTACACCGCGACCCTGACCAATCCGGCCGGTACGCCGATGACCGTGACCTTGAGCAACGGTTCGGTCATTACCATCGAAGCGGGCCAGACCAGCGGCAGCGTCAACGTGCCGACTGCGGCCAACGATGTTTATGTGAATGGCAGCACTGTCAGCACCACCATCACCGGTACCACTGGCGGCAACTTTGAAAACCTGGTGCCGAACACCACCCCGGCTGTGACCACCATCACCGACTCCGTGGACAACACCGGGCTGACCCTAACCGCCACCGGCAACATCACCGAAGGCGGCCAGATCACCTACACCGCGACCCTGACCAACCCGGCCGGTACGCCGATGACCGTGACCTTGAGCAACGGCTCGGTCATCACCATCGAAGCGGGTCAGACCAGCGGCAGCGTCAACGTGCCGACTGCGGCCAATGACGTCTATGTCAACGGCAGCACCGTCAGCACTACCATCACCGGTACCACCGGCGGCAACTTCGAGAACCTGGTACCGAGCACCACCCCGGCTGTGACCACCATCACCGACTCCGTGGACAACACCGGGCTGACCCTAACCGCCACCGGCAACATCACCGAAGGCGGCCAGATCACCTACACCGCCACCCTGACCAATCCGGCCGGTACGCCGATGACCGTGACCTTGAGCAACGGTTCGGTCATTACCATCGAAGCGGGCCAGACCAGCGGCAGCGTCAACGTGCCGACTGCGGCCAACGATGTTTATGTGAATGGCAGCACTGTCAGCACCACCATCACCGGTACCACTGGCGGCAACTTCGAAAACCTGGTGCCGAACACCA
>NZ_JAGYGI010000060.1:0-12629 GCF_019947365.1 Pseudomonas sp. GL-R-26 | reverse complement strand
CTCCGGAGGCGGTGGTCACGGCGGTGACGGCGGAGGCGGCCACGGTGGTGGCGGCAACGGAGGTGGTGGTGGCTCCGGCAGTGGAGGCTCCGGAGGCGGTGGTCACGGTGGTGATGGCGGTGGCGGTCATGGTGCAGCAGGCCATGGTGGTGACGGTCATGCAGGCCCTGGGCGTGGCGATGCTGACCATGGTGGTATGGCCGGGAACAGAGGCCCGGGCAATGCGCATGACAACGACGATGACCATGGTGGAATGGTCGGTAACAGAGGCCCAGGCAATGCGCGTAACGACGCGCGTGACAACGACGATGACAACGACGCGGATAACGCCGCAGATGCAGCCAGGGAAGCCGCAGAAGACGCGGGTGACGCTGCCAGGGAAGCTGCAGAAGACGCCAGGGACGCTGCCAGGGAAGCCGCGGAAGACAGAGGCGCTGCCAGAAATGACGCTGATGTAGCCAGAGACGCGGCCAAGGCTGATGCAGATGCAGCCCGGGACGCCGCCAGAGCTAAGGCGGATGCAGCCCGGGACGCCGCCAGAGCTGAGGCGGATGCAGCCCGGGATGCCGCCAGAGCTGCTGGCGTACCGCGCGCAGATGCAGATGCAGCCAGAGACGCTGCCCGGGCCGCTGCGGATGCAGCCAGGGACGCCGCCAAGGCCGACGCAGATGCTGCCAGGGACGCAGCCAAAGCCAAGGCGAACGTAGCCAGAGAGGCTGACAAAGCCAAGGCGAACGCAGCGAGAGAGGCTGACAAAGCCAAGGCGAACGCAGCGAGAGAGGCTGACAAGGCCAAGGCGAACGCAGTCAAAGAGGCTGACAAAGCCAAGGCGAGGGAGGCCAAAGAGGATGTAGCGGACGCCCCGGATGCCCAGGACGCGCCGGATTTCGACGCGGTTGAGGTAGAGAACTAGGCCTGTACGTTCGGTAACGAACACCACGGGCATACCCGTCGATGACGTCCCGGGAGTTTGAAGGATGTATCGGCAATGAGTCGCAAGCCCTGAAGAATCGCGGGGCTTGCGACTTTTTTTGGAAATCTGTCGCAGGTCCGAAACACTGACGAGGATGACGGTGGAGGAGACGGAACTGGACGGGTAAGCAATTGCCTGCCGTTCACAAAACCCCGAGCCCTGCGTTTTTCCTGAACCAGCGGATGTAATGGGTTAGTCCGGCACGACAAAATGTGCCGGACACGTCCACCACCGGAATTTACTTGTTAATGGACACAATCGAGGCGCTGTTACCCTCCAGCCGGAAGGAAAACGATACCCGGTCTCCAGGCACCAACCCCGACAACTGACCTTGCGTCACGGAAAAGGCCATCGTCATCGGCGGCCATTGCAGGGCGGGAACGGCGCCGTGGGCGATCGTCACCGTATGCTTCGTAGTATCGATAGCCTTGATCGTACCTTCGGCATTGGAGACCGGAGCCTGTTTTGTTTCCTGCTTCATCTGCATGCCTTCCATGCCGTCCATTTTCATGCCCGGCATGTCCTGCGCGTGGGCAGACAGTGATAGCGCGAATACGGTGCTTGCGACTGCAATCAGGGTGAGTTTCATACGACTTTTCCTTGAGGTGTGGTGGGTACAAGCAGAAGGTGCCGGCGGCGCATCAGGCGATACGCTGCCGGAATGACAAACAGGGACAGTAAGGGGGCCGTGACCATGCCGCCGACCATGGGCGCGGCGATACGGCTCATGACTTCGCTGCCGGTGCCGCTGCCCAACAGGATGGGTAGCAGACCGGCAATGATCACCGCCACAGTCATGGCCTTGGGGCGCACGCGCTGCACAGCGCCTTCACGAATCGCCGCAACCAGCCCGCGTTCAGTGCTGTCACCGAGGTCTTCACGTTCGGCCCAGGCGTTTTTCAGGTAGAGCAACATAATCACGCCGAACTCGGCGGAAACACCGGCCAAGGCGATGAAGCCGACCCCGGTGGCGACCGACAGGTTGAAGCCCAACAGATAGAGAAACCATGCCCCCCCAGTCAGTGCGAATGGCAGGGTGGCCATGATCAGCAGGGCCTCATCGAATCGGGCAAAAGTCAGGTAAAGCAACACGAAGATGATCAGCAGCGTGGCAGGCACCACCAGTTTGAGCCGTGCGTTGGCCCTTTCGAGAAACTCGAACTGTCCTGAGTAACTGAGGCTCATGCCTGGCTGCAACCGGACCTGTTCATTGACGACCCGGCGTAGATCGGCGACCACAGAAGCAATGTCCCTGCCGCGCACATCGATGTACACCCAGCCTGAAGGCCGTGCGTTCTCGCTCTTGAGCATCGGTGGGCCGTCACTGACCTTGACCTTCGCTACCGTGCCAAGGGTGATCTGGCTCCCCAACGGGGTGTAGATCGGCAGTTGCTCCAGGGCGCCGAGCGAGTCGCGCCACTCCCGTGGGTAACGTACGTTGATCGGGAAACGTGCGAGACCTTCAATGGTCTCGCCGACGTTTTCACCACCAATGGCACCGGCCACGATGGACTGCACATCGGCGATGTTCAGCCCATAGCGGGCGGCGGCTTTGCGGTCGATATCGACATCGATATAGCGGCCGCCAGTCAGCCGCTCGGCCAGGGCCGAACTGACACCGGGTACATCCTTGGCCACTCGCTCGACCGCCTGGGTGACCGCATCGATTTCCGTCAGGTTGGTGCCGGCAACCTTTACACCGATCGGGCTCTTTATACCCGTCGCCAGCATGTCGATACGGTTGCGAATCGGCGGTATCCAGATGTTGGTCAAGCCGGGCACGCGCACCACGCGATCCAGTTCTTCCACCAGTTTTTCCTGGGTCATACCGGCGCGCCATTGCTCATGTGGCTTGAACTGGATGGTGGTTTCGAACATTTCCAGCGGTGCCGGGTCGGTGGCGGTTTCGGCACGACCGGCTTTACCGAAGACGTGTTCGACCTCTGGCACGGTCTTGATCAAACGGTCAGTCTGTTGCAGCAGTTGCGCCGCTTTCTGCGCCGACAATCCCGGCAGGGCAGAAGGCATATAGAGCAGGTCGCCCTCGTCCAGCGGGGGTAGAAACTCCCCACCCAAGCGCGACATTGGCCATAGCGCGCTGACAAAAACCAATAGCGCGACCAGCAGCGTGATCTTCGGTCGACGCAAAACCGCGTCCAGGGCCGGCTGATAGATTCGAATCAACCACCGGTTCAACGGATTCTGTCGTTCACTGGGGATTCGCCCGCGTATCCAATAGCCCATCAGCACCGGCACCAAGGTCACTGACAATCCCGCCGCTGCGGCCATGGCGTAGGTCTTGGTGAAAGCCAATGGGCCAAACAGCCGTCCTTCCTGAGCTTCCAGGGTGAACACCGGAATGAACGACAGGGTGATGATCAACAGGCAGAAGAACAGCGCCGGGCCTACCTCTGCCGCTGCTTCGGTCATGACATGCCAATGACGCTCACCCTTGAGTTCCTCCCCTGGATTGGCCACGTGCCAGGCCTCAATCTTTTTGTGGGCGTTCTCGATCATCACCACGGCGGCATCGACCATGGCGCCGATAGCAATGGCGATTCCACCCAGGGACATGATGTTGGCGTTGATGCCTTGGTAGCGCATGACGATGAAGGCAATCAGCACTCCCACCGGAAGCGAAATGATCGCTACCAACGATGAGCGCAAGTGCCAGAGAAAGATCCCGCAGACCAACGCAACGACGATGAACTCTTCGAGCAGTTTGTGGCTGAGATTTTCCACCGCGCGATCGATCAGCTTGCTGCGATCGTAGGTGGTGACGATGTCCACCCCGGCCGGCAGACTGCTTTTCAGTTCGTCGAGTTTGGTCTTGACCGCTGCGATGGTCTCGCGAGCATTCTTACCACTGCGCAAAATCACCACACCACCGACCGTCTCGCCTTCGCCGTCGAGTTCGGTGATGCCACGGCGCATTTCCGGTCCCAGTTGAATCGTGGCGACATCGCCAAGGGTCACCGGCACACCACCCGCACCCAGTTTTAGTGGAATCGCCCGAAAGTCATTGAGCGTCTTCAAGTAACCGGAAGCCCTCACGATGAACTCGGTCTCTGCCATCTCCAGCACGGCTCCACCGGTTTCCTGATTGGCCTTGCCGATAGCCTCGGTCACCGCGGCCTGAGTAAGGCCGAGACTGGCCAGTTTCAGCGGATCAAGCTGTACCTGGTACTGCTTGACCATGCCACCCACCGTGGCCACCTCCGCAACGTTCAGCAGCGTCTTGAGTTCGAACTTGAGGAACCAGTCCTGAAGCGCGCGCAGTTGCGCCAGGTCGTGTCCACCACTGCGATCCACCAGTGCGTACTGATAGATCCAGCCCACTCCCGTCGCATCCGGGCCCAACGCTGGCTTGGCGCTGGCCGGCAACCGACTTTGTATTTGACTCAGGTATTCCAACACCCGCGAGCGGGCCCAGTACAAGTCAGTGCCGTCTTCAAACAGCACGTAGACAAAGCTGTCACCGAAGAAGGAGTAACCACGCACGGTCTTGGCGCCCGGCACCGAGAGCATGGTGGTGGCCAACGGATAGGTCACCTGATTCTCGACAATCTGTGGCGCTTGTCCTGCATACGGGGTGCGGATGATCACCTGGACATCGGAAAGGTCTGGCAGCGCATCAATAGGGGTGCTCTGCACCGACCAGATACCCCAAGCCGTAACGAACAACGTCGCCAGTAGCACCAGGAACCGGTTGGCCACGGACCAACGAATGAGGGCTGCAATCATGGCTGGCCCCCCGATTTGACCAGGTGCTCGACCCGCAAGCCATCGTCGGTCTGGCTCACTGCGACCCGAACCTTGTCACCCGCCTTGAGGCCCTGCATCAGCGCCGGACTGGCGAGAGGGAACGTCATCGTCATGCCAGGCATGCCCAGCGTCTTGAAAGGGCCGTGGGCGAGCGTGACTTCTTTTTCATTGATCTCAACGATCTGCCCCTCCGCCTCATGCAAACCGGCGGCTGCTCCACTGGGTGGCGACTCTTCCTCCGTGCGAGCAACAATGCCCTTGAGACTGGCCTCGGAATCGAGGAGGAACTGGCCAGACGTAACCACCTTCTGGCCTTCTTCCAGACCTTTCAAAATCGCCGTCTTGCCATCGCTTTCCTGCCCGGGTTGCACCTCCACCGGGCGGTAGCGACCGGCGTCTTCGGCGAGCATCACCAGGGCACGTCGGCCAGTGCGAATCACCGCTTCGCTCGGCACCCACAACACACTTTGCTCAGTTGCACGATTCAGGCGAACCTGCGCCGTCAAACCTGGTCTCAGGCGTCCGTCCGGATTGGGTAGCTCGACACGTACGCGAAGGGTGCGGCTGTCCGGATTGGTCTCGGGTAAAATCGCGCTGACCTTGCCACTGAGCGTTGCCCCTGGAAAGGCTGGCAAGCGCGCTTCGACTGCCTGCCCCATGGTGATGGCTCCGGCATCCGATTCCGGAACGGCCACGGCCAGCCAGACACTGCTCAAGCCATTGACGCGTGCCATAGTCTCGCCAGCCGCCACGGTCATACCCGCACGTACGTTCAACTCTTGCAGCACGCCGCTGATGGGGCTGGTGAGGGTCAGGTTCGGTTGGACTTTGCCACTGCGCTCTACCTGGGTGATCAGCGCAACCGGCATCCCTGTGAGCCTCAGTCGTTGACGTGCCGCAGCCAACAGATCGGCATCACCGTTGCGCTTGAGGGCAAGGAACTCTGTCTGGGCGGCCGCCCACTCCGGCACCAGAATATCCGCCAGTGCCGCATTGGCTTTGAGCAGGTCATCGGGTGCATGGGCATAGACCCGCTCCACAAAGCCCGCTGTGCGTGCCTGGATCACCGCGACATCCCGTTCGTTGAACGCCAGAACTCCTGTCACGTCGAGGCTGGAATCAAAGGCTCCGCGACTGACGGTCGCAAAACGCAGGCCGAGGTTCTGGGTCAGGCTCGAGTCGATACTGACGGTCGCACGATCCCCGACGCCGCTGGCGTACTGGGGGACCAGTTGCATGTCCATGAAAGGCGACTTGCCCGGCTTATCGAACTTTTGCTGCGGGTACATGGGGTCATACCAATACATTGCCTTGCGTTCGGCCGGTGAATTGAGGCTCTGCTCCGGGGCGGTACTTGGTATTTCGCTCATGCGCTGGTGAGCGAACCAGTAGCCACCGGCAACACCCAATGCCAGCGAGATGCCAACCAGCAATGCCCGGTTCCATTTTTCAAGGATCATTGGTCGGACTCCCCATAAGCAAAATACAGACGCGCACTGGTCAGGGCTCGTTGCTCCTCCACATCGATCTGTTTGAGTCGGGCTTCGATGAGTTCTCGTCGGGCGGCAACAACGGCGTTTAGATCGCCCTTGCCGGCACGGTAGCTGGCCATGCTGAGATCGACCTTTTCCCTGGCCAGCGGCAGCAGGCTTTCCTGGTTGCGGCTTACCGCACGATTCAGGCGCTCATAGTCAGCCAGTTCGTTTTCCAGTTGCTGAGTGTGCTCGCGTGACAGGGCTTCGCGCTCAGCCTCAAGCTGGTTGAGTTCAGCCTGTTTGGCTGCGATTTTGGGGTTTTGCCGGGAGTCAGGAAACAGCGGCAAGTCCCAGGACAATTGCACGCTGACCATGTCGCCGAACTGGCGATCGCGATGTTGATAGTCAAGCTCCCAGCTCCAGTCTGACTTTTTCTCCGACTCGGCTTCACGAA
The DNA here is from genome assembly GCF_019947365.1 of Pseudomonas sp. GL-R-26. Lineage (NCBI taxonomy): Bacteria > Pseudomonadati > Pseudomonadota > Gammaproteobacteria > Pseudomonadales > Pseudomonadaceae > Pseudomonas > Pseudomonas sp. GL-R-26. The sequence goes on along the minus strand of NZ_JAGYGI010000060.1, from coordinate 5,962 downwards.
CCTTGGCTTGCGCTTCGCGGGTCATCGGCGCAAACGCTGCCAACTCGGGGTGGTGTTGCAGTTTATGGGCGTAGCTTGAGGAGTCGACAGGCCACTGCGGCAAGCTGCCCACAGGCTTGTCGTTGGCGGCTGAGCCAATCCAGCGTTTGAGGGCCGCTCGGGCCTGCGCTCTCTGGAGAACCAGATCGTCCTGTTGCTCCGCCAGTCGAGCCGCTTCTTGCTTGGGCGTCACCGCATCGGCGGGTTGAGCGCGGCCACCGGCAATCTGGGCCCGGACGGTATCGGTCAGCAGACGGTTTTCTTTGTAGAAGTCCTGGAACAACGCATCTTTGCGCTCGACCGAGTAGCTGCTGATCCAGGCCAATGCCGTGGATTGGCGTACGTTCAGTCGTGCAACCCGACGCTCGGCGGCAGCGCGATCAACGGCGGCGTTGGCGACTTCGATGCGAGCTTTGCGTTTGTCACCGTTGGGCATCTCTTGCCTGACCCCGACCATTTGCATGGTCATGAAGTCGTCGTTGATGCTCCAGCGATCCGGGCCACCGATGGGGTAGTTCTGCACACCTGCCAGTAACTTGGGGTCGGGTAATTCACCCGCTGGAATAGCTGCACTGCTGGCAGCCTGAATCTTTGCATCTTGAGCAGCCAGCGACGGCGCATTGTTTTCGGCCAGCCGCAGCGCTTCATCGAGTGTCAATGCGGCAGCGAAGCTCGGCAATGCCAGTACGCTTGCCGCCAGACCGGCCACGAGGGACCAACCTGTGCAATAGCACTTGGAGTTCATGTTTACGATTCCTGTGATCATCCACTGCACGCGTCAAAAAGACATGCGCGCAGCCAGTCCATCCCGCTAATGCGGAATGAGGCTCAATGTTGGACAGGAATCAAACGCGAGGCGGTCGCCATACCCCGGACGGGGTTTGTACGGGCAGGGAATCACTGAAGAAGGAAACCACTACGGGGCTGAACACGGTGACAGGAGGCTTGAGGATCGAGACTTGCAGCATGCCGCCAGTCTTGCATTCCTGGCCCGGCTTGCAGGGCTTGCCATGCTCTGTCGGGCTTTTCATGTCGTTGCAGCAGTCCATTCCCATGTCATCCATCATCGCCATGCCCATCGTCTTCATCGGGCACGGTTCTGTGGGCGCCTGTACACCCGCCATCCCGCTGAGGGGAAGCACCAGGCTAATCACGAAAATGAGGCAAAACCGCAGGTAGCGTTTCATGGGCTGGAGTGTAGTGGCTGAAATGGGCTCTTACAATTGGATGGATGTTCTCACAGCCTGCCGAAGGCCCTGACTCAGGCGATATCACCGTATCTGAATTAAGCCAGCATTATCGCTGACAGAGGGTTTACGCAGCAGGTGCAACGACCCACAAGCGACATGCGTTGAAATTTCCTGCCGCAATCCAGCCTATCCATGGTGGTTTGTGCGAAAGACCGCACGGTTACCTGAGGTTTTTGCACGAATCTTCACGCTGGAGGTCGCACCAGACCGCAATCAGCAAGAAGCGGGCGTTGGATGCCCATCGCTCACTTTTTTGCTGGTTTGCCGCTGGCAGGGATGTGCAGGTACGACATCACGCTTTCAGTCAGTTCGGTTGCCAGTTTGACCGCTTCTTTATTGCGCGCCATCACGCCGGCGACCAGGCCTTCGATCAAGGCCAGTACGGCGATGTTGGAACTGGTCAGCACCGGGTGATCGCAAGGCGCAAACAGCGTGTGCTGGGCAATGCCGGTGAGCGGCGAGGCAGGTGAGTCGGTAATTGCCAGCACCGATGCGCCGCGTTCATTGGCGAAGCGTGCCAGTTGCAGGGTGTCGAGGGAGTAGCGCGGCAGGGCGATCGCCAGCAGCACGTCCTGGTCGGTGATTGCGGCCAGGCGGTAAGCGGCGTTTTCGTTACCACCCTCCATGCTGATGGCCGTGGCGTCCGCACAGAAGGGCATCAGGGTCGAGGCGGCGAGGCCGGCGAAGTAGACACTGTTGCCAAAGCCCAGGATGTAGATTTTGCGCGCTTTGGTCAGGCGAGTGACGAATGCTTCAAAGGTGTCGGCGTGGTTGTTGCTCGCCGCAGTCGCCAGGTTGCTGCTGGCGCTCTGGAGTTGTTCATGCAGGCCAAACGCGCCACCGGGGCGATGGGCAAGTTCGTTGCGCAGCTTGTCGACCGGCGACACCATCTGCTGCAACGTAGCGACCAGCTCGGCCTTCATGCCGCTGTAGCCACCGAGGTCCAGTGCTTTGGCCAGGCGGTTGACGGCGGCGGGTGAGGTCAACGTTTCGTGAGCCATTTCCTCGATGGTCAGCGTCGCGGCCTTGAGCGGGTGACGCAGGATAAAGTCCGCGACCTTGCGCAGTGACGGCGGCAGATCGGAAACGATTTCCGTGAGTTTGCGCATGACTGGCGCGGCATAGACAGTGGTGTCTTTCGATGGGGTGGGCATATCCAGCTCAACATTTCCTGAAGGTGAGAGAAGGGCTGTGCCTGATGCCCTGACAAGGTTGGCTGGAGTGTATCCGAAGCCAACCTTGTGGGGCAGCGCCATGCAGTGGCTGGGTGGCGGTTCTACTTCAGGCTCCCGGCCAGAAACTGCTGGAGGCGTTCGGACTGGGGGTTGAGCAGCACTTCACGCGGGTCGCCGCGCTCTTCGACAACGCCCTTGTGCAGGAACACCAGTTGGTTCGACACCTCGCGGGCAAAGCCCATTTCGTGAGTCACCACCACCATGGTGCGGCCTTCCTGCGCCAGATCCTGCATGACTTTAAGCACTTCGCCGACCAGTTCGGGGTCGAGGGCCGACGTCGGCTCATCGAACAGCATCACTTGCGGTTCCATCGCCAGTGCGCGGGCAATGGCCACGCGCTGCTGCTCGCCACCGGACATATGCGCCGGCCAGGCGTTCATGCGGTGCGCCACACCGACTTTGTTCAGGTAGTGCTCGGCCTTTTCCCGTGCCTCTTTCTTGCCCAGGCCCAGCACATGCACCGGCGCTTCCATGACGTTTTCCAGGGCGCTCATGTGTGACCACAGGTTGAAGTGTTGAAACACCATCGATAGTTGCGAACGCATGCGTTGCAATTGTTTGGGTTCGGCCGCCTTCATCCCGCCGAGCTTATTGGTCACCAGCTTGAGCGGTTCGCCATTGAGCACGATATTGCCCGCATTGGGTTGCTCCAGCAGGTTGATGCAGCGCAGGAACGTGCTTTTGCCAGAGCCGCTGGAACCGATGATGCTGATCACGTCACCCGCCTGTGCCTGCAGGGAAACGCCCTTGAGCACCTGGTGCGCGCCGTAGCTTTTATGCAGGTCTCGAACTTCAAGTTTGTACATGGTTTGAACTCTCTGGAATCAGTCGCTGAGCAAGCGACCCTGGCGAATGGGGGTGACGCCTGCCACTTTGGCCAGCCACAATCCAGGCTGGGCAAAGCGCAGCCGTTCGCGGGCATAGAGAATGCCGTCGGTGCTGGCGCGCACCACGCTATGGCGGTCGGTCAGCGGGTCGATGACCTCGAATAGCGGATCGTCGACCTTGACGTGCGCGCCCAGCGGTTGCAGAAAACTCACTACACCCGGATGGGGCGCACAGGCGTACTGCGCGCCGGCGAATGGCATGGCCTGGCAATGGCTCGGCGGTGCCGCTGGCCAGTCACCGCTGATCAGGCCTTGATCGGCGAGATACCCGAGAATGGCCTGTGCACTGTCGCCGCATTGCTCGCGCTCGGTGTCTGCCATGCCACGCAGTTCGATGGTGGTGGCCACGCACGCCAGGGGAATATTGGCTTCGGGAAACAGCTCGGCCAGGCGTAGCCATGCAATGGCGCAGGCTTCGTCGAAGGCACTGCCGCCCGCATCTTCGGCCAATAACGTGACCCCGGCGCCGAGGCGGGCGGCCAGTGACTGCAAGCGTGGCCAGATTTGCGGCATCGCATACATCAGCATGATCGATTCGAAATCGCAGTGCAGGTCCAGCACCACATCGGCGTCACAGGCATGCTGCAACAACAGGCGGCGCAGGCCGTCGAGTTCCGAGGTCGGTGCCGGCATGGCGGCGAGGGCATCGACCATGGCGCGGCGGATGAGTGCGATGTTGGCGTCGGCATCGTCGCCCAATCGGCCTTCCAGCAGCGGTGCAACGGCATCGACCAACACAGGGAAGTCGCGATTGAAGTTCTTGCCGCTGGAGAACTCGAAGCGTCCCTGGTGGGTGGCCTGGAACATCTGGGCGATACCGATCGGATTGGCCATGGGCACCAACTCGACCACACCGGTCAGGCGGCCTTGGGTTTCCAGTTCCAGAAGACGGCGCTTGAGCTCGACGGCAACGCGCATCCCCGGCAACTCGTCGGCATGCAATGACGCCTGAATGTAGGCCTTGCGTGGTCCGCTGCCAAAACGAAACAGCGACAGCGTTCGTTCGGTGCCCGAGGCACTCCACGGCAACAGGTATTGAATGTGCTCCATAGCAGCTCCTTAGTGCTTGCGCGGTGCCTGATACGCCAGCCAGCGGCGCTCGGCCAGCTTGAACAGGCGCACCAGGACGAAGGTCAGGGCGAGGTAGATGAGGCCGGCGGTGATAAACGCCTCGAACGGTAGATAGAACCTTGAGCTGACCGTACGCGCGGCCCCGGTGATGTCGACGAGGGTGACGATGGAGGCCAGGCTGGTGGTTTGCAGCATCATCAGCACCTCGTTGCTGTATTGCGGCAATGCCCGGCGCAAGGCCGACGGCATGAGAATGCGGCGATACAGGGTCAGGCGTGACATGCCCATGGCCCTGGCGGCTTCGATCTCGCCATGGTTGGTGGATTTCAGACTGCCGGCCAGCAGCTCTGCGCTATAGGCACTGGTGTTGATCGCGAAGGCCAGGCAGGCGCAAAAGGTGGCGCTGGAGAGGTAAGGCCAGAGCACGCTTTGGCGCACCGCTTCGAACTGCGCCAGGCCGTAATAGATCAGGAACAATTGCACCAGCATCGGCGTGCCGCGAATCACGTAGGTGTAGAGCCAGGCCGGGAAGTTGATCAGTGGCGATCGCGACACCCGCATCAGCGCCAGTGGAATCGCAAGTACCAGACCCAGGGCCAGGGAAATCAGCAGGACTTTGAGGGTCAACAAGGCGCCATTGAAGTACAGCGGCAGGTTTTCCCAGATCAGGTTGTAGTCGAGAATCATGGGTGGCTCCCCCTCACAATTCGGCGGCTTTGATGCCGACCGAGTAGTGTTTTTCCAGATAGCGCAGCACCAGCAAGGACAGGCTGGTGAGCATCAGGTACAGCGCTGCCACCGCGAGGAAAAACGTGAATGGCTCGTGTGTGGAATCCGCTGCGTTCTTGGCCTTGAACATCATGTCCTGCAAGCCGATCACCGAGATCAGCGCGGTGGATTTGGTCAGTACCAACCAATTGTTGGTGAAGCCGGGAATGGCGAAACGAATCATCTGCGGTACCAGGATTCGCCAGAACACCTGCGCACCGCCCATGCCATAGGCCACGCCGGCCTCGGCCTGACCCTTGGGGATCGCCAGAAAGGCGCCGCGAAAGGTTTCCGAGAGGTAGGCGCCAAAAATGAAGCCCATGGTGCAGACGCCGGCGATAAAGGGGTTGATGTCGATGTAGCGGGTGTAACCGAGCGCCAGGGCAATGCGGTTCACCAGATCCTGGCCGCCGTAGAAGATCAGCAGGATCAGCACCAGGTCTGGAATACCGCGAATCAGGGTGGTGTAGCTTTCCCCGAGCATGGCCAGCCATTTGAGCGGTGACAGGCGAAAGGCCGCGCCGATCAGGCCCAGGGCAATCGCCAGGGACATGGACGTCAAGGCCAGGTTTATGGTCAGCCAGGCGCCATCGAGAATGCTCGATCCGTAGCCGTGAAGCATGATGAAGTTCCTCAAGCGAGCGCCGCGAGGCGCGCAAGACAAGCCCCGGCAGACGCCTGCGGAGGGCCGGCGCCGGGGCTGGGGTCAGTG
>NZ_JAGYGI010000006.1:0-236627 GCF_019947365.1 Pseudomonas sp. GL-R-26 | reverse complement strand
GACCATAGAGCGTTGGAACCACCTGATCCCATCCCGAACTCAGCAGTGAAACGATGCATCGCCGATGGTAGTGTGGGGTTTCCCCATGTGAGAGTAGGTCATCGTCAAGATTAAATTCCGAAACCCCAATTGCGAAAGCAGTTGGGGTTTTGTTTTTGCGCTCGAAAAAAGGGCCGAGCCAGCCAAGGTCAATTGTGAAAAAAATCACACAAACCAGGCACCACGCTTTTGGTATGGTGCAGTCCATTTTTAATGGACTGAGTTTGCGCCCACGGATCGGCGTTCTTTTCAAAGAGTTGCTGTACAAGTGCCTGAACCGATACCGATCAAGGACCACGAAAAAGAAACACGCCTGGTCAACAAGAGACTCCTGGCCTGCGCCTTGTTCGTTGCCGCCATTACCTGTGCGCTGGTGGTACGCCTGTACGTCCTGCAAGTGGTCGAGTTCGACTATCACTCGACCATTTCCGAAAACAACCGCGTCCACGTCCTGCCGATTACGCCTACCCGCGGATTGATCTATGACCGCAACGGCGTACTCCTTGCGGACAACCGTCCCAGCTTCAATCTGACCATCACCCGCGAACTCGCCACCGATGTTAAAAGTGAGCTGGACGAGGTGGTCAATCTCCTGCACTTGCCCGCCGAAGACCGCTCGCAGTTCGACAAGGCGATGAAGCAGGCACGTCACCCCTTCGTACCCGTGACATTGTTCTATGAGTTGAGCGAAGAACAGATTGCCGTACTCGCCGTCAACGAGTTCCGCTTGCCGGGCCTCGATGTCGAGCCGCAGTTCGTTCGGCACTATCCATTGGGCGAGCACTTCGCTCATTCGGTCGGCTACGTCGGACGTATCAACGAAAAAGAGTCAAAGGCTCTGGATAACGTCGAGTACCGGGGTACCCAATCCATCGGCAAGACCGGGATCGAAAAATTCTACGAGGCGCAACTGCACGGCCATGTCGGGTATGAGGAGGTCGAAACCAATGCTCAGGGCCGCGTGCTGCGGGTGCTCAAGCACACTGACCCGGTGCCAGGCGAAAACATTGTCCTGAGCCTCGACGTCAAGCTTCAGGAAGCCGCCGAGCAAGCCCTGGGGGATCGTCGTGGCTCGGTGGTCGCGCTGGATCCGTCGACCGGTGAGGTGTTGGCCATGGTCAGCAACCCGAGTTTCGATCCAAACCTGTTCGTCACCGGTATCAGTTCCAAGGAGTACTCCACGCTACGGGACTCCATTGATCGGCCGCTGTTCAACCGTGTGCTGCGTGGTCTCTATGCGCCGGGTTCGACCATCAAGCCGGAAGTGGCAATCGCCGGCCTCGATGCCGGTGTCGTTACGCCACAGACCCGTGTGTTCGACCCCGGTTATTACCAACTGCCGGATTTCGATCACAAGTACCGCAACTGGAACCACAGCGGCGACGGCTGGGTGGATATGGATGCGGCGATCATGCGTTCCAATGACACCTACTTCTATGACCTGGCACACAAGCTCGGTATCGATCGCCTGCACGACTACATGGCCATGTTCGGACTCGGTGAGAAAGTCTCCCTGGACATGAATGAAGAATCCCCCGGCCTGATGCCATCCCAGGCCTGGAAGCGTGCCACCCGTCGTCAGGCCTGGTTCCCGGGCGAGACGGTGATTCTCGGCATAGGTCAGGGCTACATGCAGGTCACGCCGCTGCAGCTGGCCCAGGCCACGGCGCTGATTGCCAACAAAGGCGTGTGGAATCGCCCGCACCTGGCCAAAACCGTGGACGGTGTCGCGCCGGTGGATGAGCATCCGATGCCGAACATCCTGCTCAAGGATCCTCGCGACTGGGAGCAGGTCAACCACGGCATGCAGATGGTGATGCACGATGCCCACGGGATTGCCCGGGCCGCAGCGGCGGGGGCGCAGTACCGTATTGCTGGCAAGAGCGGTACCGCACAAGTGGTGGCGATCAAGCAGGGCGAGCGTTACAACCGGGAGAAAACCCGCGAGCGTAACCGCGACAATGCCTTGTTCGTCGGTTTCGCCCCGGCCGAGCACCCGAAAATCGTGATTTCGGTGATGATCGAAAACGGCGAGGCCGGTGGTCGCGTCGCCGGACCGGTCGTGCGGGAGATCATGGATGCCTGGCTACTGGATCAGGACGGACACCTCAAGCCGCAATACGCAGCGCCGAGCAAGGCACCAGGCGATCCTCACGTCTGAACTCCCATGGCTTCACAGCACAGGCTCACGGATGCTGAGCATGTGCTGGAAGCTCTCGAGGAACACGGTTTCGGCCTGGCTCATCTTCTGTTCGCGATTCCACAACAGCTGTATATCGAAATCCACCACCCCGTCTTCCGGCGGCAAGCGCCAGAGCAGACCTTGCTCGACATCCCGGCGCACCAGATGGGTGGGCAAGGCACCGATGCCGTAACCTGCGCAGATCAAGCGATAAATTTCTTCGAAACTGGTGGAAGAGGCGACGATCTTGCCAGTGAAGCCTTGTTGGTCGCGGAACAGCGTCAGGGGGGAAAGATTGCCGCCGAGTTGATCGCTGGTGAAGCTGACGAAGTTTTCCGCCGCCAGTTGTTCCAGGGTCAGGTTCTCTTGTCCGAACAGCCGGTGACGCTGGCCACAAAAGTAAGCATAGGTCTCTCGAAACAGTACCCGTTGCTCCAGCCGCGGCTGCGGCAGGCGGCACAGGCCGACGCCGATGGTTGCGGTCTTTTGCAGCAGCGAACTGATGATGTTCGAACTGCCCATCACCTCGACTTCCAGCTCGATTTTCGGGTGGGTTTCATGGAAGTCCGCGAGGAAATCATCGTAATGCCGCGCCTGAACTCCGCTGACGGTGAGGATGCGGATCTTGCCCACCACGTCGTCGTGACGACTCTCAACTACCGTCCCCAGGCGTGAAATATCCCCGTAGATATCTGCCGCTATGCGCAGGACTTCTTCCCCGGTTTCCGTCAGGTCAAAGCGTCGTCCGCTGCGGGCAATCAACACGCATTCCAATTGTTCTTCCAGTCGTTTCAACGCCTGGCTGACCGCCGACTGGGTGATGTGCAGTCGCGCGGCGGCGCGGCTCATGCTGCCTTCCTGGCCGATGACCAGGTAGGTGCGCAGCAGGTTCCAGTCGAGGCGGTCATTGAGAAAGCGCCGGCCGACCCAAGGGTTGGAAGTGGAAGGCATAAAACCTCATGCAGTAGCAGTGCTAATAGTAAAGATAAGAATTTGAAAATTGACTAATCCTGGCATGGAAGCGATAAAGCCCACAAGCGCCACAGAGCGCAATCGTCGCCAGCCTCAACACCTGCCCAAAACTATAAGTACACAGGGTCCTTGCATGCACACTACTCCCCAACCGCGCCGAGCCGCGGCCGCTGCCTTCATTGGCACGACTATCGAGTTCTACGACTTCTACATCTACGCCACCGCGGCGGCGTTGGTCCTCGGGCAAGTGTTCTTCCCCAGTAGCGACCCGGTAATGAGTACTCTCGCTGCATTCGGTAGTTTCGCCGTCGGCTTCATTGCCCGCCCCATGGCCGGGATGGTGTTCGGGCATCTGGGGGATCGTCTCGGGCGCAAGAAAATGCTGCTGGCGACCATGGCCTTGATGGGAATCGCCACCGCGGGTATTGGCCTGTTGCCGAGCTACGCCAGCGCCGGCATCTGGGCGCCCGTTGGCCTCATCGTACTGCGTGTCATTCAGGGCATATCGGTCGGTGGCGAGTGGGGTGGGGCGGTGCTGATGGCCAGCGAGCATGCGCCGGCCAAGCGCAAGACGTTCTATGCGTCGTTCGCCCAGCTCGGCAGCCCGGCCGGTTTGTTGCTGGCACTGATCGCTTTCCGACTGGTGACGTCCCTTGAGCCGGACGAGTTCCTAGCCTGGGGTTGGCGCTTGCCGTTCCTCGCCAGCGGCGTGTTGATGATGGTCGGCCTGTTGATCCGCTCCGGGGTTCACGAGTCGCCGGAATTCGCCAAGGCCAGGGACAACAACGAGACCGCCAAGTACCCGGTGATGGACGTGATCCGCACCTGCTGGCGGCAGATCCTGTTCGCCGCCGCGGCCGTGACCATCGGCTCGGCGGGGTTCTTCTTCACCAACACCTTCATGATCACCTACGTCACCCAATACCAGGGCATTGCCCGTTCGACGATTCTCGATTGCCTGTTTCTGGTGACCGTCATCCAGTTGCTCTCGCAACCGCTCTCGGCGCTGATGGCCGAACGTATCGGTGAAGGTCGTTTTCTCAAGTGGGTCGCGTTGCTGTGCATGGTCACGCCTTACCCGATGTTCCTGCTGGTGGGCACGCAGAACATTGTGTTCATGACTGCCGGCATTGCCCTGGCGGTGGTGATTCTCTCGGCGCTGTACGCGGTGATCGCCGGCTACATGACCCAGGCCTTCCCGGTGCACCTGCGCTACTCGGGCATTTCCATCGCCTACCAATTGGCTTGCGCCGTGGCCGGGGGCACCACACCGCTGATCGGCACCCTGCTGGCCAGCAAGTTTTCCGGACAATGGTTGCCGCTGGCGGTGTTCTTCACCTTGCTCTCGGCCCTGTCCCTGATCGGTGTTTGCGGCCTGGCCCGCCTGCGCGCCAACCCGGTCGTCACCCACGCTGCCAAAGAGGTGTATTCGTGAGTAAACCTGCACACATCGACCCGGTTGAATGGCGAGCCCGTTGCGAACTGGCTGCGCTGTATCGACTGGTCGCGCACTTTCGCATGACCGACCTGATCGACACCCACATCACCCTGCGGATACCGGGGCCCGAGCACCACTTCCTGATCAACCGCTACGGGGTGATCTTCGACCGCATGCGCGCCTCGGACCTGGTGCGCATCGATCAGGATGGGCGGGTGGTCGACCCGGAGTACGCAGGCCATCGGGTCAACGCCGCCGGCTTCGTGATTCACTCGGCGATCCACATGGCGCGTCCGGACTTGAACTGTGTGATCCACACTCACACGGCGGCCGGCATGGCGGTCGCGGCGCAGAAGCAGGGCTTGCTGCCGATCAGTCAGCATGCGCTGAAGTTCTACGGCAAGCTGGCCTATCACACCTATGAGGGCATCGCGCTGTCACTGGATGAGCGCGAGCGCTTGATCGCCGACCTCGGTCCGCACCGGGCGATGATCCTGCGCAACCACGGGTTGCTGGTGGGGGGCTCGGGCGTGGCCCAGGCATTCCAGGAAATCCACTTCCTGGAGCGCGCCTGTCAAGCCCAGGTGCAAGCGCTGGCCGGTGGTTCAGCCCTGCATTACCCGTCACCGGAAGTGTGCGCACACACCGCCGAACAGTTTGACCGTGATGAGCAGGACAACATCATCGACCTGGCCTGGGAGGCCGCACTGACGTTGATCGAATCCCAGCGCGAGTCTTATTTGTCATGAACGCCGTCATCAATACCGTGGTTCTGCTGTCCCGCGACACTTTGCTGCTCAAGCAATTGCAGGCGGCGTTTGCCCGCAGTGCGCCGCAACTCACTGCCGTGCTAGCTGATGATCCCCGGGCCGCCAATGCGCAGGTGGCGGCGTGCTGGTTTCCCTTGCCGGGCAGTCTCGGCGCATTGCCGAACCTGCAGGTGATTCACTCGGTGGCTGCCGGTATCGATCACCTCGATCACGATCCGTCATGCCCGGACCTGCCGGTTTGCCGTGTGGTCGACCCGGGCCATCGCCAGGGCATGACTGAGTACGTGCGCTGGGCGGTGATTCACTATCACCGCGGTTTTGATCAGGTGTTGTCGCAACAGCGGGAGCAGCGCTGGGAGCGGCCGCTGCAACGGGCGGCGGGGCAGTTCAAGGTCGGAGTAATGGGGCTCGGATCGCTGGGCAGCGCGATTGCTCTGGACCTGGTCGCAGCCGGTTACGACGTGCGCGGCTGGGCACGGCGCAGCAAGGACTTGCCGGGTGTGCGCACGTTCGCCGGGGCTGATGCGTTGCATCCGTTTCTCGACGGCGTCGAGTTGCTGATCAACCTGCTCCCGCTGACCAGCGAAACCCGCGGGATTCTCGGACGAGCCACTTTCGAGCAGCTCGCCAGCGGCGCGGCACTGGTCAACTGTGGCCGGGGTGGTCATTTGAACATCGATGACCTCGAACAGGCCTTGGCGAGCGGGCACTTGCGCGGCGCCTTGCTGGATGTCTTCGAACAGGAACCTCTGCCGCTCGAACATCGGCTATGGAGTATGCCCGGTGTAACCATCACCCCGCACATGGCTTCGGCGGCTTCCCATGACTGCATTGCCGAGCAAGTGGCGGAGAACTTCCGTCGATTGAATAGCGGCGAACCGTTATTGAACTGTGCGGACCGTCTACTGGGTTATTGAACCCACCGCTATCCAACCAATAAAAAATGCCCTGCGAACTCGCCCGCTCAATTGGGCGAGCCATAATGTTGACCACCAAGCTGCACGGTCGCGGCGACAGCGTCATCAATCAGCCCATACACTGCGCCTGCTTGAACGCTTGCGGGCCGGTGGCGCGGGTCTTGCGCGTTTAGTCCGTGAGCCGTTGTTGCAGGCTTTCGAGAAAGATCGTCTCGGCCCGGCTCATGCGTTGTTCGCGGTTCCACAGCAAATGAATGTCCACATCGGCAATCCCCTCGTGGGGCGGCAGGCGCCATAGCAATCCGGCGTCAACGTCGGCCGCCACCACGTGCTCGGGCAGACAGCCGATACCGAAGCCGGCGATCACCAGTCGCCGGACTTCCTCCAGGCTCGGTGACGACGCGACGATGCGGCCACTGAAACCCTGCTGATCGCGAAAAATCGTCAGCGGCGAGAGCATGCCGCCGATCTGGTCACTGGTGAAGCTGACGAAGTTCTCCCGTTGCAAATCCCCTTCGGCGACATCCTGTTGGCCGAACATTCCATGGTGCTTGCCGCAGAAAAACGCATAGCGCTGACGCAGGAACAAACGCTGCTCCAGGCGTGGCTGTGGGCGTCGATTGAGGCTCAGGCCAAGGGTCGCGGTTTTTTCCTGGAGTGCGCTGACGATGTCGGAACTGCGCATCACGTCGACTTCCAGATCCACTCGCGGGTACTGGCGGTGGAAGTCGGCGAGGAAGTCATCAAAGCGCTCGGAGAAGATCCGGCTGATGATCAGCAACCGCACTTTGCCAATCACTTCGTCGGCCGGTTGTTCCAGTACGCTGCTGACCTGGGACATTTGCCCGTAGATTTCCCCGGCCAGGGCGAAGATCTGCTCGCCGACTTCGGTCAGGGCAAAACGTGGCCCGCGACGGGCAATCAGTTGGCGGCCCAGCTGTTCTTCCAGGCGCTTGAGTGCCTGGCTCACTGCCGGTTGCGTCAGGTGCAGGCGGGCGGCGGCGCGGCTGATGCTCTGCTCCTGGCCAATCACCCGAAAGGTGCGCAGCAGGTTCCAGTCCAGGCGGTCATTGAGCAGACGTTGCATAGGCGGTCAGCAGAAAGTCAGGGGTCAATAGGGAATGTCCACGGCTTGCACACATCGTGCGCAAGCCGTGGAAAATCTACAGTCGAGGGATCGTATCACTGTTGGAAAGCCGCAGCAGAGACAAGTCGGTTCCAGCCAAAAAGCCTCATGCGTAGGCGAGGGCTTTTTCGTCCAGCAGTTCCTCATACAGCGCAGCCCATTTACGACCCATTTCGTCCGCTGTAAACAGATTTTGATAACGGGCCTGCGCTTTTTCGCCCATTTGCGCCGCCAGCACCGGGTTTTCCCAAAGCGTACGCATCGCCTCGCGAAATGCCGATGGATTGCTCGGCGGCACCACGAGCCCGGTCTCGTTATGGATGTTGATGTAACTGGTGCCAGTGCCAATCTCACTGGAGATCATCGGCTTGCCATACATCGCGCCTTCCAGCAGCGAAATGCCAAAGGCCTCGGAGCGCAGGTGCGACGGGAACACCACCGCATAACTCAACTCGAGCAAGGCGACCTTGTCTTCGTCGCCCAGGAAGCCGAGGAAGTGCAGGTTCTGCAGGCCCAGCGCTCTGGCCTGGGCATGCAGCTCCGCTTCCAGCGGGCCGGCGCCGACGATTACCACGGGATAGTTCAGCCCCTGCATCGCGTCGAGCAGGATGTGCAGCCCTTTGTAGTAGCGCATGACACCGACGAACAGGAAGAACTTGTCCCCCAGCTTCTGGCGCCAGCGCTCGGTCCGTGCTGCGTCGTGCTTCGGATAACCCGACTTGTCCAGGCCATAAGTGATGACTCGGGTCTTGTCCTGGTAGTCCTTGAGCACATCGCTGGTGTGAAAGTAGTTGGGGGACGCCACGGCGATTCGATCCGCGCTGTCCAGGAACCGACGCATCAACGGCCGGTACAGTTTGAGCAGATGACGTTGGCGGATGATGTCGGAGTGGTAACTCACCACGCTGGGTTTTTTGGTGGCGCTGGCAAAATGCACCAGGTCCATGAAGGGCCAGGGAAAGTGATAGTTGACCACGTCGGCTTCAGCCGCGAGCTCACGAAACTGCTTGAACACGCTGTAGGAAAAACCGGTGGAGGCGAGTTGAAAATCCAGCCTGGCCTGATGCACCTGGTGCTCGCGGATTTGCAACACGCCCGGTGCCGGGTTATTGCTCAGGGTCAGCACGCTGCTGACGACACCATGGCGGGCACCGCTTTCGCTCATCTGGAAAATGACTTGTTCGATGCCACCTATGGAGTCGGGCAAGTAGGTTTTATAAAAGTGCAGAACGCGCATATCAGTTCTCCATTACCTGGCGGTAGGCGCGGGCGGTCACCGTCGCGCAACGCTCCCAGGAAAAAAGCTTCGCTCGCTGCAGGCCCATCTCGCGACAGACCTGCCAATGCGCCGGGTCGTCGATCAACCGCTGCAGGGCATCGCGCAAGGTGTCGGGGTCGTGCGCCTCGATGTAGTTGCCGGCATTGCCAGCCACCTCCGGCATCGCCGATTCACCCGTCAGAATCACTGGGGTGCCACTGGCCATGGCCTCCAGCACCGGCAGGCCGAACCCCTCGTACAACGAAGGGAAGACCAGCGCCCGGGCACCGGCCAGCAACTGCGCCAGATCCTCGTCAGGCAGGTACCCCAGCAGGCACACATGACCTGACGCGAGGGCGGAGCGTAATTCGTCGTTGAGCTGCTGGCGCTGCCAGCCGGCCATGCCGGCGATCAGCAACGGAAAACGCTGGCGCACGGTTTCCGGTAGTAGGGCATGGGCGCGCAGGGCCAGGGGCAGGTTCTTGCGCGGCTCCAGGGTGCCGACGCAGAGAAAATACTCCCGCGCCTCGACGCCGTGTGCCTTGAGGACCTGATCGATGGCCTCGGGTTCACGGGGGTGGAAGCGCGCGGCCACACCCAGCGGTGCTACCACGAAGCGCTCGGCCGGTAACCCGAAATGCGCCTGGGTTTCGTCAGCAATGTATTGCGAGTCGGTAAGAATCAGGCTTGCCTGTCGCACGCCGTCGGCCACGCGCCGTTCGATTTCTCGCAAGCGCGCCGGTGGCTGCGTTTCGGGATAGTGCAGGTGAGTCAGGTCATGCAGGGTGATGACGGTCGGGCCGTCGAACGACAGCGGCCAAAAACTCGGTTCGTGGTAGAGGTCGATGGCTTGCGCGAGGCCCTGATCAAAGCGTTTCTGCTCCAGCCAGCGCCGCGCCTGATAGGCTCCCGGGATCTGGCGCAGCAACGGCGTCAGACGCGAGTAACCGGGCATCGCTGCCTCAGGCAGGGTCGAACTCCAGCCCCAGCCATGGAACAACGACAACTCGACGTCCGGTTCGCGGGCCAGGGCCGTCGCCAGTTCGGCGACGTAGTGGCCGATGCCCGTGCGCGGGGCCTGGAGGATGCGGGCGTTAAGGGCAATTCGCATGCTGACTCTCAGGCACCTTCGCATCGCTGTGCAGGTTGCGTTGGATGCGTCCGACCAGTTGTGCACTCGCCTCGCGCCAGCTCAGCCAACGCCAGTTATCCAGGTTGAGGGGGGCGGGAAACGCGCCGCCGCTTTCCATGTCGGTGACCAGGTCGGCCAGGTTCTGCGGGTCGGCGAGGTCGAAATACGCCATGTACTCGCCACCGATTTCGCGGAACACCGGGATATCGCTGGCCATGGCCGGCAGGCCTCGCTGCATGGCTTCCACCAGCGGCAAGCCGAACCCTTCGACGTAGGAGGGGAACACCAGCGATGTCGCGTGGGAGTAGGCGTGTTCCAGGCTCTTGTCCGAGAGGGTGTTGAACATGAACAGGCGCTGGTTCAATTGCGGATGCCGGCGGATACGTTCGATCAGCACCTCGCACTTCCAGCCAATCTTGCCGACGATGCACAACCGGGCTTTTGACCCGGCCGCCCAGGCGAGCTCGAACGCGTCCAGCAGATACGCATGGTTCTTGCGCGGCTCGATGGTGCTGACCATGAGGAACACAGGATCCGGTGTCTTGAACATCTGCAGCAGCCCCGGGTCGACGGCGGAACGGGCATCGGTCAAGTCGAGTTCGGAACCGAGGTGAAAGTAGTCGAACCAGCGTTGCTGTACCTGCGTGGAGCCGATCCTGCGGGTCATCTCCTGGCGAACCTGGTCGCGGATGGTGGTCGAGATCGCCACGTAGCCATCGGCGGTGCGGGCGATCCAGTCGAACCATTCGTTGAACACCTTCACCAATCCTGCGTCGCAGAACTGCGGGTGGGTCAGGGGAATCAGGTCGTAGATCACCGAAACGATGCCCACCCCGTCACGCTTGAGTTGCTCGGCCAGGGGGAAGAAGTTGGCGTGCCAGGACGAATCCAGCAGCACCAGTTGATCGCCGGCGCGATGCTGCAACGGCACGCAGCGTTCGGGAACCTTCTTGCCCTTGAGTGCGCGATCGAGCAGGCGCATCGGCAGGCTCAGGCAGGCGAACGCGGTCAGACGGCAACCGACGTAAAGCACCCGGCGGGCGAGCTTCGACTGGCTGAAAGGGCGGCGTCGTTCCAGTGTGCGGTGGCGCAGCCAGAATTGATTGGCGAACTGTTCGAGCTTCACCCGCAGGCTCATCAGGTCCACTTTGACGGTCGGCAAGGGCGCCAGGCTTTTCACCTCGAACAACGCGCCATTGATCATCACCACCGGAATGCATTCACGCTGGGCATCGGCGGCCGGCAGTTGCTGAATCACATTGCGAACGACCCGTTGAATGCCCGAGTTGGCATCCGGGTGTTCGAAGACGTAGGTACATTCCACCAACAGTCTGCTCATTGTGTTTCCCCAATGGATTCCACCCGATTCTCACTGGAACGGGTCACGCTGGTCTGCGCTTCGAGCCAGGAGCAACCCACGAAGTCTTCCTGGCGATTGTTGATCACGTGGAAGACCAGCCCGTAGTCACGCCATTCGAAATTGCGATCCAGGTGCGAATCCAGCCGCGACAGGCTCAGGGCCACCGAATAATTGCCCTTGCCCAGGCGCATGTCGAAGGCAAAGCGGTAGGTGATGCGTTCGCCGGCACTCAGGTCGGTAAGGGCTTTGTCGACCCGGTGGGTATTGATGCCGTACATGGGCTGGCCGAGCCGATCCTTGATCATGAAACCGAGAATCAGTCGCTCGATGTCCTGGCGCACCTCGACCTGCACTTCCAGGACCATCGCCTGACCGACTTCCGCCACCTCTACCGAACGGCCCTTGGGGTCAAGCAGGCGGACGCTGAGAATGCCCGCTTCGCCTGTTCCGGAAATGGTTTGTACCTGCCCGTTGGCGAGCATTTCCTGGCGCACCGTCTGGCCCTCGCGCTGGGCGAGCATGGCGTTGTAGTAGTCCATCACTTCTTCGGGCTTGCCGCGCATGGCCATGCGCCCGTTTTCCAGGAGGATCGCGGTGTCGCAGATCGACTGGATCGCCGAGCGGTCATGGGACACGATCAGCAACGTGGTGCCGGCCTTGCGGAAGTTGCGGATGCGATCAAAGCTTTTGTGCTGGAAATAGGCGTCACCCACGGACAGCGCTTCATCGACGATCAGGATGTCCGGGCGCCGTGCGGTGGCCACGCTGAAGGCCAGGCGCATCTGCATGCCGCTGGAGTAGGTGCGAACCGGATGGTCGATGGCCTCGCCGATTTCGGCGAAGCTCTCGATCTCCGGCATCAGCGCTTCGATTTCTTCGACCTGCATGCCGAGCAACTGCCCGGCCATGAAGGTGTTCTGCCGACCGGTGAAGTCCGGGTGGAAGCCCATGCCCAGCTCCAGCAGCGCCGCCACGCGACCTTGCAACCGGATGTCGCCGCAGGTGGGTTGGGTGGTGCCGGTGATCATCTTCAACAGCGTGCTTTTGCCGGCTCCGTTGACCCCGACGATGCCCACGGCTTCGCCCGGCTGAATCTCGAAATCGACCCCTTGCAGCACCCAGTGCAGGTGATGCCGGGTGCGGGAAAACGGCACCAGCCATTCGAACAGCCGGCTCCAGCGATTCGGATACTGCTTGTAGGCCTTGCCCAGGCCACTGACACGTATATGTCCCATCAGAGCTCGTCCACCATTTCACCGACACGCTGGCGGAACAGCCGCAGCGCCATCCCACAGAACAACAGGCCGATCACCAGCAACGGCACCAGCGAGCTCCAGTCTGGCCATTGATTGTAGAGAAACAGGTTCTGGTAGCTGTTCATCAGTGCGGTCATCGGGTTCAGCTCGATAACGCGCTGGATGCCCGGCGGCAGGATCGACAGCGGATAAACGATGGGCGTCAGCCAGAACCAGAATTGCAGGCAGATGCCGAAAAACTGCCCGACGTCGCGAAAGAACACGTTGAGCACGCCCAGAATCATCCCCAGCCCCGCGGCGAAGATCACTTGCAGGACCAGCAACGGCACCAGCGCCAGCAATGCCATGCCGGGCAGCCGCCCGCTGATCAGCAGAAAGCCGAGGAACAACCCCAGGATGATTGCGAAATTGATCCCGGCATTGAGCAGCACGATGACCGGCAGGCAGATGCGCGGGAAGCTGATTTTCTTCAGCAGGTTGGCGTTCTCCAGGAACATGCTCTGGCTGCGCGTCGTGATCTCGGCGAACAGTCCCCAGGTCAGCAGGCCGGCGCACAGGTAGACGCTATAGGCCAACCCGTCGTCCACGCCTGGCAAGCGGGCGCGCATGATGGTGGAAAAGATCACCGTGTAGACGAGGATCATCGACAGCGGATTGAGCACGGTCCACAAGGCACCGAACAGCGAGTTGCGATAACGCGCCTGAAACTCCCGTTTGACGCTGCCGAGGATGAAACCCCGGTAATTCCACAGCGATTGGTAAAGATTACGCAGCATTCAAACCGTCCTGCCGTATTGATCTTCGAAGCGGACGATGTCGTCCTCTCCCAGGTATTCGCCGCTTTGCACTTCGATGATCACAAGATCGATTACGCCGGGATTCTCCAGGCGATGCTTGTGACCGGCGGCAATGAAGGTCGATTCGTTCTTGGCCACCAGGTGCGTGCCGGTGCCATTGTTGGTGACCTTGGCCATGCCTTCGACCACCACCCAGTGTTCATTGCGATGGTGGTGCATCTGCAACGACAACTTGGCGCCGGGCTTGACCACGATGCGTTTGATCTTGAAGCGCGGGCCTTCCTCGAGCACGGTATAGGTGCCCCATGGTCGGCTGACCGTACGGTGCAGGCGATAGGCTTCGTGCTCTTTATCCTTGAGCTGCCTGGCCACCCGGCGCACATCCTGGGCGCGGTCGGCGTGGGCCACCAGCACCGCGTCGGCGGTGTCGACGATGATCAGGTTGTCCACGCCCACGGTTGCGACCAGACGGTTATCGCTCTGGACGAAGTTGTCGTGGCTGTCGATGAAAATCGACTCGCCGACGGCGCGGTTGTTTTGAGCATCCGCCGGTACCAGCGCGGCCACCGCACTCCAGGAACCGATGTCGCTCCAGTCGAAACGGGCCGGCACGACGACCACCTTGTCGGAGCGCTCCATCAACGCGTAGTCGATGGAAATATCCATGATTTCGCCAAACAGGGCCGGCGACAGTTCCTGCTGCAGGCTTCCGGCGTTTTCCACCGCAGCGCTGGCGGTCATGCAGGTCTGCGTCTGCTCCAGCAAATCGGGAGCATGGGTTTGCAGTTCGGCCAGCAGGCTGGCGACCGAGAAGCAGAACATCCCGGAGTTCCACAGGAAGTTGCCGCTTTCCACGTAATGCGTCGCGGTTTGCAGGTCGGGTTTTTCGACGAAGCGCCGCACGCTGGCCGCGCCTTTGTCGTCCAGTGATGTGCCGGCTTCAATGTAGCCAAAACCGGTTTCCGGAGCGGTCGGCACGACACCGAAGGTCACCAGGTGACCGCGCCTGGCCAATGTCACGGCATGCTCGACCGCGTCCTTCAGCGCGTCGACATTGACGATCAGATGGTCGGCGGGCATGACCAGCATGATCGCGTCGTCGCCATGCAGGGCCTGGAGGGAGAGGGCGGCAGCGGCAATGGCCGGCGCGGTATTGCGACCCGTCGGCTCCAGCAGGAAGTGCCCGCGATGCCGGCCCAGGTGCGCGTCCCGAAAGTGATCCTTGCTCTGGAAGTAGTACTCGCGGTTGGTCACCGTGACGATATCGCCCCAGCCATCGAGCAGGTCCGCGGCACGCCGATAGGTCTTGCCCAGCAGCGACTGGCCGTCGGGCAATGCCATGAACGGTTTGGGATGGCCTTCACGCGACACCGGCCACAACCTTGTACCGGCACCGCCGGAGAGAATCACGGGAATCAGCATGGCCTACTCCTTGGCGACGCGTTTCATGTCCGCATCCATCATCATGCGGATCAAGGCATCCAGATCGGTTTTTGGTTTCCAGCCCAGCACACGCTGGGCCTTGGCCGGGTTGCCGAGCAGCACTTCGACTTCGGCCGGGCGGAAGAACGCGGGGTCGATCTTCACGAAATCGCGGTAGTTCAGGCCCACGTGATCAAAGGCGATCCGGCACATCTCGCGCACGGTGGTGGTCACGCCGGTGGCCACCACGAAGTCGTCGGGTTTGTCCTGTTGCAGCATCAGCCACATGGCTTCGACGTAGTCCCCGGCAAAGCCCCAGTCGCGCTTGGCGTCGATGTTGCCCAGGCGCAGTTCCTGCTGCTTGCCCTGCTTGATGCGGGCGGCGGCGTCGGTGACTTTGCGCGTGACGAACTCGATGCCGCGCAGCGGTGATTCATGGTTGAACAGAATGCCGCTGCTGGCGTGCAGGTTGAAACTTTCGCGGTAGTTCACGGTGATCCAGTGGCCGTACAACTTGGCCACGCCATAAGGGCTGCGCGGATAGAACGGAGTGTTCTCGTCCTGCTGCTCGGCCTGGATCAGACCGAACATTTCACTGGTGGACGCCTGGTAGAAACGCGTGTGCGGGCTGAATTGACGAATCGCTTCGAGCAGGTGGGTAACGCCCAGACCGTCGACGATGCCGGTGGTCACCGGTTGATCCCAGGAGGCCGCGACAAAGCTTTGCGCGGCAAGGTTGTATACCTCGTCCGGCGCCGACTTGATCACCGCGCGCTGCACTGAACAGGCATCGGCCATGTCGCCGTCCAGGTAGACGATGTCCGCCTCGGCCCCCATC
Organism: Pseudomonas sp. GL-R-26; assembly: GCF_019947365.1. Taxonomy (NCBI): domain Bacteria; kingdom Pseudomonadati; phylum Pseudomonadota; class Gammaproteobacteria; order Pseudomonadales; family Pseudomonadaceae; genus Pseudomonas; species Pseudomonas sp. GL-R-26. The sequence goes on along the minus strand of NZ_JAGYGI010000006.1, from coordinate 221,120 downwards.
TCGCGCAGGCGCCAGCGCGAGTCGCTGCTGCGACGCGCCACCAGGCCGTGGACTTTGTAGCCCTTGTCGAGTAACAGTTTGGCCAGATAAGCGCCATCCTGGCCGGTGATACCTGTGATCAATGCACTTTTAGTCATTCTTGTCGTACTCGCTTCTCCCAGTCGGACAGGATCGCCCGCAGGGATTGTTGTGTTGTGATTTCAGGCTTCCATTCGGTGGTTTGGGTCAGCCTCGCAGGGCTGCCACACACACGACGCTGATCCGCGCGGCGAAGTCGCGCAGGGTCCTGGACCAGTTGCAGGTCGACCTGGGCAAGATCTGCCAGTTGTTCGATCAAACTGCGAATGCTCTGCTCGCGTCCCGAGCAAATGTTGTAGACCTGCCCCGGCGTACCGTTCTCCAGCAATGCCAGGTAGGCCGAGACCACGTCCCCGACATCAAGGAAATCGCGCGTGACGTCGATGTCCCCGACCTCCAGTTGTGGCCCTTGCAGGCCTTGCTTGATCCGGCAGATCTGGCGGGCGGCGCTGGCGATGACGAAGCTGTCTTTCTGCCCGGTTCCAATGTGGTTGAACGGGCGGGCGACCAGTACGGGCCAGTCTTCGCTCAGGCCCCATTGCAGGCTCAGGAACTCTGCCGACAGTTTGCTCACGGCGTATGGGTTGCGCGGGCAGGGTGGCTGCAATTCGGTGATGGGCAAATCGGCTTCAGTGACCTGGCCATAGACATCACCGGAGCTGACGTACAGAAACGTGCCGGTGAAGCCGCGCGCCTTGAGCGCTTGCAGCAGGTTCAGGGTGCCCAGCAGATTGATGTTCAGGGTGCGCGCCGGATCACGAAAGGCTTCCGGGACGAAGGTCTGGCCGGCCAGGTGAATCACCGCATCGGGCATTTCCGGCCACAAGCCTTCGAGGCTGTCCGGCACGGCGAGATCGTACTGGCAAGGCACAGGCAGAAGCGCCCACTCCGAGGCATCAGCCTGCAAGCGCGATTGGATGTGTTGTCCTACGAATCCAGTCAGGCCCGTGACAAACAGACGTTTTTTCAACAGCGCCCCCCCGGTCATGCATTTCATCCATTCCTACAGACTTAATGGAAGGGTCTCACGAATCAACAGGATCGCTCGCAAAGACAGGTGAAATGTTTTGTTGTAGTTGTTTGGTAGCCAATCTGTGCCATTTGCTCGGCAATTTCAACAGGTCCAACCGTGACTGGTCAGTTCTCGTCAGCGTAGCCTGATTTATTCTCGTCGAGCGGTTCACGAATCCTCAACGGATGTGGTTAGAATGCCCCTCGTCACGATGATCCAGGGTTCGGCAGCGTCGCTTCGAAACTGCGAGGAACTGACCACTAAAACAAGAACGAAGACGGGCAGTAAGACAATGGACGAGCGCCAGTGAACACTGGCTCGAACCCTGTCCTCCCCGTCATAGCGTGAGGCTGCCGGATTGGCGGCGTCACCGTGGGATGCCATGAATTTTATTCTTTACTCCGACGTCAACGACAGCTCCATCAGCCAGAGTCTCGGCCGTCCCGAGTACAGTTACTACTTCGTACTCAAGGCGTACCGACCGCTGTTCGAAAGCCTCGGACCGGTGCATGTGGTGTCATCGGCCGCCGAGGTCGATCCGCTATATCGACAGTTGCAGCAGGCCGGTCAGGACTGCCTGTTCATTTCGTTCGCGCCACCGCACAAGACTCCCACCGACTTGCAATGCCCGATGGTGTGCGTGGTTGCCTGGGAGTTCGACACCATTCCCGCCGAGCACTGGGACAACGATCCGCGTCAGGACTGGAGCCAGACACTGGCACGTCTGGGGCGGGTGATCACCTTGTCCACCCATACCGCCGAAGCCATCCGCCGGACCCTGGGCGACGACTTCCCGGTGCTGGTGTTGCCGACGCCTTTGTGGGAACGATTCGCCGACATTCGCCAGCAATATCCCGGTACGCCGGTTAACGCGGGCGCCACGTTGCAGATCAAGGGTTGCATCCTGGACAGTCGCTCGATGGGATTGTCCGCCGATGGTTTGATCGCGCCGCTCATCGAGCAACCGCCGCAGGAAATCGTCGAACCCGAACCCGAACCCGAACCCGAACCTCCGGTGCCGCCGTTGACCCTGCGTCGACGCCTCTTCATTACCAGGCATTACCTGCTGTTGTGGTATCGCGAAGCCATTCGCGATCTGGTGCCGGATGCCGTTCGCCCATGGCTGGCCAGATTTCGGACGCCTCAAGCGTTGCCGGTCGAATCCGCAGTCAGCGAAGCGCCCGTGGCGGATGAACCTGTCATCAGCGAAACCTCCGCGCAGGACGAGCATCCACAAGCAGCTTTCCCCGACACCAGCCAAACGGTCGAAATCGAGGTCGATGGCGTCATCTACGTGAGCGTGTTCAACCCCGATGACGGGCGCAAGAACTGGCACCACCTGATCACGGCGTTCTGCTGGGCGCTGCGTGATGTGCAAGACGCCACGCTCGTGTTGAAGATGACCCAGAACGACCTGTCGACCTATTACGTCGAACTCATCACCTTGCTGTCCCAGCTCTCGCCCTTCGCCTGTCGCGTGGTGGTCATGCACGGTTATCTGCAGGACGAGCAGTTCGCCCGGCTCTATGGCGCGGCGAGTTACTACGTCAACGCTTCGCGCTGCGAAGGTCTGTGCCTGCCACTGATGGAGTTCATGTCCTGCGCCCGGCCGGTCATTGCCCCGAACCACACGGCGATGCGCGACTACATCGACGAGCGCGTGGCTTTCGTCGTCAAGTCCAGCCAGGAGCCGACGATCTGGCCGGAAGACGCGCGCATCCTGTACCGCACCTTGCGCCACCGTCCGGACTGGGGCTCGTTGAAAATGGCTTATGAGAACAGCTACGCGATGGCAAAGAACCAACCGGACGCCTGGCAGACCATGGCGGACGCGGCCAGCGAACGCATGCACCAGTACTGCAGCTTCGCCCCGGTGCAGCAGCGACTGGCACTGTTCTTCAAACAGGAACCTGCCCGTGACGTCGTGCCGGTGGTTGCCGAAACGGGGGCTGCATCGTGCTGATCATCATTCATTCGGAAACCAACAAGAGCAACATCCAGCAGAACCTGGGGCGGCCCGAGTACAGCTATTACTTCGTCCTCAAGGAATTCCGTCCGGTGCTCGAACGACTCGGGCAGGTGATTGAGGTCAGCAACCCGGACGAACTGGTCGATCGGCTGTATTTCGATTGCCAGAGCCGGGGCGAAGACTGTGTGTTCCTGTCCTTTTCGCCACCGCATCGCACGCCGGTCCACTACGCGTGCCCGACGATTCCGGTGTTCGCCTGGGAGTTCAGCACCATTCCCACCGAGAGCTGGCAGGGCGAACCACGGCATGACTGGCGGACGGTGCTGGGCGCCAGCGGGACGGCGATCACCCACTCCAGTTTTACCGTGAATGCCGTGCGCGATGTGATGGGCCCCGATTACCCGATCAGCGCTATCGCGGCGCCTGTCTGGGACCGTTTTGCCGCCCGTGGCGAGCTTCTGGACAAGCGTCCGGTCGTGGGCCCTACGCGCCTGAACCTGCGCGGGCTGTTGATCGACAGTCGCACCACGGACTTGCGCCCCTACGGCCCGGAACGTTTGCGCGAGGGCACGCCGATTGCCTTCGACCAGCCGCCGCGCGACTGTGAGCTGCTGCTCGAGGGCGTGGTCTACACCTCGGTGTTCAATCCCTACGACGGACGCAAGAACTGGAAGGACATGATCAGTGCGTTCTGCACCGCCTTTCGCGACAGGCCCGACGCGACCCTGGTGCTCAAGCTCACGCACCATGACATCGCCAACGCGCTGAACGACATGCTGCACCATGTCTACAAGAATCAGTCCTATCAGTGCCGCATCGTGCTGATCCACGGCTATCTGTCCGACGTCGACTACGAGCGCCTGGTCGAGGCCACCAGTTACGTCGTCAATTGTTCCTACGGCGAAGGGCAATGCCTGCCGTTGATGGAGTTCATGTCCTGCGGCAAGCCGGCGATTGCGCCGCTGAACACCGCCATGGCCGACTACATCGACCGTGACAACGCGTTTATCGTCGACAGTACCGATGAACTGACATCCTGGCCCCACGATCCTCGCGCCGCGTATCGTACCCTGCGCTACGTCACGGATTGGGACTCGCTGTGTACGGCTTTTTCCGCCAGCCATGACGTTGCCAGACAGGACGTCGAGCGCTATCAAAGGATGTCGGCCCATGCCGTGCGTAGTCTGCAGGGATTCTGCAGCCAGGCCGTTGCCGAACAGCGCCTGAAGGCGGTGCTCGAGCAGGTGCTGGAACGGCGTGAAGCAAACTGCGCACAAGCGTCGGGCACATGATTCGGCGCCTGCTTGCGAAGTTACGGCCCGCACCGGTAGTGGTCGCCCAGCCAGAAACGCGGGTATCGCCCAGGGATATCGGTTTGTACGATGCCCTGCTCGACGGTTGGTTTCTCGGCGACAGCGGCGAATTGCTCAAGGGGTTTGCCATCACCGCCGACGACACCTTGCTGGATGTCGGTTGCGGCGAAGGCGTGGCGACCTTGTTCGCGGTCCGGCAGGGCGCTTCGGTGATCTTCACCGACAGTGAACACGACAAGGTCCGCGAGCTTGCCCGGCAAGTGGCGGCACAATCAGACAAGCCGAACCTGGGGCTGGTCAGCAACAGTTTGCCGCTGCCATTGGCCGAGGGCTGCGCCAGCAAAGTCGTGTGCATGGAAGTGCTCGAACACATCGATCAGCCAGAACCCTTCATGGCCGAACTGGTGCGCATGGGCCGCCCCGGTGCACTGTACCTGCTGAGCGTACCGTCCCCGGTGGGCGAGCATCTGCAGAAAGGCATCGCCCCGGCCAGCTATTTTCAATCGCCCAATCACGTGCAGATTTTCAGCCCCGAGCGATTCGCCGCGCTGGTGGAAGACGCGGGCCTGGTCATCGAGCATCGCCAGGCCACCGGGTTTTTCTGGGTCATGGGCATGATTTTTTTCTGGGCCAGTGAGCGGGCTGCCGGGCGTGAATTGGGCGGTGCGGTTCGCGACCGGATTCAGGCGCCGTATCCGCCGCTGATGGAGAGCTGGGCGAAAACCTGGCAGGACTTGCTGGCCCAGCCCGACGGGTTGGCGATCAAGCAGATGCTGGACCGGTTCATGCCCAAGAGCCAAGTGATCATTGCTCGCAAACCTCATGTCCAGGAGGGTGCATGAGCAACGAAAAACGGATCATGGACATCGAGTTGCTGCGCGGCATTGCGGTGCTTGGCGTGTTGTTTCATCACCTGCAGGACAGCCTGTTTGCGGCGGCTGTGCCGTTGTTGCAGGCCATCACGCTGTACAGTCAGCCGTGGTGGGGCGTGGATCTGTTCTTCGCGATCTCGGGCTTTGTCATTGCCCGCAGCCTGATCTCGGCCTTGCGCCGCTGCACCACGCGTCAGGAGTATTGGCAACAGACGCGCAACTTCTGGTTGCGCCGGGCCTTTCGATTGCTGCCGTCGGCCTGGTTATGGCTGGCGCTGATGTTGCTGGCGTGCCTTTTTCTCAACCGCTCCGGCGCGTTCGGCACCCTGCAGGCGAACATTCAGGCGACCCTGGCCGGCATCGCGCAGTACGCCAACTTCCGCTTTGCCGACAGTTTTTATCGCTACGAATACGGCACCAGTTTCGTGTACTGGAGCCTGTCGCTGGAAGAGCAGTTCTACCTGCTGTTTCCGCTGATGATCGTGCTGTTTCGCAAGCACTTGGTGTGGGCGTTGCTGGCGCTGGTGGCGGTGCAGTTGTTGACCTTGCGCACACCGATCCTGATGGTGGTGCGCACCGACGCGCTGGCCCTTGGCGTGCTGTTGGCGATGTGGAGCGCGCAGCCTTCGTACCGGCGTTGGGAGCCGACTTTCCTGCGTCGCTCCTGGGCCGGCCTGTCGGCACTGGTCGGGATTGCACTGGTGCTCGGTTTCATGGCGACGGACCGTTTCACCTTTACCCATTACCGAATCGGTGTGATTGCGCTGCTGTGTGCGCTGCTGGTGTGGATCGCGTCCTACAACCGCGATTACCTGATGCCCAAGGGAATGTTCAAGAACCTGATGACCTGGGTCGGCAGCCGCTCCTACGGGATTTACCTGATCCATATCCCGGCCTACTTGCTGGTTCGTGAGTTCATTTTCCGTTTACAGGCTGCCGGGCTGCCCAGTCCGGCTGGCCATCCGATTCTGATGTTGCTGATGGCTGGCGGCCTGATCGTGCTGCTGAGCGAACTCAACTATCGCTTCATTGAAATGCCCATGCGCAACCGCGGCGCCTCGCTGGTCAAACGCCTGGGCAACTCCCGAACAGCCGTCCCATCCTCTGGAGCCACCTCATGCTGAGCCTTTTGAAGAAACTCACGGCGGGCACGCCCACGCCTGTGCAGCCAGAGACACCGCCCGCGGCGCCAGTGGCCCAGAAGGTCGATCCCTACATGCTCGGCCTGCACGACGCGATGCTCAGCGGCTGGTTCAATCAGCAAACCGGCGAACTGTTCACCGGCTTCCCGGTGACCCCCGAAGACACGCTGCTGGATGTCGGCTGCGGCGACGGTGGTAACGTGCATTTCTGCGGGATGCGCGGGGCGAAGATCATCATCGCCGATATCGACGCGGCCAAGGTCGAGGCGACCCGCCAGCGCCTGGGCGATACACCGGCCCGCGACGTCGAATGCCATGTCACCGACTGCAACCCGCTGCCGATTGCCGATGGGACCGCCACCCGGGTGGTGTCCACCGAGGTCATCGAGCACGTGGACGATCCGGCGCAGTTCCTCGCAGAGTTGGTGCGCGTCGGCAAACCGGGCGCGTTGTATCTGCTGAGCGTCCCGCATCCCAGCTCCGAAGACCTGCAGAAAGATATCGCGGCGGCCGAGTATTTCCAGAAGCCCAACCACATCCGCATCATCAGCGAGGAGCAGTTCAAGGCCATAGTCAGCGATGCCGGCCTGGAAGTGATCAGCCACAGTCAGTACGGATTCTACTGGTCGATGTGGATGCTGTTGTTCTGGGAAGCCAAGGTCGATTTCAGCAACCCGGACCATCCGCTGCTCAACCACTGGGCGGATACCTGGCAGGCGATCCTGGCCTCGCCACGGGGTGCACAGATCAAGCAGGCGCTGGATGCGGTGGTGGCGAAAAGTCAGGTGATCATTGCGCGTAAACCCTGATTAGTCACCTGTGGGAGCGACGGCCTGCACCAGGCCGTCCGGCACCGCCACGGGTGCCGATCCGGTTGGCGGCCAATTATTGGCTGGAGCGAACAGCCCCACCATCAATCAACAGGTTCTGCCCGGTCAGGTAGCCCGTATGGCTGCTGCAAACGAAGGCACACAGCGCACCGAACTCTTCTGGTGAGCCGAAGCGTTTGGCGGGAATCTCGCTACGGCATTCGTCCAGGAATACCTCACTGTCTTGCCCCGACTCTTCAGCAGCAGCGACCAGGTTGTCACGCAGTCGATCGGTGTCGAATGAGCCCGGCTGCAGGTTGTTGATCGTCACATTGCGACTGGCAATGTTTTCTTGCCGGGCAAGCCCTGCGACAAACCCCGTCAGACCACTGCGCGCGCCGTTGGACAGGCCCAGGCTTTCGATCGGGGATTTCACGGCACTCGACGTGATGTTGATGATTCGACCAAATCCACGTGACGCCATACCGTCTACCGTGGCCTTGATCAACTCGATAGGCGTCAGCATGTTGGCATCCAGCGCCTTGAGCCAGGCGTCGCGATTCCACTCGCGGAAATCCCCGGGGGGAGGGCCTCCAGCGTTGTTGATCAGGATATCGAAATGCTCATGGGCCTTGAGCGCTGCCGCTCGACCCTCGGGCGTCGAAATATCTCCGGCGACGGCGATGACCGTCACTTCAGGGTTTATCGCCCTGAGCTGACGGGCTGTTTCATTTAGCGTCTGTTCGCCCCGTGCGGTGATCACCACGTTCACGCCTTCGTTAACGAGTGCCTGTGCGCAGGCTTTGCCCAGACCTTTACTGGCGGCGCACACCAGTGCCCAGCGTCCTGCTATTCCCAGATTCATGTACGTTTTCCTGAAAGAAGGACGTTCGAAGAAAGTGCTTGCCTGCTCATGCATGATCCAGCGTTGCAGACAGGTTCGGCGATCGAGTACTGATGCCCATGAAGCGCCGCACGCGTTCTCCTTCGGCTTCGCATCGTATGGTTTGCGGTGCGGCATCCAGCTGGATATTACCGTTCTCCATGAATACGACCCGGTCGGATATCGACATGGCAAAGTCCATTTCGTGGGTCACGATCAGCATGGTCATGCCTTCTTTGGCCAGGTCGCGTATCACGTTCAGCACATCGTTGACCAGTTCCGGGTCGAGGGCCGAGGTCGGCTCGTCGAACAGCATGATCTGCGGCTCCATCGCCAGGGCTCGAGCGATCGCCACGCGCTGTTGCTGCCCACCGGAGAGCTGGTGCGGATACTTGTGGGCATGGGCCAGCAGGCCGACCTTGTCCAGTAGCGCATAAGCACGATGTTCACTCAGCTCGCCCGGCTGTCCGTGGTAACGCGGTGCCAGGGTGACGTTGTCGAGAATGGTACGGTGCGGGAACAGGTTGAAGTTCTGGAACACCATGCCGATGTGCCGCACGCCTTTGCGCAGGCGGGTGCTGTTGGGTTTGTCCGACGCTTCGATGAATTTTTCGCCGAACAACAGAATGTCGCCGGTATCGATGGTTTCCAGGCCGTTGACCGTGCGGATCAGCGATGTCTTGCCGGAGCCGGATGGCCCGATGATCGAGACCACCTGGCCGTATTCGACATTCAGGTCGATACCCATCAGCACCTTGTGGGTGCCATAGCTCTTCTGGATGTTCTTCAGTTGCAGGATGGGCGTCGCGCTGTTGCCGGCGGCTTTGCGCGCAGTGTCGGGCAACGCTTCGGCGCTGGCCTTGAACCTGGCGATGGTGGCCTCGTCGAGTGTGTGCGGCTTGCGGAAGTTCAGGTCCAGATAGCGCTCCAGGCGCTGCAGGAAATAACCGAACACGGTGACGATCAACACGTAATAGACGCCTACCGCCGCCAGGGTTTCCATGACCAGGAAGTTGGTGGCATAGAGGCGCTGGCCGACAGTGAGGATTTCGGTCAGGGAGATGACCGAGACCAGCGAGGTCAGCTTGACCACCGTGATGTATTCATTGATCAGCGTGGGCAGCGAAATACGGAAAGCCTGGGGGATCACGATCAGGCGTTGCATGCCGAACGGGCCGACACCCAGCGCGCGCCCGGCTTCCTTCTGGCCCTTGGCCACGGAGATCAGGCCACCACGATGGATTTCCGCCATGTACGCAGCTTCAGTGACCACCAGGGCCAGCAACCCTGCGTAGAAGGGGTTGGACAGAATCGGGCCGCTACCGGGAAACAATTGCGGCAGGTTGTAGACGAACACCACCAGCACCAGCAACGGGATGCTGCGGAAGAACCAGATGTAGACCGCTGCGGGAATGCGCAGCAAGGGCGATTGGGACAGCTTGGCCGAGGCCAGGACAAAACCCAGCAGCATGCCGATGAACCAGGCCAGGGCGCTGAGCTGGACCACCGTGACGCAGGCCTTCCAGAAGTCCGGCAGGGAGAACAGGGATAAGAAATACGACCAATCGAATTGCATGGGGCACCTCGAACTGCCGCCCCGGTGCAGGGGAGGCAGATGACCAGACTACAAGGACAGGTTCTTAGTTGGCAGTCGGTTCTTCCAGGCCATATTTCTGGAGAATTGCCGCGTATTCACCGCTCTTTTTGCTCTCCTCGAAGGCCTTTTGCACGGCCTGGAAGGTTTCGTCGTTACCTTTCTTGACGAAGATGCCCAGGGTTTGCTGATAAATCGGATGTTCGGTGGTGATCACTACCCGGCCGTTGGTCTTTTCCGCGATCATTTTTGCCGCACCGGCGATTTCAACCTGGGCCTGAATGTTCTTGGACAGCAAGGCCTGGGTCACTTCAGGTGCCGAAGGGTACTCGCTGACGGTGATCGCGCCTTTGTTGTTCGGCACGCAGTATTCATCGGAGAGCTTCTTGAATTCCTTGACCCAAGTGGTGCCCTGTTCCAGGCCCAGTTTCAGGCCGCACAGGTCTTCAGGCTTTTTTGCATTGATCTCGCTGCCCTTGGGCACCATGACCGCGGCACCGGTATTGGCATAGGCGATGGTCTGGGCCTGGGTCTGGCGCTCCGGTGTGATGTACATGCCGGAAATGATCGCGTCGTACTTGCCGGAGTTAAGGCCCAGGATCAGGCTCGGGAACTTGGTGTCGACGAACTCCACCTTGGCGTTCATGTGTTTGGCCAGTGACGTTGCCAGTTCGGGGTCCGAACCCACTACGTTCTTGTCCTTGTCATAGGACTCGAAGGGTGGGTAGGTGATCTCCATGCCGACCTTCAACGTGTCTGCCGCGGCCATGCTCACCGAGGCGCCGAACATGCCGGCTGCCAATACAGCCAGGCTCAAAAGGTTTTTCTTGTTGTTTTTCATGACGTGCTGACTCCGGCGTAGGTAGGGGTTTAGCTGAAAACTTCAATCAGGACGGTTGAGCCTGATTTTTCAAATGTCCGAAACTGGCGGGCTTTCGTGCCTTGCCTGGCAGTTGAACTTCCCCGTTGGCCACCCTCTGGCGCAGATACTGATAGGTCTGCAACGCCTGGCCATACATGTGTTCGCCGATGGTGATTTCTTCGTAGTCGTTGCCTGCCTGGGCGAATCCGGGCAGCGGTCTGATCTGGGTGTGATAGTCGCAGGCATAAAACAGCGGGAAGGAATAACGCTCCTCCTTCACGCTGCGCACCCGGTGCGCGGTGGCAACGAAAGCGCCTGCCGTCATCACCTCCAGCATGTCGCCGATGTTGACGACAAAGGCATCGGCAATCGGTGGTGCATCGATCCATTGGCCAAGATTGTTCATCACCTCAAGGCCCGGTTTGTCGGCCAAAAGAATGGTGAAGCACTCGTAATCAGTATGGGCTCCAAGACCTGGTGCGTCATGGGCTGCGCCGTCGAAGGGATAGTGGATAAGGCGCAGCTTGGACGGTGGACGGGTAACCAGGCTGTCGAAGTAGTTTTCTTCCAGGCCCAGGGTCAGGGCAAAGCCGCCGAACAGGCGCCGGCCCAAGGCGAAGATGGCTTCATAGTAGGCCTGCACCGACGCCTTGAAACCTTGCAGCTGCGGCCAGTCGTTGGGCCCCAGCAATGGGGTGTTGGCCAGCACCAGCGGGTCATCGGCCGGGACTTCGAAACCGACGTCGAAGGCTTCCTTGTGGTCCGGCTTGCCCTTGGAATAGACCTCTTCGCCTTCGGGCACAAAGCCCTTGTGGGTTTGCGAGGTGCCAATGTAGTGGCGCATCTTGGCGTCCAGCGGCTGGTCGAAAAAGTCCTTGGCAGCCTTGCGCAGGTTGGCGATCAGTTGCGGGTCGATACCGTGATCGGTGATATAGAGGAACCCGACCTCGCTGGCAGCGCGCCCCAATTGTTCGGCAACGGCCAGGCGGTGTTCCAGTTCAAAGCTGAACAGACCGGCGATGTTGACCACCGGGATGCTGTTGAAGTTGGCTTTGTGTGAGTCAGTGCTTGCGCTGTTGTTTTTGTTGTCAGGCATGACGCATCGGCTCCCTAAGGATGGCTTGAGTGGCTGAAACGCTCGAAGTGTTCACGCTCGGTCTGGCCCATCCACACGTTCAACGACCACAGGTCGGCGACCGGGACATTGGTGAAGGGCAAGTGATGCAGGTAGCCGTCGGCGCCGAATTCCGGGGTCAAGGTGCTGACCTGGTAACCGCGGGCTTGCTGCGAGCGCCAGATGCTTTCCCAGTGCTGCTGGTGGAAGGCCAGCTCCCTTGCATATTCGGGAGCCGCCGGGTGCGGAACCTGCGGTCCCTGGTCATAACCGACCCTGGCCTGGATATGGTGAACCCGCTCGATGAAAGCGCTCAGGTCATCGGCCGGGTCATTCAACAGGCGCTCGCAGGTCACCACCCAATGGCTGATGTCACTGGTAAACAGCAGCTCGGGCAGTTGCCGGATCAACTCCAGGGTCACCCAGGGGTTGAACAGCGAACGCGAGCGGTGGATTTCGAAACTGCAGACCTGGCCGTGCTTGCGCGCCAGTTCCAGCGCATGGCCAAAAAACTCTACTTGCTGTGGCAAGGACCAGCGGTCATTGCCCGCCAGCACGTTGACGAAGCGTGGGCCGAGTTCGGCGGCCCAGGCGAGTTTCTGGTCGAGGTCATTGAGGTGGACGGCAGGGGTTGCCGACTGATCCGGCAGCACGTCGTACGCGGTGAAGACCGTGCTGATATAGCCCAGGCGATTGGCCTGGAGAAAGGCGGCGAACTCGGCCCGTTCACGGGTGTCCAGTGGCAGGCGTGCTTCCATGCCATCAAAGCCCGCTTGCAGCAACTCCTCGAGCGCCTGAGCCTTGCTGGCGGTGTAGCCCCACAGCGTGCGAAAAATTTCCAGCTTCATCGGTGATCCTCAAAAATCCCAGGGCCTGCTGCAAAAGCACTTCGACGGCGCCAGGCTGCCAAGAGGCTGGTTCGCTGTGGAGCCGATGTTAGGCACAGGCCGCAGACTGAAAGAATCCGAAAGTTCAAATGAATACTTCAGACTTTCATTAACAAATAGCTAGCTACTTATAGTGCTGCAAAGGAGGGATTTTATCGGCGAGAACGTGTCTACGTTGGCTATTAGCGAGAGATGCCATTGTTACGGCATCATTTTGAAGAGTCCCAAGCGACACCAAGCCGCTGAGGGTTGGCATTTGCTCGATTCTGCTGAAAAGACGGTCCTTCCAGACTGACCGGATTCAACCGGTCGCTGCCGACGAAGTTCCAGGCTACTTGCCATTCCTGGCATGCGCTACCTTCGCTCGAATGCCATCAAGATATTGGGACCTCAGCTCTGTCGTTAACGGCCCAAGGATGGGGTTTGCTTTGAACCGGGCCAACAGATGCTCAATCACCCGATCTACCTTGGCGTAGGCAGCGGTGACGCTTGAAGGTACCAGCGGATCAAACTGAATCCCTTCCATCTCGATATCGAGTCGTTTCAACACGGGTTGTGCGTCCAGGATCTGGTGGCGTATTTCATCCAGTGAACATTGCATTGTCGACCTCCTTGTAATGCCATAAGTACAGACACGCCTATCGTTAACTGCATGTCGGATGGCGCAGTCAGGGAATGGCAGTTGCTGTCTTAAAAATGAAACAAAATTGTCGCGTAGAAATATTACTGAAATGTTTCAATCCTATGATCGAGGGAGATCTTTTTCAGGTTACCTCCCCCATGCGTCGAGCTGTGTTCAATCAAAAAGGAGGCGTTGGAAAATCAAGCATCGCCTGCAATCTCGCGGCTGTCAGTGCTGCCGAAGGCTACAGGACGCTACTGGTGGATCTCGATCCCCAGGCTAACTCGACCCAATACCTGACCGGACTGACAGGCGATGATATCCCCATGGGGATCGCCGATTTTTTCAAGCAAACTTTATCCAGTGGCCCGGCCAGCAAAAAGAATCGGGTGGCCATCACGGATACTCGCTACGACAATCTGCACCTGGTCACGGCCAGCCACGAGCTTGCCGATCTGCAGCCAAAGCTTGAGTCAAAATTCAAGATCAATAAGCTGCGCCGCTTGTTGGTGGAGCTTTCCGAAGATTACGAACGCATTTATATCGATACTCCGCCGTCCTTGAATTTCTATACCTTCAGCGCACTGATCGCCGCCGACCGCGTGCTGATTCCATTCGATTGCGACAGCTTTTCCCGTCAGGCGCTCTATAGCGTCATCGCCGAAGTGGCCGAGTTGCAGGCTGACCATAATGAGTCGTTGATCGTGGAAGGAGTGGTGGTCAACCAGTTTGTGGCACGTGCCAGCGTGCACCAGATGCTGATCGACGAATTGGTGGCCGAGGGCTTGCCCGTGTTACCGGATTATTTGAGCAGCACGGTCAAAATGCGTGAGTCCCATGAAGCGTCGGTGCCCATGATCCATTTGGCGCCACACCATAAGCTTTCATTGGAATTCGTCAGCCTGTTTTCCGCTTTGGAAAGAGCCGGTTAATCCGTGCGCTGAACATAAAATTGCAATCGAAAGGCCAGTACGATAACTCGCGCGCAATCGCTAGCTTCTGCTTTGAATCAACACCTGTTTTCCTGGCCGCCTTTGGGGCGGCCTTTTTTTGCCAGCGTTTTTTGGACGCCGCATTTGCAGTTTTTGCATTTCGTCCCCGGCTTGTCGAAGTTCACAAGTGGCTGCTGCTCTCAATTATAAGCTGTATTAATACTTCGAATAATAAATAGAAAATTGACTAATCATGGTCCCGGAACGAAAAATCATCCCCAGACCGGCGCCGCCAGAGCTCCGTGGATTTTCCGTTTCTCTCCTGCCAGAAAAATAACCAAAGGAGTCCCCCATGAAGCCTCCCGCTTCGTCCCAGCCGCGCCGTGCTGGTGTTCGGCGCGTTGTTTTTTCCCTCCGATGACAAACTGTTCAGCACCATGGCCGCTTTCGGCACGTTCGCCGTGGGTGGCGAGTGGGGCGGGGCGGTGTTCTACAGCCTGATCGCCGCGACTTCGCTGCTGTGTGTGCTGTCCCTTGCCCGTCGCCATGCCAGCGCCGAACGCGTGGAACTGGCCAAGGCCTGATCCCTGAATTTTCCTGGAGAAACTCATGTTGAAGATCAATGGCGAACGCCTCTGGGCGAGCCTGATGGCGATGGCCGAAATCGGCGCCACTGCCCGTGGCGGCAGCTGCCGCCTGGCCCTGAGCGATGAGGACAAGGCCGGTCGTGAACTCTTTGCCCACTGGTGCCGCGAAGCCGGCATGACCCTGAGCGTGGATGCCATTGGCAACCTGTTCGCCCGCCGCGCCGGTACTGATCCCGACGCTGCGCCGGTGATGATGGGCAGCCACCTCGACACCCAGCCCGAAGGCGGGCGGTTCGATGGCGTGTACGGCGTGCTTGCCGGCCTGGAAGTGGTGCGATGCTTGAATGATCTGGGCATCCAGACCCGCAAGCCGCTGGAAGTGGCGGTGTGGACCAACGAAGAAGGCGTACGCTTCACCCCGGCGATGTTCGGCTCGGCGGTGTTCACCGGCATCATGGCGCTGGACGCCGCGCTGGCGGTGCGCGACATCGATGGCGTCAGCGTCGCCGAGGCGCTGCAACGCACCGGCTATGCCGGCGAGCGCCCGCTGGGCGGCGCGGTGGATGCGTACTTTGAAGCCCACATCGAACAAGGGCCGATCCTCGAAGACAACGCCAAGAGCATCGGCGTCGTCAGCGGCGGCCAGGCGATTCGCTGGCTCGACGTACGGGTAGAAGGCATGGCGGCTCACGCTGGCACCACGCCTATGCCCCTGCGCAAGGACGCCTTGTACGGCGTGGCGCAGATGATCCAGGCCATCGAAGGCCTGGCGGCGGACTTCGCCCCCGAAGGCCTGACCACGGTCGGCGAGTTGAGCATCAACAAGTCGTCGCGCAACACCATTCCGGGGCTGGTGAACTTCACCGTCGACCTGCGTCATCACCGCGATGAAACCATCGAGGCGATGGAGCAACAGGTCCGTACGCGGCTGCAGGCGATAGCCGACGCTCGCGGTTTGAACCTGGCGATCACCCCGCACTGGATCAGCCCGGCGACGCCGTTCGACGCGGACTGCGTGGCGGCGGTGCAACAGGCCGTGGATGCGCTGGGCTACGCTCAACAGTCGATTGTCAGCGGCGCCGGACATGACGCGATCCACCTGGCGCGGTACTGCCCGACGGCCATGGTGTTCATCCCGTGCGTGGGTGGCCTGAGCCACAACGAAGCCGAAGACGTGTTGCCCGAAGATGTGCGGCAGGGCACCGATGTGTTGCTCAACGCGGTGTTGGCTCGAGCCGGGAAAGCCGACTAAACACAATCCCTGTAGGAGCGAGCCTGCTCGCGATAGCGGTGGATCAGTCGCCATCAATGTTGAATGTGCCGACCTCATCGCGAGCAGGCTCGCTCTTACAGAGGGATGTGTCCGGTTTCAAGATTTTCGTTAACTGACAGGTATTCATTCCATGCGCAGTTTTTTCCACCCAGAACAATTACTCCACCATCCCCGCAGTTACTACTCCCGTGGCCAGATGCGTACGCCGCAGGAAGTGCCTGAGCGCGCACAGCGCCTGGTGCAGGCGTCTCACGCGTTGGGGTTTACCGTCGAGCAACCGGCCGATGCCGGGCTCGATCCGCTGCTGGCGGTGCACGGTGCGCCGTACCTCACGTTTTTGCAGGAAGCCCATCAGCGCTGGAAAGAGATTCCCGAGGATTGGGGCGACGAGGTGATGTCTAACATCTTCGTCCGCGAGCCCAATGCCCTGCGCGGGATTCTCGCGCAGGCGGCGCGCTATCTGGCCGACGGCAGTTGCCCGGTGGGCGAGCAGACCTGGCGTTCGGCCTACTGGTCGGCGCAAAGCGCCATCGCCGGGGCCCGGGCGTTGCTCGATGGCGAGCCGGCAGCCTATGCCCTGTGCCGTCCACCGGGTCACCACGCCCGAGCGGAAGCGGCGGGTGGTTTCTGTTATGTGAACAATGCGGCGGTGGCGGCGCAGGTATTGCGCGGCGGTTTTTCGCGGGTGGCGGTGCTGGATACTGACATGCACCACGGCCAGGGGATTCAGGAGATTTTCTACGACCGCGATGACGTGCTTTACGTGTCGGTGCACGGCGATCCGACCAACTTCTATCCGGGCGTCGCAGGTTTCGCCGATGAGCGCGGTGTCGGGGCGGGGGAGGGTTTCAACCTCAACCTGCCGATGGCCCATGGCGCGAGCGAGGCGGATTTTCTCGAGCAATTGGATGTAGCGCTGAAGGCGGTGAAGGACTTTCGCGCCGAGGTGCTGGTGTTGTCCCTGGGCTTCGATATTTTCGAACTGGACCCGCAAAGCAAGGTGGCGGTGAGCCGCGAAGGGTTTGCCGTGCTCGGGGAGCGGATTCGCAGCCTGGGGTTGCCGTGCCTGATTGTGCAGGAGGGCGGGTATCACCTGGAGAGTCTGGAGGATAATGCGCGAGCGTTTTTTGTGAGCCCTGAGGTTTGGCAGCTCTGAGATCTTGGGTGTCTGGAAGATCGCTTTCGCGGGCAAGCCCGCTCCCACAGGTTTCGCGTCGTCCACAAATCTGCGGTTCTACTCGGACACTGTGGGAGCGGGCTTGCTCGCGAAGAACGATAACGTGGTCTACCTGACGGAACACAAGCGCCCTACGGCACTTGCCATAGCCCTTACGTTAACGTAAAGATTGCTCCAGGGCGCCGACGTATGAAGGCGCAGGGTGGATGACCCGGAGCGCTTGATGACGCCAATAAAAACAAACTCCCCCAAACTGCATCGCGAAGCCCGGCTGGCCCGGGAAAAGCTGCACCTGGAAGGCGAAGTGCCGGATGGCGTCCTGCGAGCGGAAATCGATGCCTCGTGGCGGCGCAGCCTGAGCCATGGCGTGCATTTCAATGCCAAGCATGAGTTGGCGCTGGAATCGAGTGCCAGCCTCGACGTGTTGCTGGCCAGCAACCGTTTGCTGATCGACGCCGCGCTACCAGCGATCGATTACCTGGCCGAGCGTCAGGGCAAGGAGGGGCTGATCATCCTCGCCAACTCCGACGCCACTATCCTCGCCGTCGAAGGCCGCGCCGACCGTCTCAAGGGCAGTGGCTTGCAGGACATCACCCTCGGCGCCTGCTGGAGCGAAGCGGTTCGCGGCACCAACGCCCTCGGCACGGCGCTGGTGGAAGCCCGGCCGACCCTGATCGATTGCGGCGAACATTATCTGGATCGCCTCAGTGATTTTTCCTGCACTTCGGTGCCGATCCATTGCCCCCAAGGCGACATTCTTGGCGTCCTCGACCTGACCCGCGAAGGCCCCCTCGGTCGCGCCCACGACAGCACCGCGCTGCTGGCCATGGCGGTCAGCCAGATCGAAAGCCGGGTGTTCAACGCCAGTTATCCGGACGAAATCGTCCTGGCGTTCCACAGCCGCAGGCAATACCTGGAGTCCCCGTGGCAAGGCCTGCTGGCCGTGAGCCTCGGCGGGCAGATCCTGGCGGTCAGCGCCCAGGCCTGCCAGTTGCTCCACGCCGAGCGCTCGGCCCTGGTCGGTCGGCGCTGCGAGGAGTTTCTCGGCGTCGACGGCCTGCAGTTGTTGGCGCGCCTGCATCAAGGTGGGGCTGGCAGCCTGCAAACCGCCAAGGGTGAATTCTTCTACAAAACCCTGCGCGCGCCGCAACGCTCGATCAATGTCAGCAGCCCGCCGCGCACTGCGGCGAAAACACCCAAGGCGCAACCGGATCTGGAAGCGCTGGCCGGCAGCAATACGCGCTACGCCCGTGCCTTGCGCATGGCCCGTCAAGGCCTGGCCAATGAGTTGCCGGTCTTGTTGCTGGGCGAAACCGGCACCGGTAAGGAGGTCATCGCCCGCGCCCTGCACATGGCCGGAACGCGCTGCGACAAACCCTTCGTGGCGGTGAACTGCGCGGCCATTCCCGAAGGCCTGATCGAGTCCGAACTGTTCGGCTACCGCGAAGGCGCGTTCACCGGTTCACGCCGGGGCGGCATGGTCGGGCGCTTGCAGCAGGCCCATGGAGGCACCTTGTTCCTTGATGAAATCGGCGACATGCCATTGGCCTTGCAGGCCCGGCTGTTGCGGGTGTTGCAGGATCGCAAGGTCGCGCCCCTGGGCGCAGGCGAAGAGCAGGACATCGACGTCGCGCTGATCTGCGCCACCCACCGCGACCTCAAGCGCCTGGTGGAAGAAAAACACTTTCGCGAGGACCTGTTCTACCGGGTCAACGGCATCAGCGTGATGCTCCCGGCCCTGCGCGAACGCGAGGATTTCGGCGCGCTGGTCAGTCGCATGCTGTCAACACTGGGCGCCCCCACCGTGGTCCTGCACGACGATCTCGATCGCTTGCTCAGCGGCTATCACTGGCCGGGCAACATCCGCCAACTGGAGATGGTCCTGCGCACCGCGCTGGCCATGCGCGAACCGGGCGAAACCGTGCTGACCCTCGATCACTTGCCCGACAGCATGCTCGACGAGTTGACCGCCAGCGAACGGCCCCAGGCCGGCAGCATCCGGGAAAACGAACTGGAGCTGATTCGTCAGTCCCTGGACACGCACCAGGGCAACGTCTCGGCCGCCGCCGACGCCCTGGGCATCAGCCGCGCGACGCTTTATCGCAAGCTCAAACAGTTGCGTTCGTGATGCAGCGCTTGATCGTTCGGCTGATCGACAGCCAGAACCCCGAGGCCCTGCAAGCATCGCTGCGCTGGCTGTACAGCTTCGTGCGACCCCATCGCCTGGCGATTGCCGGGCTGTTGGGTTTGTCGGTCTGCGCCTCGGCGCTGGTGCTGGTGCAGCCGTGGCTGACCAAACTGCTGATCGACGATGGCCTGTTGGCGCGCAACTTCCCGATGCTGGTGTTGATTGCCGGGCTGATGATCGTCGCGGGGTTGCTGGGGACGGCGCTCTCGGGCATCAACCGCTACCTGCACACGCGACTGTCCGGGCGCATGCTGTTTGCTCTGCGCGACGACCTGTACCGGCATTTGCAAACCCTGTCGCCGAGCTTTTACGGCCAGCGGCGCATCGGCGACCTGATGTCGCGCCTCGATGGCGACGTCGCGGAAATCCAGCGGTTTGCCGTGGACTCGCTGTTCTCGGCGGTGTCGAGTGTGATCGGCCTGGTGGTCGCCATCGCGATGCTGCTGACGCTGTCCTGGAAACTCTCGTTGCTGGCCCTGGTGCTGATTCCCCTCGATGTCCTCTGGCTGCGCTGGATGCGGCGCAAGGTCGAGCGCGATGTGCGGCAGTTGCGCGAGCGTTCGGCGGACATGTCGTCGTTCATGGTCGAGACGCTGCCGGTGATGAAATTCATCCAGTCCGCCGGTCAGCAACAGCGCGAAGCACGGCGCCTCGAGACGCTGGGGCAGGGCTACATGAGCCAGTTGCTGCGTCTGCAAGTCACCGAATTTTTCACCCAGGCCGTGCCCGGTACCCTGACCTCGCTGTCCCGGGCCTGCGCATTCTTGATCGGCGGTTACTGGGTGGTGCAGGGCACCTGGCAACTCGGCGCGCTGATTGCGTTTTCCACTTACCTGGGCATGGCCGTGGGGCCGGTGCAGAGCTTGCTCGGGCTCTACGTCGCCATTCAGCGGATGACCGTCAGCCTCGGCCGGGTCATGGAACTGCGAGGGGAACAACCGACCGTGTTGACGCCCGCCGCGCCACGGGCGATGCCCAATGGCGGCGATCTCTGGTTCGACAACGTGCACTTCGCCCATCCCGGCCGTCAGTCGACCCTGCGCGGCATCGAAGCGCGGATTCCCTACGGTATGAAAGTGGCCCTCAGTGGCGGCTCGGGCGTGGGTAAATCCACCCTGATCGACCTGCTGCAACGTCATCACGATCCGCAATCGGGCCGGGTACTGCTGGGCGACGTCGATCTGCGTGAACTGGACCTGTTCCAGTTGCGTCGGCGCATTGCCATCGTCAGCCAGGACATCGTGCTGTTTCGCGGCAGCCTCGCCGACAACCTGGCCTACGCGGTGCCGGATGCCAGCCGCGAGGCGATTGCCGACGTGGCGCGACTGGCGCAACTCGACAGTCTGATCGAGTCCTTGCCCGAAGGCCTCGACAGCCCGTTGGGCGAGCGGGGTCAGCAGTTGTCCGGAGGGCAGAAACAACGCATCGCGATTGCCCGGGCGCTGTTGCAGGACCCTTTGATCCTGGTGCTTGATGAAGCCACGTCCGCGGTGGATGAAGCCACCGAGCGCGAAGTCATCGACGCCATCGACCGCTTGTTCGCCGGGCGTACGCGGATCCTGATCAGCCATCGCCCCTCAACCCTGGCCGATGCCGATCTGCGCTTCGAATTGCTCGACGGCGTGCTGACCTCGAAAACGGTGCTGCATGAAACCTGAGTTACGCATTGGTGTGGTGGACAGCGGCCACTCGGCGGCACAACGGGTGCAAGTGATCGCCGGTCGGCGCTTTTCATTGCTTGAAGACGGCCTGGCCGAGGGCGACTTGCGCGACGACCCGCTGGGGCATGGCAGCGCGGTGATCGAGGCGATCGGCCGGCGTGCACCTTCGGCGCTATTTTGCGTGGCCCAGGTGTTCGACCAGCGGGGTGTCACCAGCGCCTTGCAGATCGCCACGGCGATTGACTGGCTGCTGACGCAGGACGTGCGACTGATCAATCTGAGCCTCGGCCTGCGCCAGGATCGCAGCCTGTTGCGCGCGGCCTGTGCGGCGGCGGTGGCACGGGGCGTGCTGCTGTGTGCGTCGAGCCCGGCCCAAGGGGAAGGGGTGTATCCGGCGAACTATCCGCAGGTGGTGCGGGTGACCGGCGATGCACGGTGCGCCGAGCAGGAATGGTCGTGGCTCAACAGCGCCCAGGCGGATTTCGCCGCCTGTGTGCATGGCACCTACCCGGGGCAATCCGGGGCGAGCCTCGGTTGTGCCGCGTTGAGCGGACACATCGCCGGGTTCTTCGCCGAACAGCCTGACGCCAGCAATGTGCAAGTCATCGAGTGGTTGCGCGAGCATGCCCGCTACCGTGGCCCTGAACGGCGACTCGGGCCATGACCGACATCGTCATTCTTGGCGCCGGACCGGCCGGCGCCGCCGTCGCACTGGGATTGCGGCGGCTGGGCCATGGCGTCACGCTGATCAGCGAATGGCGTCGGTTTGCCGCGTTCGAAGGCGTGTCGGTGCGGGTTCTGGAAGCCTTGCGCGGCGCGGGCCTGCACCAGGCTTTGGCGCAGGCGACGCTGCCCTCTCAACGCCAGGTGAGCTGGAATGGCAAGCACCATGCGCAGAACATCGAATACTTGCTCGACCGTCCGGTGTTTGACCGAGGCCTGCGTGAGGATTTGCGCCTGGCGGGGGTCGAGCTGATCGAAGGCCGGGTGCTGACGGTTCAGTCATCGGCCAATGGTCATCGAATCGAAATCGACGGGCGCGAACCGCTGCTCGCACCGTTTCTGGTGGAAGCCCGAGGACGTCAGGCCCCCGCTATCGGCAAGGGCTTGCGTGGACCCGAGACGGTCAGTTTGCTCAATCGCTGGCAGGGTTTGCCGGGCAGCACCGCCAGTGCCGTGGAAAGCCTCGAGGATGGCTGGGCATGGATGGCACGGCGCGCCGACGGCCAGTGTTACTGGCAATGGACGGTGGACGTGGCCAGCGCCGGGTTGCCGGGCAAGGCCATGTTGCTCGATTACTGCCGACAGCGGCGCCAGGGTTCGAAGCTGGCCACGGCTTTTTTTGCTGGCGAAGCGGAAGCTGATCTACAGCTGCACGCCCGCAGCAGCACGGCGATTCTGAGCCCGCAGGTGTGTGGCGAAAACTGGATTCGGGTCGGCGATGCGGCCATGGCGGTCGACCCGTTGTCGGGCAACGGGATTTTTCAGTCCTTGTCTTCGGCGTTGCAAGCGCCGGCAGTGATCAACACGCTGCTGTGCAAACCTGAGCGGGCGGCTCTTGCCCAGCGTTTCCACCAGCAGCGGTTGGAGCAATTGTTTTTGCGGTTTGCGCGGATCGGCCGGGATTTTTATGCCGATGAACAACGCTGGCTGGATCAGCCGTTCTGGCAGGCACGACGGAACTGGCCGGACGCCGAGGTGGCCCATGCCGAGGCGGATTTCAATGCGCTGAGGGTTGAGCGGGCGCCAGTGTTGCGTGACGGTTTTGTCGATGAGGCCGAGGTGGTGATCACTGCGGATCAGCCGCTGGGCATCTGGCATGTGCAAGGGGTTGAGGTGGCGGCGTTGGTGCAGAGGTTAAAGCAGGGAGAGCCGGCGGAGCAGGCGTTGGCCGGTTTGACGGTGGAGCAGGGGCGGATGGTTCGCAGCTGGTTGCTGGGTCAGGGTTTCAAACCCTGAGTGAAGAACCTCCGGAGCCGGCGAAAAGCCTGTTCTCCCAGCGCAAAGCATCGTAATTTACGCGCCATAACGACAAGGAATTTTGGGGTGTAAGTGGGAGTCTATCGTCTGCTATTGGCCGTTCTGGTGGCCGTTTCTCATATGGGCAAGACGTTCATGGGGCTAAACCCCGGCGTGATTGCCGTGATGTCCTTCCTGATCATCAGCGGTTTCGTGATGACCTCGCTGATCGAGCGCAACTACAAGGCGCCGGAGAAAGTCGGCCTGTTCTACCTGGACCGCGCCCTGCGGCTCTACCCTCAATTCCTGTTCTACTTCGCAGTTTCCTGTGCGGTGATCTATTTCCTGCTGCCCGGCACGCCTCAAGCCGCCGAGCTGACGCTGCGCAACATCGCCGCAAGCCTGGCTATTGTGCCACTCGGTTTCTACATGTTCGGAGCGGCAGGATCGTGGATCTTGCCGCCGGCCTGGTCTTTGGGGCTTGAGATGTGCTTCTACCTGGTGATCCCTTTCCTGATCATCTACAGGGCGCGGGGCGTTGCGTTTGCTCTATCGGTCGTTGTCTTCATGGTCGCGTGCCTGGGTTTCATCAACACCGACCTGTACGGCTACCGTCTATTGCCGGGCGTACTGTTCATGTTCCTGTGCGGCAGCTACCTGTACAAAGCGCAGCCGAAGGATCTGGCGATCGCTGCCGGCACCACCGTGGTGGCGGCCCTGATGTTTGCGGCCATCATGGCGGGATGGATAGAGCGCCGACCGTTCAATGCCGAAGTGACCGCCGGCATAGCGCTGGGCGTGCCGGCCGTGTACCTGCTGACAAAGCTCAGGTTTCACCGGA
This sequence comes from Pseudomonas sp. GL-R-26, assembly GCF_019947365.1. NCBI lineage: Bacteria > Pseudomonadati > Pseudomonadota > Gammaproteobacteria > Pseudomonadales > Pseudomonadaceae > Pseudomonas > Pseudomonas sp. GL-R-26. Next base: position 197,345 of record NZ_JAGYGI010000006.1, on the reverse strand, counting down.
TTGACGAGTTCCTCGGCAATATCAGCTACGGCGTGTTCCTGAATCACTATGTGGTGATGTACTTCCTGCACGCTATCTGGTCGGTTGCCTACGATGGGGCCATTGTTGCAACGGTGCTGGCCTTGTCGTTGCTGCTCAGCGGCGTTTCGTACTACTGCGTCGAACGGCCGGCCCTGAAGCTTCGTCACGCGCTTCGGGCCGGCGCAAAAACTGGGGTGGGTCAACCGCAGGGCCGCAAAACAGAGGCGTAGTGGCTGGGGGGGCGCCTTCGCGGGCGAGCCCGCTCCCACCGGGGAACGCATTCCGATGTGGGAGCGGGCTTGCCCGCGAAAGCGGACTAAAGAACGCTGCAAATTACAATTTGATCAACACCGACTTCAGCTCGGTGTAATGCTCGATCGCCGCATACCCCATCTCACGCCCGACCCCGGACATCTTGTAGCCGCCGAATGGCAACGCCGGGTCCAGGGCGCTGTGGCAGTTGACCCACACCGATCCTGACTTGATCCGTGGAATCATCCGGTGCACCGCCGCCAGGTCATTGGACCAGATGCTCGCCCCCAGGCCGTAGGGGCTGTCGTTGGCCATGCGCAGGGCATCGGCCTCGTCATCGAACGGAATCGCCACCAGCACCGGCCCGAAGATTTCTTCCTGCACCAGTGAGTGCTTCTGATCGACGTCGACAATCACTGTCGGCTTGACGAAGAACCCCGGCCCGAACTGTTCACCGCCGCAGGCGATGGTCGCACCGCTTTCCCGGCCCTTTTCGATGTACCCGTAGACGCGCTCCTGCTGCCGCGCCGAGATCAATGGCCCCAAGTCGACGCTCGGGTCCAGGCCGTTGCCGAGTTTCATGGCGTTGGCGATGTCGCTGATGTCCGCCACCACATTGTCGAAGTGCTTGCGCTGCACATACAGCCTGGAACCTGCGCAGCAGACCTGGCCCTGGTTGAAGAAGATCGCGCTGGCGGCCCCGGCCGCGGCGGTTTTCAGGTCAGCGTCGGCCATGACGATGGTTGGCGATTTGCCGCCCAGTTCCAGGGTGACCCGGGTCATGGAATCCATGGCGATCTTGCCGATTTGCTTGCCCACCGCAGTGGAGCCGGTGAAGGTCAGCTTGTCCACCAGCGGGTTGTGGGTCAGGGCCGAACCTGCGGTGATGCCGGTGCCGGTGACCACGTTGAACACGCCTTCGGGATAACCGGCTTCCAGCACCAGCTCGGCGAGTTTCAGTGCGGTCAGCGGGGTTTCGTCGGCGGGTTTGAGCACCACCGTACAACCGGTGGCCAGGGCCGGACCTAGTTTCCAGCAGGCCAGCAACAGCGGGAAGTTCCAGGCAACGATGGCGCCGACCACGCCCACCGCTTCGCGTCGAATGAAACTGTGGAACTGGTCGTTGGGCATCAGCGGTGCCGACACGTCAACCGTAGAACCTTCGATCTTGGTCGCCCAACCGGCCATGTAGCGCAGGAAGTCGATGGACAGTTGCACGTCCATCACCTGGGCCACCGCCGCGCTTTTACCGTTGTTCAGGCATTCCAGCTGCGCCAGCAACTCGGCGTCGCGCTGCATCAGGTCGGCGAGTTTCCACAGCAGGTTCTGCCGCTCCCGGGGACGGGTGCGGGTCCAGGCTGAGTCGTCGAACGCCTGGCGGGCGGCGAGAACGGCGCGGTCGACATCCTCCGGGGTTGCCCGTGGCACCACGCACAACACCTCACCGGTGGCCGGGTTGTGCAGGGGCATGGTCTGGCCGTCGGCGGCCTCGACCCAGCCACCGCCGATGAGCATGCGCGGGGCGCGCTGGATGAATGCCGAAGTGGCGGGAAGCAGGTTTGGGAGCGACATTGGCGAGGCCTCTTGTTGTTCGTGAGAACCGGGCTTTCGCAATGGCTGTGCCAAGTCCGCGAGAACGCTGGTTCGGCCTTGGCTGGCGTGGTTTTGCTTGATGAACGGCAGTGGAGAAGACCGGGTGGTTTGTCGCAATTCGCGACAGCCGTTGAGACAACGCAGCACCTGTCCGCCACGGCCGTCAATCGTGGGCCAATGAACAGTTTTGGCCGGGCAACTATGCTGTCTCAGACTGCAACAGCTGTCGCGAAACTAGACGCAGCGGACCACATCCACGCACCGGTCAATGCAGACAAATCAACGCAAGTAATTGATAAAAAAGCTTATCCGCAAGCTGGCACGCTCTGTGTATTGCTCATCGCAGACGTTTCTCTTGCCTCCGTCAGCGGTACACCGCCGGCGGCAGAAACCATAAAAACGATAAGCCACAACAATAAGAACGCACCGTGCGAGGTTCGACGTTGATGAAGAGAAAACTCCGATCAGGCATGAGCGCCAGCCTGCTGGCCGTAGCCGCTTTAGTAGCGCTGCATTCGCCTCATAGCCTGGCAGCCCGCGACGCCCAGACCATCCTCAAGGAAACCTGTCAGGGCTGTCACACCCCCGAAGCCGATAACGCTCTCAGCCGCATCAGCCACCAGCGCAAAACGCCGGAAGGCTGGTTGATGAGCATCGCCCGTATGCAGACCATGCACGGTTTGCAGATCAGCGATGACGACCGTCGCACGCTGGTCAAGTACCTGGCTGACACCCAGGGCCTGGCGCCGAGCGAAACCGATGGCGTGCGTTATGCGCTGGAGCGGCGACTCAACACCGTCGAACACTTCGACGACCAGACCAGCCAGATGTGCGGCCGCTGCCACTCCGGTGCACGGGTTGCCCTGCAACGGCGTCCGGCCCAGGAGTGGGAGCGCCTGGTGAACTTCCACCTCGGTCAGTGGCCGTCCCTGGAGTACCAGGCGCTGGCCCGGGACCGCGACTGGTTCGACATCGCCCGCAAGGACATGGTGCCGCTGCTGGCCAAGCGTTATCCGCTGGACAACCCGGCCTGGAAAAAATGGCAGAGCGCGGCGCCCAAAGCCGGTGCTCTGGTGGGCGACTGGAGCTTCAGCGGCCACTTGCCGGGCAAGGGTGAGCTGGCCGGTGTCATGACTGTGAGTGCCGATGGCAGCGACACCTTCAAGGTCAGCGTCAAAGGTCAGTACGCCGACGGCAGCCCGTTCAATGGCGACGGCAGCGCGATTCTCTACACCGGCTACGAATGGCGCGGCAACGTGACCATCGATGGCGTGACCATGCGCCAGGTGTTCGCCGCCCAAGGCAATGCGATGCAGGGCCGGATGTTCGAGGCCGAGCACGACGAGCGCGGCCTGGACTTCGTCGCCGCCAAGCAGGGTTCCAACCGTTTGCTGGCGGTGCAGCCGGGCTATCTGAAGGCTGGCAGCGAAACCGAAGTGACCCTGATCGGCAGCGGCATGAGCGGCAAGCCGGACTTCGGCAAAGGCGTGGAAGTGCTCGAAGTGGTCGAGCAGAGCCCTGAGCGGATCAAGGTCAAGCTCAAGGCCGCCGCCAATGCCCAACCGGGCGTGCGCGCGGTCAGCGTCGGCGCGTTGAAGGGCCCGAGTCTGTCGGTGTACAGCAAGATTGCCTCGGTCAAGGTTGTGCCGGAGTTCTCGGTGGCACGGATCGGCGAGGGCGGTGGTTCGACGCCGAAAGTCCAGGGGCGTTTCGACGCGGAAGCCTGGGGCAAGGGCGCTGACGGCAAGCCGTATCGCATCGGTGTGTTCCCGGCGCAGTGGAAAGTCGAAGCCTTCGACGACCGCGCCAAGGAAGACGAAGACGTCAAGTTCGCCGGCACCATGCAGGCCGACGCGGGCGTGTTCACCCCGGGCGATGCCGGGCCAAACCCGGCACGCAAGATGTCCACCAACAATGCCGGCAACCTCAAGGTGATCGCCGCCGTCGACGACGCGGGGAAATCCCTGACCGGTGAAGGCCACATGATCGTGACCGTGCAACGCTGGAACAATCCACCCATTCCATGAGTTGGCTGTCCTTGGCTTAACACGGCTTCAAGGCTACAGACACTTTTCGGAATGACCGCAAGCCCCGCCAAGCGGGGCCTGCACAGGAGGTTGGCAATGGGCGCTATCTTGAATCTGGTCGAACGCAACCTGCACGAAGTGCAGGTCGATGCAGACCGCATGCTGTTTCACATCCCCAGCAGTTCGCTGTTCGCCAGCGATGAACTGACGGGTACCATCATCGATACCTTGCGCGGGCCCGGTTGTTCCTCGGACGACCTGATCCAGCGCCTGGCCGCGCGTTTCAACGGCGAGGAAATCACCGAGACCCTGCGCGAGCTGATGGCCCTGGAACTGGTCAGCGACGGTTCGCCGCTGACCCCGGACATCGCCACCAAGCGTGTCGAGCGCACGGCGATCAATACCGTGGTGCTCAACGTCAACACCGGCTGCAACCTGAGCTGCACGTATTGCTACAAGGAAGACCTCGACAAGCCGTCGGCGGGCAAGAAGATGGACGTCGAAACGGCGATCGCCTCGGTAGAAATGCTGCTGCGCGAATCCCCGGACGAAGAGCGTTTCACCGTGGTGTTCTTCGGCGGCGAACCGCTGAGCAACCGCAAGCTGATCGAGTACATGGTCGACTACTGTGAGAAGCGTTTTCGCGAGGCGGGCAAGTTCGTCGAATTCGTCATGACCACCAACGCCACGCTGCTCACCGAAGAAACCGTGGACTACCTCAACGCCCACCGTTTCGGGCTGTCGGTGAGCATCGACGGGCCGAAGACCGTGCACGACCGCAACCGTATCACCGTGGGCGGGCAGGGCACGTACGACGTGGTGCGGCGCAAGGCCGAGATGCTGCTGTCGCGCTACAACAGCCGTCCGGTCGGTGCCCGCGTAACGCTCACCACCGGCGTGACCGACGTCGAAACCATCTGGGATCACCTGTTCAACGAACTGGGTTTTGCCGAAGTCGGCTTCGCCCCGGTGACCTCCGGCGACATCAGCAGCTTCAACCTCACCAGCGATGAACTGGTGCAGGTGTTCGCCAACATGAAGGCCCTCGGTCGACGCTATCTGGAAGCGGCGCTGGAGCACCGCAACATCGGTTTCTCCAACCTGCACCAGCTCATCACCGACATCCACGAAGGCCACAAGAAAGCCCTGCCATGCGGCGCGGGCCTGAAGATGCTGGCGGTGGATCACAAGGGCGAACTGAACCTGTGCCACCGCTTTACCGGTTCGAGCCTGCCGACCTTCGGCAATGTCCACAGCGGCGTGAAACAGGTGGAGTTGAACGACTTCCTGTCCCAGCGCCTGGACCGCACCAACACCGGGTGCGAAGACTGCCAGATCCGCAACCTGTGTTCCGGCGGCTGCTACCACGAGAGCTACGCCCGCTACGGCGATCCGACGCACCCGACCTATCACTACTGCGAACTGATGCGTGACTGGGTCGACTTCGGCATCGAGGTCTACACCCGGATCATGGCCAATAACCCTGCGTTCATCAGCAGTTACATCACTCCGCGCAAGGCTCACTGATATGAAACATCTCAAGGCAATCAATAACAAAGCGTTGAAGCTGGATCAGGCCGCGGATGAAAACCGCATTGAAGAAGTGGTGGCCATGAGTTCCGTGGCGGGCTGTGCCTCGACCACCGACCCGGGCTGGGAAATCGATGCGTTCGGCGGTGTGTCGTCGCTGTGCCAGCCGATGGAGGCCGACCTCTACGGTTGCTCCGACCCCTGCTGGTGGCCGGCCCAGGTGCCCGACATGATGAGCACCTACCCGGACTGGAACAAGGATGCCCAGGCGTCCAACGACAACTGGCGCAACCTCGGCACTGTCTTCCCGAAAGACAAGTGATCGGATATCAGAAGGATTCCAGCATGCGTAATATCAAAGCCTGCGGCCTGGCCGCGTTCGCCGTTCTGAGCAGCTGTTCGGTCAGTGTCCTGGCCGATGAAAACACCGCACTGCAAGACGGTCACGAGTACATGTTGACCACCAACTACCCGAACAACCTGCACGTGATCGACCTGGCCACTGACACGCTGTTCAAGACCTGCAAGATGCCCGACGCCTTCGGCCCCGGCACCGTGCAACTGTCGCCGGACCGCAAGACCGCCTACGTGCTGAACAATCACTATGCGGACGTCTACGGTGTCGAACTGGACAGTTGCAAACAGGTGTTCCACGCCAGCATCACCCAGAAACCTGGGGAGAAAGCGCGCTCGATGTTCGCCTTCACCCTCAGCCACGACGGCAAGGAACTGTTCACCGTCGCCAACCCGACGCTGATGATGAACGATCGCTACGAAGTGCAGCAGCCCCGGCTCGATGTGTACAAGACCGACGCCGGCATGGACGCCAAGCCGGTGCGCAGTTTCCCGGCGCCGCGCCAGTTGACCATCATGCAGAGCGGTGACGACGGCACCTTGTATGTAGCCGGGGCGGACGTCTACAAGGTCAATGTGCAAACCGGCAAGTTCGACGTGCTGATCCCCAGCCGCCACTGGAAGCGCCCGAACTACAGCGCGCCGGACGTGCTCTACGTGTGGAACCAGCAGACCTACCGGCATGACTTCTCGCTGCTCTACACCGCCGCGAAGTTCAAGGACAAGAAACAGGACCCGGCCACCGCCGAATACCTGTACGGCCTGTTCAGCGTTGACCTGAAGACCGGCAAGACCGAAACCACCGACTTCGGGCCTTTGACGGAAATCTACTTCAGCGGCATGCGCTCGCCCAAGGACCCGAACCTGATGTTTGGCGTGCTTAACCGCCTGGCCAAGTACGACATCAAACAGAAGAAAATGCTCCAGTCCGCCACGCTCGATCATTCCTACTACTGCATTTCCTTCAACAAGGACGGCAGCAAGATCTACCTGGCGGGGACCTTCAACGACGTGGCGATCTTTGATGCCGACAGCCTGAAGCAGACAGGCAGCATCAAGTTGCCGGGCGGGGACATGGCGATTACCACGGCGCAGATTTTTGTCCGGTAATTGCGACGCCTGAGCTGACGCTATCGCGAGCAGGCTCGCTCCCACAGGTTTTGTGAGCACCACAAATCCAATGTGGGAGCGAGCCTGCTCGCGAAGAGGCCCTCAACAACAACGCAAAATCAAACCCCCGGCACCGGACAACTCATATCCCCCTCCTGGCACTTCAGGTAGTTCTTGAACGTCTGAACCCGTGCCTTGGTCAGCTCCGTGGTGCAGTTGCTGTAGATCAGCGGATACACACTCGCGCCTTCCACCCCGGACGCCGAGAACTTGCACTCGGTATCGCGGAACGCAACCCACGCCCGCTGCGCACCCACCAACTGCTTCTTGCTGTCCGGGTTGCTCTTGAGTCGCGAAGTGATCTGCTGGTACAGCGCATTCAATTCCTTGTCGGCGGCTGCATTCTGCTGCGCCGCACACTGGTTCATCGTCGCCTGGTCGTTGGCGTTGTCACAATCCACGGCGAACGCCATGGAGGTGAACAACAGGGGCGTCAGCGCCAATAGTAAGCGTGGGTTCATGCTGGAGTGCTCGTTGTGACCGAATGAGAAATGCAGTGTAGCGCTGAGGGGCATTCAGCCCGCTACGCTTGCCATTGCGTGTGTTTTTCCACCGAATCGTATTCCAGCCATGGCACGTCATGGGCTGTCCAGATATGCGCTTGGGGTGTCTTCCGTGGATCGGTATCCAGTGTCGCCACCCGAACGATCACGTGGGGTTGGGCCGGCCGTTCGGCCATCAGGTGTGAACCGCAGGCCGAACAGAAATACCGAAACTTGCCTGGCGACGATTCATGGCGGCTCAGGCGATCCTGGCCTTTGGTCCAGCGAAAATGCTCGCGCATGACCCCGGCGGTCGATGCAAAAGCCGCTGCGTGTGCCTTGCGGCAGGTCTGGCAATGGCAGTGGCTGATGGGCATGTCGAGGCTGTCGAGTTCGTATTCGATGGCCTTGCACAGGCAACTGCCGCGCAGGTTGTTCATGTCGCTATCCTTTTCGATGCTGTTTCGAGGCAGAACGTTAGCAGTTTCGACCCACTGATTTTGCGATAGCCCCAGAACTTATCCGTGCAAATGCGACCGAATATCTCAGGCATGATTGATTGCACATCCCCATTGGTACAACTTTAAAGTTGGTCTTGTGGTCTTACTGACCTACTGTTCAAGTACAGGAGGTGACTTATGAACCCAGCATCTGATCGCATCGAAAGGAAAATCCTGCTCAAGACCAAGCGTTCGCAGGTCTGGCGTGTGCTGGCCAATGCCGAAATGTTCGGACAGTGGTTTGGCGTGGCGCTGGCGGGCAAGCGTTTTGTGGCAGGCGAGTGGACCCAGGGGCAGATTACCTATCCCGGTTATGAACATTTGCGCTGGAATGTGCTGGTGGAGCGGGTCGAGCCGGAGCGGCTGTTTTCGTTTCGCTGGCACCCGTATGCCGTGAACCCTGAAGTCGATTACTCCCAGGAACCCACCACCCTGGTGAAATTCGAGCTCGAAGACATGGACGACGGCACGTTGCTCAAGGTCTCCGAATCCGGTTTCGATCACGTTCCCCAGGCCCGTCGAGAAAAGGCTTTCCGCATGGACAGTCGCGGCTGGGAAGAGCAAATGAACAATATCGAGCAGTTTTTGATCGACAATGCCAAGTCCCACGAGCAACAGAGTGGCTGAAATCGGCTCGAAACCTGAGGCGTCTAGGGGTTTTCGGAAGGTGGTTTATAGCGAATGTCTTACACGCGATGGTAGCGATATCGCCTGTTACAAATTGGATCCGAAGCGTATTCTGGCCTTACCCACTGAAGCACAGGAAGTGCTCAGGATCATGGATGATCGACCATATGCAAGGAACGCTACGACAAGGAGTCGTCATGGTCTTGGAAAAACCCGCTTCGGCGGGTTTTTTTGTGGGCGCATGAAACGTCATGGCGGCAGGAACCGGGTTCCTGCCGCCATTTTTTCACTGCCGGTCGAGTTTCGCCGCCGCGCGCTCGGTGATCTGCGCCCGCAGCTTCAACGAGCCGGCAGCCCGCTGGCGAGCCTCCTCCAGCACTCTGGCCGGGGCCGTCTCGGGGCTGCCCGCGGTAAACGGCGGGGCCGGGGCGTATTCCAGCTGCAACTGCACCAGCTCGGCGGTGGCCTGGTCGAACAGCTCGGCGGCCAAGGTCAGGGCGAAGTCGATACCGGCGGTGATGCCACCACCGGTCAGCAGATTGCCGTCACGAACCACTCGGTCTTGCACCGGAATTGCGCCCAGTGGCTTGAGCAATTCGTGATACGCCCAGTGAGTGGTGGCGCGTTTACCCTTGAGCAATCCCGCCGCGCCCAGCACCAGCGAGCCGGTGCACACAGACGTGACGTACCGGGCGTTGGCGGCCTGGGCCTTGAGAAAGTCCAGGGTCTGGTCATCTTCCATCAAGGGGCCGACGCCACTGCCTCCGGGAACGCAGATCACGTCCAGTGCCGGGCAATCGTCGAAAGTGGTGGTCGGTTTCAACAGCAGGCCGGTGCTGGCGGTGACTGGCATCAGGTCCTTCCAGATCAGATGCACTTTCACATCCGGCAGCGAGGCCAGTACGTCGTAAGGGCCGGTCAGGTCCAGTTGTTGAACCTGTGGAAACAACAGAAAACCGATCTGCAACGTCATGGTGTTTTTTCTCGTGAAGTGGGTGGACGGTTTGACTCTAGGCTCGTAGGCTTTGGCGTATACGCCAATATCCCCACGAATTACGCCAAATGTCGAAAACCATCCATGTGCTCGCTTTCACCAACGTGCAATTGCTCGACGTCACCGGGCCGTTGCAGGTATTCGCTTCGGCCAACGACATCGCTCGCCAGCAAGGCCTGCCGCCACCCTATGCGCCGACGGTGATTGCCAGCGGCGGCGGGGCGGTGATGTCATCGGCGGGCTTGGCGCTGTTGGCCGAACCGTTACCGGAGGAGGGCACCGACACCCTGATCATCGCCGGTGGCTGGGGCGTTTACGTAGCGGCCGAAGATGCGCCGTTGGTCGCTTGGGTGCGCGAACATGCCCGTGGCTGCCGGCGGGTTTCCTCGGTGTGCACCGGCGCGTTCCTGCTGGCGGCCAGCGGCTGGCTCGACGGCCGGCGCGTGGTCACCCACTGGACCCGCTGCGAGCAACTGGCGCAGCAGCACCCGCGACTGCATGTCGAACCCAACCCGATCTTCATCAACGACGGCCCGGTCTGGACCTCGGCCGGGGTGACCGCCGGCATCGACCTGGCGCTGGCCATGGTCGAACAGGATCTGGGGCGCACCATGGCCCTCGAAGTCGCCCGGCAACTGGTGGTGTTTCTCAAGCGCCCGGGTGGTCAGTCGCAATTCAGCGTGACCCTGTCACTGCAACAGGAAGGCAACCGTTTCGACGAACTTCACGCCTGGATCAGCGAAAACCTGACCCACGACCTGGGCATCCCGACCCTGGCCTTGCAGGCCGGCATGAGCGAACGCAGCTTCGTGCGCCACTACCGCGCCGACACCGGCCAGACCCCGGCCCGGGCCATCGAACTGATCCGCGTCGAAACCGCGCGGCGTTTGCTCAGCGATACCGGCGTGCCGATCAAACGGGTGGCGGTGCAATGCGGCTTTGGCAGCGAAGAAACCCTGCGCCGCAGCTTCCTGCGGGCCATGGGCGTGACGCCGCAGGCTTATCGTGAGCGTTTTTCGGTCAGTGTTGGCGCAGATTCCGCAATGACTTGAGCCCTTTTTCGCCTTAGCTCGATGCAGTTACCCCACGGTCACCCGAACAGCACCCTTTGCCAGTGTTCTTCACTGATGATCGCGATAGGAACACCGCTCTCTCTCAGTTCAACGGCTTTTTTGATCTTGGTGCCATAAGTGCTATGAAGCCATTGATCGTTTCCGATGCTGCCGACCACCAGATAGTTGATTTTTTTGCTGACCGAACCACCAATCAGACCGCCGCGTTCGACTATCAGCGACTCGCATTCTTTGCGCGGACCGTAAGCCATAACCCCAGTGAACAGGAAAACTCGATCAATCCAGTTCAGTGTGGGTGCAGGGTTATCGAGTGGAAGACTGCAAGGTGTTGTGAAGATCTGGTCAGAGCCAACCGGCATACCTGCAAACTGGTGCAGCATGTCCAGTAGCTCAGCCGATTCTTCGGAGTCCAGCACGCCATCACTCAGCATGTTGGCGAGGCGTTTATAGAGGATGTTCACGACTGGATCACCCAGATGACACAAATGAACTTCGATCCAGCTCTTGAGAAACTCGGCTTCCTGCTGGTTGATCTTGCCATCGGCAGCGAGTCCAGCCGCAATGCCTACCAGCGCGTCGGCTGAACGTCTATCAATGCGTGCTTCGTGGAAGAATCCACTGTTTTGAAATTCCTGATGCAAATCGACCATTGTCCATGCTCCTAGGATTCAACTTCCGCTATTTGATTGAAATACTTCGCCCGATCCGGCGTAAACGTCACCACCATGCCCGTCCGAGCACATGTCAGTGCCCGTTCCTGTGCTAGATCCACGTTCAGGTCTTCCCCGCGCAACCCTTGCCACTGCGCGAGGTACTTGAGGGAGCCATATTTTTCGAGTTTCTTCAGGCTGCGACTCACGCCGCCTTTCCAGCCCAGTACCGGCAACTCGCCGGCAAGGCACTGTCGGGCGAGGTCGGGGAAACGAGCAGCGCGCTGGCGGCCGACTTCCCAGCATTTGATCAGGCCCTTGTCACCGGCTTCCCAGAGTTCTTCGCGGTTCAAACCGGTTCGGAGCGGGGAGTCGATGCTGCGTTGGATGCGTTGGCTCATTCTGGTTCCTTGAATTCGGGTGGTTCTGGACAGCTCCGCTGTACCCGTAGAGCAAGGATGTTAGGTGGGGATGTAACAGCTGGCAACCGGGTATTTCCTGCGAAATGGCAGGATATTGTTGATAACAGGTCGGACTCAGGCCTACACACCACCTTTGGCGAGGGAGCTTGTCGGATCGCCGCACCGTCCCGCTGGGTTGTGAAACAACCCCTTGAATTGCATGCGTGATCTGTCAGTTGTTTGGTGTTTAAGCGGTTTTGCGACTGCTGCGCAGCCGAGCGGGACGGTGCGGCGATCCGACAAGCTCCCTCGCCACAGTTTATTGGTGTAAGCCGGCCATTGTGGGAGCGGGCTTGCTCGCGAATGCGTCGTGTCAGTCGACATCAATGTTGCATGACACACCGTCATCGCGAGCAAGCTCGCTCCCACAGGGTTACTCACATGGCTAATTCTTTGGGCACCTCGTCCGTTCTCCAAACAGACAACTTTCGAGGAAAACCCGGTGACCCCGCTGACATTGCTGTGCCTGCCCTATTCGGGCGCGAGTGCCATGGTCTATAGCCGTTGGCGGCGCAAGCTGCCGCAGTGGCTCACGCTGCAACCGGTGGAACTGCCGGGGCGTGGCGCGCGGTACGGCGAGCCCTTGCACACCGACATGCGCCGCCTGGCGCTGCAACTGGCCCAGGAACAAAAAAACACGCTCAAGGCGCCGTACGCGTTGTTCGGCCATAGCATGGGCGCGCTGCTGGCCTGCGAGATGGCCCATGCGTTTCGGTCGCTGGGTTGCCCGGAGCCGGTAGCGCTGTTCGCCTCGGGCACTGCCGCCCCGACCCTGCGCGCCGACTATGACCGGGGCTTTGCCCAGCCTAAAAGCGACGCCGAACTGATCGAGCAACTGCGCACCCTCAACGGCACCAGCGAAGAGATCCTGGCCAACGAAGAGTTGATGAGCCTGACCCTGCCGGTGCTGCGCGCGGACTTCCTGCTGTGCGGGCGATTCGAACCGGTGCAGCGCCCGTTGCTCAAGTGCCCGGTGCATGTGCTCGGCGGCAAGACCGACCGCGCCACCGCCGAGCAGTTGATCGGCTGGAGCCAGGAAACCCGTGGCAGCTTTTCGGTGGACATGCTGGCGGGTGGGCACTTCTTCATCCATGAGCAGGAAGCGAAGGTGCTGCGGGTGATCAAGGATCAGCTTGAGGTGCATCGTCGAAGGCATGGGTTGCTGGCGGTGGGTTAGACCTGCTCTGAAATCACCACAAAACCTGTGGGAGCGGGCTTGCCCGCGAAGAGGGAGTGTCAGCAACATACCCGTTGTCTGACACACCGCCTTCGCGGGCAAGCCCGCTCCCACAGGGGTATTTATCAACCTGTTTTTCCGCGTTTCGCCTTTTGCCTGATCCGCTAATTTTTCCCGCCTGCATTCGTTTTATAGGGACGACGCGCCTTTGCGCCTGCTGCCTACTGATGCGGATGCCGATAGATGAATGCTGAAGACTCCTTGAAACTTGCTCGCCGGTTTATCGGGTTGCCCCTGGAAAAGCGCCAGATGTTCCTTGCGGCCTTGCACAAGGAGGGCGTGGATTTCGCCCGTTTCCCGATTCCGGCCGGCATCGAGGCCGAGGATCGCCAGGCGCTGTCGTACGCCCAGCAACGCATGTGGTTTCTCTGGCAACTGGATCCCCACAGCGGCGCGTACAACCTGCCGGGTGCGGTGCGGCTGACCGGGCGCTTGAACCTGTCGGCGCTGGAGCAGGCGTTCGCCAACCTGGTGGCGCGGCATGAAACCCTGCGCACGGTGTTCGCCCGTCAGGCCGATGACAGCTTGCTGCAAGTGCCGGCCGCTGCGCCGCTGCGGATCGAGCACGTGGATTTCAGCGCACTGCCCGCCGAGGAGCGCGAAGGTGCCGTGTCTGAAACCGCCGAACATCAATCGGTGCTGCCGTTCGATCTGTCGACCGGTCCGCTGCTGCGGGTCACCTTGCTCAAGCTCGCCGAACAACAGCACGTGCTGTTGCTGACCCTGCACCACATCGTCTCCGACGGCTGGTCGATGAACGTACTGATCGACGAATTCATCCGCTGCTACGACGCTTTCGATGCGGGCGTGCAACCGCAGCTGGCAGCGTTGCCGATCCAGTACAGCGACTACGCCCTGTGGCAGCGCCGCTGGCTGGAGGCGGGCGAGCAGGCGCGGCAACTGGCGTACTGGCAGGCGCAGTTGGGTGACGAACACCCGGTGCTGGAATTGCCCCTGGACCATTCGCGCCCGGCGATGCCGAGCTATCGCGGCACCCGCTACGAATTCGCGGTCGAGGCGCAACTGGCCGAGCAACTGCGCAGCACCGCACAGAAACACAACATCACCCTGTTCATGCTGCTGTTCGGCGCCTTCAACGCGTTGCTGCATCGCTACACCGGGCAAACCGACATCCGCGTCGGCGTGCCCATCGCTAACCGCAACCGTGCGGAAATCGAAGGCCTGATCGGTTTCTTCGTCAACACCCAGGTGCTGCGCACGCAACTGGACGGCCAGACCCGGGTCGACGACCTGCTGCGCGCCATCAAGGAAACCGCCCTCGGCGCCCAGGCCCATCAGGACCTGCCATTCGAGCGCCTGGTCGAGGCGCTGAAACTGGAACGCAGCCTCAGCCACACGCCGCTGTTCCAGGTGATGTACAACCACCAGCCGCAAGTGGCCGACATGACCTCGGTCAGCACCGCGTCCGGCCTGGAGTTGGGCAGCATCGACTGGCAAAGCCGCACCACCCAGTTCGACCTGACCCTCGACACCTGGGAGAAGGGCGGCAAGCTGCACACCGCGCTGACCTACGCCAGCGACCTGTTCGATGCCGATACCATTGCGCGCATGGCCGGGCACTGGACGCGCCTGTTGCAGGCGATAGTCGACGACTCGACGCAAAAAATCGGCGAGTTGCCGATGCTGACTGCGGATGAGCAGCGAGTGCTGGTGCAGGACTGGAATCGCACCGCCGTGGCCTATCCGGTCGAGCAGTGCATGCACGAGTTGATTCAGGCCCAGGCCCGACGCACCCCCGACGCGCCGGCGCTGGTGTTTGGCGAGCGTCAGCTCAGCTACGCGCAACTCGACACCCGCAGCAATCAACTGGCGCACTGCTTGCGCGAGCAGGGTGTCGGCCCGGATGTGCTGGTGGGGATCTGCGTTGAGCGTTCGCTGGAGATGGTCATCGGCCTGCTGGCGATTCACAAGGCTGGTGGCGCCTACGTACCGCTCGACCCGGAGTACCCGGCCGAACGCCTGGCCTACATGATCGAAGACAGCGCAATTGACTTGCTGCTCAGCCAAAGCACTTTGCTCGGCGCACTGCCTGCCGAGGGCGTCAAGGTCATCGCCCTGGATCAGGAACAGGACTGGCTCGACGGCTACAGCGAAACCTGCCCGCAGGTTGAAGTACATCCGCTGAACCTGGCCTATGTGATCTACACCTCCGGTTCCACTGGCAAGCCGAAGGGCGCCGGCAACAGTCACGCGGCGCTGCTCAACCGCTTGTGCTGGATGCAACAGGCTTACGGTCTGGATGGCAGCGACTCGGTGTTGCAGAAAACCCCGTTCAGTTTTGATGTGTCGGTGTGGGAGTTCTTCTGGCCGCTGATGACCGGTGCGCGTCTGGTGATGGCGCCGCCAGGGGCGCATCGTGAACCGGCGCAGTTGATCCGCCTGATCGATGACTACGGCATCAGTACGCTGCACTTTGTGCCGTCGATGCTCCAGGCGTTCATCCACGAACCGGGTGTCGAGGCATGCACCGGCCTCAAGCGCATCGTCTGCAGCGGAGAAGCCCTGCCGCTGGATGCCCAATTGCAGGTGTTCAAAAAGCTGCCCGGCGCCGGGTTGTACAACCTGTACGGCCCGACCGAGGCGGCCATCGACGTCACCCACTGGACCTGCATCGACGAAGGCGCCGACAGCGTGCCCATCGGTCGTCCCATCGCCAATCTGCGCACCCATGTGCTGGATGCGCAATTGCTCCCGGTTCCGGCCGGCGTGACGGGGGAGTTGTACCTCGGCGGCGCCGGGCTGGCGCGCAGTTATCACCGGCGTCCGGCGCTCAGCGCCGAGCGTTTTGTACCGTGCCCCTTCCATGACGGTGCGCGCTTGTACCGTACCGGCGACCGCGTGCGGCAGCGTGCCGATGGGGTGATCGAATACCTCGGGCGTCTCGACCATCAAGTCAAATTGCGCGGCCTGCGCATCGAGCTGGGGGAAATCGAGACTCGCCTGATGCAGCATGCGCTGGTGCGCGAGGCCGTGGTGCTGGTGCAGGGCGGCAGGCATCTGGTGGCGTATCTGGTGCTGGAAGATACCGATGCCGATGAGCAGTGGCCGCAAACCCTCAAGGCCTGGCTGCTCGGCAGCCTGCCGGAATACATGGTGCCCACCTACCTGATGCCGCTGGACGCCTTGCCGGTGACCGCCAACGGCAAGCTCGACCGCAAGGCCTTGCCGCCACCCGACGCCGCGCCGCAACAGGCATTCGTCGCGCCGCAGGATGCGATGCAGACCGCGCTGGCGCAGATCTGGCAGGAGGTGTTGGGCGCGGACCCCGTGGGCCTCGAAGACAACTTCTTCGAGCTCGGCGGCGACTCGATCATTTCCATCCAGGTGGTCAGTCGCGCCCGTCAGGCCGGCATTCGCCTCAGCCCGCGTGACCTGTTCCAGTACCAGACCGTGCGCAGCCTGGCATTGGTCGCGGCGTTCGACAGCCGCAGCACTGTCGATCAAGGCCCGGTCAGTGGCGAGGTGATCCTGACCCCGGCGCAGCATTACTTCTTCGAACAGGCCATCGCCCAGCGCCGGCACTGGAATCAGTCGCTGCTGCTGACGCCCCGGGAAGCGTTGAATCCTGAGGCGTTGGAGCGGGCTTTGGTTACTGTCATCAACCACCACGACGCCTTGCGCCTGCGCTTTATCGACGGCTCCGAAGACGGCCCCGAAGGCTGGCAGCAGCACCATGCAGCGCCAGTCGAGTTGGCTGGATTGTGGCAGCGTCGGGCGTCTTCGGCCGAAGCCTTGACCGCCCTGTGCGATGAAGCGCAACGCAGTCTCGATCTGGCCGACGGGCCGCTGCTGCGTGCCTTGCTGGTCAGCCTCGACGACGGCAGCCAGCGCTTGTTGCTGGTGGTCCATCACCTGGCGGTGGACGGGGTGTCGTGGCGGGTGTTACTCGAAGACTTGCAACAGGCTTACGGGCAAGTGGCGCTGCCCGAGAAAACCAGCGCCTACCAGGCCTGGGCCGCGCACCTGCAACAGCATGCCGGCACCGTGCCTGGGCAAATTCCGTACTGGCAGGCGCAACTGGCGGATGCCCGTGACCTGCCGTGTGACAACCCGCAAGGCAGCTTGCAGCAGCGCCACGGGCACAAGATCGAGTCGAAACTGGACGCCGATTTGACCCGCCTGTTGCTGCAACAGGCCCCGGCGGCCTATCGCACCCAGGTCAATGATCTGTTGCTCACGGCGCTGGCGCGGGTCATCTGCCGCTGGAGCGGGCAGGGCTCGACGCTGATCCAGCTGGAAGGCCACGGCCGCGAAGACCTGTCCGACGACCTCGACCTGAGCCGCACCGTCGGCTGGTTCACCAGCCTGTTTCCGGTGCGCCTGCAACCCGAGGCCGGGGCGGCGAATTCGATCAAGTCGATCAAGGAACAATTGCGCGCCATTCCCGGCAAAGGCCTGGGCTACGGCTTGCTGCGCTACCTCGGTGAACCGGCACAGCGTCAGGCCCTGCAAGACCTGCCGGCGCCTCGGATCACCTTCAATTACCTGGGGCAGTTCGACCGTCAGTTCGACGACGCCGCGCTGTTGGTCCCGGCTCCGGAAAGCGGCGGCCAGGCCCAGGGCGACGATGCGCCGCTGGCCAACTGGCTGACCGTGGAGGGCCAGGTCTATGGCGGGCAGCTCTCGCTGCAATGGGGTTTCAGCCGTGACCTGTTTGCCGAGTCCACCGTGCAACGACTGGCCGATGCCTACACCGAAGAACTCAAGACGCTGATCGAACATTGCTGCGCGACAACGGCAGGCCAGGTCACGCCGTCGGACTTCCCGCTGGCGCGCATCACCCAGGCACAACTCGATGCCTTGCCTGTTACGGCGCCGGCCATCGAGGACGTTTACCCGCTGACGCCTATGCAACAGGGCATGCTGTTCCACACCCTGTACGAACCCCAGGCCGAGGCCTACATCAATCAACTGCGCCTGGACATCCACGGCCTGGAACTGGCCGCGTTCGGCCGGGCCTGGCAGGCGGCGATCAACCGGCATGACATCCTGCGCAGCAGCTTCCACTGGCTGGGGCTCGAGTGCGCGCATCAGGTGATTCATCGCCAGATCGACTTGCAACTGCAAGTGATCGAAGCCGCCGACATCGACCGCGATGCACTGGCCGCCGAGGAGCGCAGCCGCGGCTTCGAACTCAGCTCCGCGCCGCTGTTCCGCCTGCTGCTGGTGCGTCGGGGCAGTGAAGACTGGCACCTGATCCATACCAGCCATCACATCCTCATGGACGGCTGGAGCAACGCGCAGTTGCTCGGCGAAGTGATTCAGCACTATGCCGGCCAGACCTTGGTCAGGCCATTGGGGCAATACCGCGACTACCTGGGCTGGATTCAACAGCAGCCGCTGCTGGCCGCCGAACAGTTCTGGAAACAGGCGCTGGCGCCCCTGGAAACACCGACGCTGCTGGCGCAAGCCTTGCCGACGCCCGCCGAAGGGCACGGCATGGGCGAACATCAATTGACCCTTGAAAGCGCATCGCTACAGCGCCTGAGCGATTTCGCCCGCCAGCAGAAAATCACCCTCAACACCTTGCTGCAAGGCGCCTGGGGCCTGCTGTTGCAGCGCTACACCGGCCAGTCCTGTGTGGCGTTTGGTGCGACGATTGCCGGACGCTCCGCGCCGTTGCCGGGCATCGAGCAGCAATTGGGGCTGTTCATCAACACCTTGCCGATCATCACCGCGCCGCAGGCCGGGCAGTCGGTGGCCCAGTGGCTCAAAGACCTGCAAGCCCTGAACCTGAGCCTGCGCGAGTTCGAACACGTGCCGCTGTACGATATTCAGGGCTGGGCCGGGCAACAGGGGGCGTTGTTCGACAGCCTGCTGGTGTTCGAGAACTTCCCGGTGGCCGAAGCCCTCAAGCAAGGAGCGCCGGCGGGCCTGACCTTTGGCGCGCTGCACAATCACGAAATCACCAGTTACCCGCTGACCCTGGGCATCGAAGTCGGCGCCAGCCTGCGTCTGGATTTCAGTTTCGACCGCATCCGGTTCAGCGCGGCGCAGATCAGCCAGTTGGGCGCCAGCCTGCTGCATGTGCTGGCGCAATTTGTTGCCCAGCCACAACAGGCGCTCGGTGCCGTCAGCCTGTTGGACGCTCAGGCCCAAGCCCAGGTAATACGCGGCTCGCAACCACCGGCACCGCAACTGGACAGCCCGTTGCTGGCCCACCAGCGGTTCGAGCAACAAGCGGCCCGCACCCCCGACGCGCTGGCGGTGATGGTCGGTGACGAACGCCTGACCTACGCCCAGCTCAATGCCCAAGCCAACCAGCTCGCCCATCGCCTGCGCGCCCAGGGTGTGGCGCCGGGGCAGCGGGTGGGGCTGTCGGTGCGGCGCAATGCGCAGATGATCGTCAGCCTGATGGCGATCCTCAAGTCCGGTGCCGGGTATGTGCCGCTGGACCCGGATTACCCGGCCGAGCGCCTGGGCTACATGATCGAAGACAGCGGCATGGACCTGCTGCTGGCGCAACCGGGGTTGTTGACCGATGTAGCGCTGCCGCAAGGTTTGCCGCGTCTGGCGCTGGAGCCGGGCGCAGACGCCGGATATTGCACCGACAACCTGGTCAACCTCGCCAACGCCGAAGACCTCGCCTACCTGATCTACACCTCCGGCTCCACCGGACGGCCGAAAGGCGTGTGCCTGGCCCACGCCGCACTGCGCGAGTTTTGCGTGATCGCGGCGGACTATTCACAACTCACCGCGCAAGACCGCGTGCTGCAATTCGCCACGTTCAGCTTCGACGGCTTTGTCGAACAGTGCTACCCGCCACTGTGCGTGGGCGCGGCGCTGGTGATGCGCGGCGATGAGCTGTGGGACACCGACACCCTCTATCGCCAGATCATCGAACAGGGCGTGACCCTGGCGGATTTGCCGGCGGCCTACTGGTTCCTGCTGGCTCAGGAGTGGGCCGCGCAACCGCAGCGGGACAAGGGGCGTTTGCGTCAGGTCCACGTCGGCGGCGAAGCCATGTCCCTCGAAGGCCTGAAGCTATGGCACGCCGCCGGTTTGGGCGATGTGCGCCTGCTCAACACCTACGGGCCGACCGAAGCCACGGTGGTGTCCAGCATCCACGAATGCACACTGGCCGATACCCGCAATCACCTTGGCGTGCCCATCGGCAAGGCACTGCCTGGGCGCGCGCTGTATGTGCTGGACAGTGAAGGGCACCTGCTGCCGACCGGTTGCGTCGGCGAATTGTGCATCGGCGGCGACGCCGGCCTTGCCCAGCGTTATCACCTGCGACCGGGCTTGAGCGCCGAACGTTTCATTGCCGATCCGTTTTCCACCACGCCGGGGGCGCGTCTGTACCGCAGCGGCGACCTGGCGCGCTATCGCGAGGACGGGGCGCTGGAGTACCTGGGGCGCATCGATCATCAGTTGAAAATCCGTGGTTTCCGGGTCGAACTGGGTGAACTGGAAGCGCATCTGCAAGGCCTGCCGATGATCAGCGAAGCCGCGGTGCTGGTGCACGAAGGCGTCGGCGGCAAGCAATTGATCGGCTATGTGGTGCCGGCCGATGCCGGGCTGCTGGCGGCGGATGCGTGTCAGCTCACCGACACCGTGCGCCGCACCCTGGGCGAGCGCCTGCCGGACTACATGCTGCCAGCGCAACTGGTGTTGCTGGCCGCGTTGCCGCTCAACCGCAACGGCAAACTCGACCGTGGCGCGCTGCCGGCCCCGGAGGTCTGGGAGGCCGAAGTCGGCAGTGCGCCGCAAGGTGCGCTGGAAATCGAACTGGCGCAAATCTGGCAACAGGTGTTGCAGGTCAGTCGCGTCGACCGGGAAAACAGCTTCTTCGAATTGGGTGGGCATTCGTTGCTGGCCACGCAAATCGTCTCGCAGATCCGCCAGCGCCTGGGCCTGTCGGTGAGCCTGCGCAGCCTGTTCGAACATCCGCGCCTCGAGGATTTCGCCGCTCAGGTGCAGGCACTGCAACACAGCTGTGAACGCCCGGCGCTGGTAGCGGACACCTCCGGCGAACGTCAGCCGTTGTCCTTTGCCCAACAGCGCTTGTGGTTCCTGTGGAACCTGGAGCCCGACAGTTCGATGTACAACATGCCCGGTGCCTTGCGCCTGCGGGGTGAGTTGAACCTCGACGCCCTGCGCCTCAGCTTCGAAACCCTGGTGCAGCGTCACGCGGTGTTGCGCACCACCTTTTACGAAGAAGACGGCCAGGCCTGGCAGCGGGTCCACGGGCAATTGCCGTTGAGCTTCGAGGCCAGCGACCTGCGGCAGCGGCCGGTGCCGGACGTCGAGGCGCAGCAACTGGCCCGGGAGGAAGTCGCCCGGCCATTCGACCTGCGCCACGGTCCGTTACTGCGGGTGCGGGTGCTGCGGGTCGCGGATGACGAGCATGTGCTGTTGCTGACGGTGCATCACATCGCAGCCGATGACTGGTCGTTCCGCGTGCTGATCAATGAATTCGTCACGCTGTATCCAACCCTCAACCGTGGCCAGACCCCACAACTGCCGGCGCACAGCGTGCAGTACGCCGACTTCGCCAAATGGCAGCGCCAGTGGCTGGAGCAGGGCGGCGAGTTGCAGCGCCAGCTCGACTACTGGCAGCAGCGCCTTGCCGAGCCACAGGCGGTACTGGAGTTGCCCGCCGACGGTGACGGGCGTACGACGCAAGAGGGTGCCAGCGCCCATTTCACCTTCAGCGGCGAGCTCAGCCGGCAGTTGCGCGACTTTGCCCAACAGCGCGATCTGTCGCTGTTCATGCTGCTGCTGGCCGGTTTCACCCTGGTCCTGCGCCAGCGTACCGAGGTCAGTCGGGTGCGCATCGGCACCGATATCGCCAACCGAAATCAAGCCGAGCTTGAAGAAATGGTCGGCTTCTTCGTTAACCAATTAGTACTGCAAGTGGAGGTCGATGCCGATCAGGCGGCGGCGCAGTTGCTGGAGGCCTGTCGCCGGGCGGTGCTGGAGGCGTCGGACCATCAGGACCTGCCGTTCGAGCGTCTGGTGGAAGCCTTGCGTCTGCCGCGCCGGGCCGGCCGTTCGCCGCTGTTCGACATCAAGCTGATCTACCAGGAAGGCGTCGGTCGTCTGCCGTCGATGGAGGGCCTGCAGGTCGAGGACTTCCCGTCCGGGCGCCAGGCCGCCGAGATCGGCATGGTCGCCGCGTTCTACAACGATGCCGAGCACATTCACCTGAGTTTCGAAACGCCGGTGGGCCAGTACCTGCCGAGCACGCTGGAGTCCTTGTTCGAGCAGATCCGGGCGGTACTCGAAGCGCTGATACGCGCTGACGGAGTGCAGGTCGGTGAGTTGCTGGACCTGGCCGCCGAGGTGCAACGCCGTGCCGATGCGCGCTTGAACGAGCAACGCAAGGCCTTGCTCGGCGGCGCCATGGCGATCAAGCGTCGCTCGGCGAACCGTGGCGCGCCAGCAGCGCAATCTGCGGCGGACTGATTCAGGCGGTGGCGCCATCGAGCGCCACCGTCAACATTTTCTGGAGGGGTTTATGACCGTTTCAACGACCAAGTCCATGCCCAGGATGGGCCGTGGTGCCCGCAAAAGCCTGTCCACCGATCCGGCGCGGCTGGTGAGTTTTGCGCCGATGTTCGAAGGCCTCAGCATGCCGTTGGTGTGTCGTCCGGCCGTGTCCGGCGTGAGCCTGGTGGAATGGGCGACCCAGAATCGCGCGCTGATCGAAAGCAAGCTGCTGGAACACGCGGTGATCCTGTTCCGTGGCTTCCAGGTGGCCGATATCGGCGAGTTCAACCGCTGCGTCGACGGGATTTCCGGCGGTGCCCTGGAGTACCTGTTCCGCGCCTCGCCACGGACCCAGATCAGCGGCCAGTTCAAGATCTACAGCTCCACCGATTACCCGGCGCCGGAGAAAATCTTCCCGCACAACGAACACTCGTATTCGCCGGTGTTCCCGCGTCACCTGTATTTCTACTGCGACACGCCGTCGGCCACCGGCGGTGAAACACCCTTTGGCGATACCCGACGGATCCTCGCGCGGATCGACCCGGCGGTGCGCGAAGAATTTGCCCGTAAACGCATCATGTACGTGCGTAACTACGGCGACGGTATGGGCCTGCCATGGCAGACCGTGTTCCAGAGCGAGGATCGCGGCGAAGTCGAGGCCTACTGCGCAAAAATCGGCATCCAGGCCGAGTGGAAACCGGGCAACCGCCTGCGCACCCGGCAGAACGGCCCCGCCATCGTGCGCCATTCACTGACCGGCGAGCGCATCTGGTTCAACCACGGCACCTTTTTCAATGCACTGACCCTGCCGGACAGCATCCGCGACAACCTGCTGCGTGAATTCGGCCCGCAGGACCTGCCGCAAAACACCTTCTTCGGTGACGGCTCGCCGATTCCCGACGATGTGATCCGCCACCTGCAAGGCATCTACCGCGAGGTGATGGTCGAGTTCGCCTGGGAGAAGGGCGACGTGGTGCTGCTCGACAACATCCTCAGCGTGCATGCGCGCAACGAATTCACCGGCTACAGAAAAATCCTCACGGCCATGGCCATCGCGCAGAAAAGCGCCGACCTGGATCAGGAATAAGGACACCCGACATGAACACCACCGCCCTCGAACCTTCGGTAGACGTATTCCAGACTTCGGCCCAGCAGGCCTTTTATTTGCGTGCCCAGGAGCTGGGCGCACGGCCGCTGTTCGCCGCGCTGACGTTGCCGCTCGCCAGGCCAGTGGACGCCCAGGCGTTGCGCGGGGCACTGGAAACCCTCGGACAGCGCCATGAAATCCTGCGCACGCTGTACCGCCGCCTGCCGGGCATGAAGTGGCCGGTGCAAAGCCTGTGCGATGGCTTGCCGCTGACACTTCTGGGCAACCAGCCTTCGGTGGCCGAGGCCTTGAGCCGCAGCCGTGAAGTCATGGTTGAAGATTCGAATCAGGCGCTGGTGGTGGCGCAGCTTGAAGACGGAGCAGGGCAGACTTTCATCACCCTGCTGGCCCCGGCATGTAGCTTCGACGAGGTATCGCTGCGGGTGCTGGCGAGTGAACTGGGCAGCCTGTTGCGCGGTGAAACCCTGGGTGACGACGAGGACGCGCTGCAATACCTGGACTACAGCGCATGGCAGGAAGAACTGCGCGAGGAAGACATCGGCCACCAGGGCGCGGCGTTCTGGCGCAACCTGCAACAGCCGTTCGCCGTGACCCATCGCTTGCCGTTCGAAACAGCCGTCGAGGTCACGCTGGTTCGTCGTCAAGCAACGTTGATTGACGCCCCGTGGTTGGCTGGCGTGCAACGGGTCACTGCAGAAACGGGCGTTGAGGCAGAGCAATTGGCGCTGTTACTGTGGACCGCATTCGTCGCGCGCATCGGCCATCAGGAAAAGCTGCTGATGGGCTGGCAGGTGGAGGGTCGCAACGAGCAAACCATCGCCACCCTCGGACGCTTCGCCCGGCGCTTGCCGGTGGCTTTCGAGCACCGCAGCCAGCAGACCCTGGCGCAAGCGTTGGTGGCGTTTGCCGCCAGCGTCGAACAGTCGCTGTCGTGGCTCGATTGCCTCAATGAGTTTGAACTGAGCGCCGAAGGCACCGCGCCGCTGCGTTACGGCTTCGTCTATCAGGCCGCCATTGAAAGCGCTATCGAGGTGGACGACGGCAACCCCGAAGTCCTGCGCCTGCGGGTGCTGGGCGATCAGTTGCAATTGTCGTGTCTTGACGGTGCGCTGCCGGAATCGATGTTGGCCGAATGGCTGGAGCAGTTTGTCGAGTTCAGCCACCAATTGCTGGGGGCGCCCGAACTGACCCTGGGGCAGGCTGATCTGCTGAGTGCTGCGCAACGAACTCGCCTGATCGAAGGCTTCAACCCGAACGCTACCGAGCAGGCATTGCCGTGTCGCTTTCTGCAAGAACTGTTCAGCGAACAGGCGCGCCTGCATCCGCAACGCATCGCCCTGAGTGTCAACGGTCAGCGCCTGACTTACGCCGAGATGGATGCGCGTTCCAACCAGGTGGCCAATACCCTGCGCACCCAAGGCGTGGCGCCGGACCAGATCGTGGCGGTCTACGGCCAGCGCTCCCTGGAAATGGTCATCGCCTTGTTGGGCACGCTCAAGGCCGGCGCCGCGTACTTGCCGCTGGACCCGAACTACCCGATCGAACGTCTGGCGTTCATGCTTGCCGACACCGGCGCGCGCCATGTGCTGGCCTGCCAGCCGCTACCCGAAACGTTGCACAGTGAACGGATTGTTTCCCTGATGCCGGGGGCCGAAGTCTGGTCCGCCACGCCAACCCGGCCTGAGCCACAGGGCGACAGCGCCAATCTGGCCTACGTCATCTACACCTCCGGTTCCACCGGCAAGCCCAAGGGCGTGATGATCAGCCATTCCAACGCCGTGGCCTCGACCCTGGCGCGCAACACTTTCTATCGCCAGCCGCTGCGGGCATTCCTGATGCTCTCGTCGTTCTCCTTCGACAGCTCGGTGGCCGGGGTTTTCTGGGCGCTGGGGCAGGGCGCGACCCTGTGCCTGCCGGACGAAGACAGCTACAAGGACCCGGCCCGACTGGCGGCGTTGATCCAGCGCGAAGAGATTTCCCACTACCTGACCCTGCCGTCCTACCACGCGCAGATTCTCGAACACCTCGACCACCAGGCGCTGGCCTGTGTGATCGTCGCCGGCGAAGCCTGCGGCAATGCACTGGTACAGCGACATCGCGAGGCATTGCCGGGGGTGGCGCTGGTCAACGAATACGGCCCGACCGAAGGCACCGTGTGGTGTTCGGCCTGGGAGCTGCCCCTCGGTCAAGAGCATGACAGTGTGCCGATCGGTCAACCGATTGCCGGCATGCGCATCCATGTGCTCGGCCCGGACCTGCAACCGGCGGCCGTTGGCGTCGAAGGAGAGTTGTATGTCGGCGGCGCCGGCATTGCCCGGGGCTATTTGCAGCGCGCCACGCTGACAGCCGAGCGCTTTGTTCCGGACCCCTTCACCGCGAGCGCCGGTCAGCGCCTGTACCGCACAGGTGACCTGGCGCGCTATCGCGCCGATGGCGTGCTGGAGTATCTGGGGCGGGTCGATCACCAAGTGAAAATCCGCGGCTTCCGCATTGAATTGGCCGAAATCGAGTCGGCCATGCGCGGTGCTCCCGGCATAGAAGACGCCGCCGTGATTGCCCGGGAAACCCCGACCGGCCCGCAACTGTTGGGCTTCGTGGTGTCCCCGACCGACACCGCCGACATCCGCCTCAACGAATTGCGCAGCCATCTGGCCGAAACGCTGCCCGAGCACATGCAACCGGCGCGCTTGCAGGTGCTGGAGCGTTTTCCGCTGATGCCCAACGGCAAACTCAATCGCCAGGCCTTGCTCGATCTCGATGTGCGCCGCAGCGTCTTTGTCGCGCCGCGCAACGACCTGGAAAAAACCCTGGCGGCGATCTGGGCCGAAGCGCTGCACGTCGAGCGCGTCGGCGTGTACGACAACTTCTTCGAACTCGGCGGGCACTCGCTGCTGGCCACGCGCATTCGTGCGCGGATTCAGGAAGAACTGAACCTGGCGATCCCGCTCAAGCTGTTTTTCGACGGTGACACCCTGGAACGGCTGGCGGCGCAGATCGAGCAGTTCCGTGAGCAAAGTGACCATAAAGAAAACGATGTAGACGCCCTCGAAGCGTTGTTCGACGAAGTGGATGAGGAACACGCGCGATGAGTGCTGCACCGGACAGAATGATGACCCTGGCCCAGCGTTTCTGCGGCTTGAGCGCGGACGCCCGGCGTGCGTTGCAACAGAAGATGCACGCCCAGGGGCTGACCCTGGAACTGCTGCCGATCCCGCCACGGGACCGCGCCGTCGACACGTTGCCGGCGTCCTACGCGCAGCAGCGCTTGTGGTTCCTCTGGCAGATGCAGCCCCAGGCCACGGCCTACAACCTGACCGGTGCCTTTCGCCTGAGCGGTGAGCTGAACCGCGACGCGCTGGCGCAAACCCTGACCGCACTGGTGCAGCGTCATGAAGTGCTGCGCACCACCTTTGTCTTCGACGGACAGCAGGTGCTGCAACACATCCACCCGCAGATGGAGGCACCGCTGGTCGAGGCCTCGGCGGCCAACGAGGTCGAATTGCAACGCCAGATCGCCCTCAACGCCGAGCAGCCGTTTGATCTGCAGCACGGCCCGTTGATGCGCTGCCGCTTGATCCGCCTCGATGCGCAGCAACATGTGCTGGTGCTGACCTTCCACCACATCGTCACCGACGGCGGCTCGCTGCCGATCCTGTTGCAGGAGTTCACCCGGCTCTATGCACAGCTCAGTGCCGGGCAGGCCCCGCAGCTACCGGAGCTGGGCATCCAGTACGCCGACTTCGCCCGCTGGCAGCGCCTGTGGCTGGAGGCCGGCGAGGCCGAGCGCCAGCTCGATTACTGGCGTGGGCAGTTGGGCAATGAACACCCGCCACTGAACCTGCCGACCGACCGTCGTCGCCCGGCGATCCCGAGTCAGCAGGGGGCCAGTGTCGAGCTGGATATCCCTGCCGCGTTGACCACTCAACTGCGTGATCTTGCCCGCCGCGAAGGCTGCACCTTGTTCATGCTGCTGATGGCGGCATTGCAGACGTTGCTGCATCGCTACAGCGGCGAGCAGGACATCCGTGTCGGCGTGCCGATTGCCAACCGCACCCGCCAGGACGTGGAAAACCTGCTGGGCTTTTTCGTCAACACCCAGGTGTTGCGCAGCCAGCCACGGGCCGACCAGCCGTTTGGGCAATTGC
Organism: Pseudomonas sp. GL-R-26; assembly: GCF_019947365.1. Taxonomy (NCBI): domain Bacteria; kingdom Pseudomonadati; phylum Pseudomonadota; class Gammaproteobacteria; order Pseudomonadales; family Pseudomonadaceae; genus Pseudomonas; species Pseudomonas sp. GL-R-26. The sequence goes on along the minus strand of NZ_JAGYGI010000006.1, from coordinate 169,665 downwards.
TGGCCGAGATCAAGGCCGCGGCCCTCGGCGCCCAGACCCATCAGGACCTGCCGTTCGAGCAACTGGTCGATGGCCTGGGGGTGGAACGCAGCCTGAGCCACACGCCGTTGTTCCAGGTGATGTTCAACCACCAGCGCGACAGTGGCGGCCCACAACGCTGGGACTTGCCGGGGCTGAGCGTCGAACCGCTGATCTGGGACGAAAAGACCACCAAGTTCGACCTGATGCTCGACACCGTCGAGGGCGACGAGGGCATCCATGCGTCGTTCGTCTACGCCACCGAACTGTTCGACGCCTCGACCATCGAGCGCCTCGGCCGGCACTGGCTGAACCTGTTGCAGGCGATTTGCACTGACAGCACGGTTGCCCTGGCGGACCTGTGCATGCTCGACGCCGCCGAGCAGCAGGCGACCTTGCTCGATTGGAATCGCACTGCCGGGTTGAACAGCGATCAGGCGAACCTGTTGTGCGCCCATCAACTGATCGAGGCCCAGGCCGCCGCGCACCCGAACAACATCGCCGTGACCTGCGACGGCGTCACCCTCACTTACGCCGAACTGAACCGCCGCGCCAACCGAATCGCCCATCGCCTGCGCGAGCGCGGCGTCGGCCCGGACGTGTTGGTGGGCATCGCCCTGGAGCGTTCGCTGGAGATGATCGTCAGCCTGCTGGCGATCCTCAAGGCCGGTGGTGCCTACGTGCCGCTGGACCCGCAATACCCGCAGGATCGCCTGGCCTACATGCTCGCTGACAGCGGCACGCGCCTGTTGCTGACCGATTCCGCGCTGTTGCCGCGCCTGCCGTTGAACGCAGGCATTGAAGTGATCTGCCTCGATCACGCCAGCGACTGGCTGTCCGAGGCCAGCGCCGACAACCTGCCGAACCTGACCGCGCCAGCGAACCTGGCCTACGTCATCTACACCTCCGGTTCCACCGGCAAACCGAAAGGCACGCTGCTGCCCCACAGCAACCTGACGCGGCTGTTCAGTGCCACCGAACATTGGTTCGGTTTCAATGCGCGGGATGTGTGGAGCCTGTTCCACTCCTATGCCTTCGACTTTTCCGTGTGGGAAATCTTTGGCGCGTTGTTCTACGGCGGCAAGCTGGTGGTGGTGCCCCACGCGGTCAGCCGCTCCCCGGAAGACTTCGCCCGCTTGCTAAGTGACGAGCGCGTCAGCGTGCTCAACCAGACGCCCTCGGCCTTCCGCCAGTTGATGCCATTCGCCTGCGCCAACGCGCAAAACATGGCCCTGCGCTGCGTGGTGTTCGGCGGCGAGGCGCTGGACGTGGCCAGCCTGCGTCCGTGGTATGACGCCTTCGACGACCGGCAGCCGTTGCTGATCAACATGTACGGCATCACCGAAACCACGGTGCACGTGACCTACCGACCGCTGTCCCGCGCCGACCTCGACGGCGCCAACAGCTCGCCGCTGGGGGAGCCGATCGCCGACCTGCGCTGGTACGTGCTCGACCCGCGCCTGAACCCGGTGGCCAAGGGTTGCGTCGGTGAGCTGTACGTCGGCGGTGCCGGCTTGGCTCGCGGCTACCACCAGCGTTCCGATCTGACCGCCACGCGGTTTGTCCCGGACCTGTTCGCCGCCGAGTCGGGCGCACGCCTGTATCGCACCGGCGATCTGGCGCGGTACTGCGCCGATGGCAGCATCGAGTACGCCGGGCGTATCGACCATCAAGTGAAGATCCGTGGTTTTCGAATTGAACTGGGGGAAATCCAGGACCGCCTGCAAAGCCATCCGGCCATCGAGCAGGCGCTGGTCCTGGCGCCCAAGGTCAATGGCAGCCCGCAACTGGTGGCGTGGTTCACCGCGACCGGTGACGACAGCGATTTGCGCCAGTCCCTGCGTGAACATTTGCAGGCCGGTTTGCCGGATTACATGGTGCCGGCGCACCTGATCAAACTCGACCAATGGCCGCTGACCGGCAATGGCAAGCTGGATCGCGGCGCATTGCCCAAGCCCGACGCGGCATTGGCGCAGCAGGCTTACACGGCACCGCTGGACGAGATGCAGGCTGCATTGGCGGCGATCTGGCAGGACGTGCTCAAGCTCGAGCGGGTAGGCATCGACGACAACTTCTTCGAACTGGGCGGCGACTCGATCATCTCGATCCAGGTGGTCAGCCGCGCGCGTCAGACCGGGATTCGCATCACCCCGCGAGACCTGTTCCAGCACCAGACCGTACAGAGCCTGGCGAAGGTCGCTTTACGCAGTGCAGGGCTGGTGATCGATCAGGGACCGGTGCGTGGCGAGGTGTTGCTGACGCCGATCCAGCACTGGTTCTTCGAGCAAGACATCGAGGCCCGTCACCACTGGAACCAGTCGCTGCTGTTGGAGCTGCGCGAGCCGCTGGACAGCGCCAGCCTGCAACAGGCCTTGACTGCATTGGTGGAGCATCACGATGCATTGCGCCTGCGTTTGCGTAATGTCGACGGCGTCTGGCAACAGACCCAAGCCGAGCAGTGGAACAGCGCCGAGGTGCTGTGGCAGCGCCAGGCCGCCAATACCGATGAACTGCTTGAACTGTGCAACGCCGCGCAGGTCAGCCTGAATCTGCAGGACGGCCCGCTGTTGCGCGCGTTGCTGGTGGACATGGGCGCAGCGGGTCAGCGCCTGTTGCTGGTGGTGCATCACCTGGCGGTGGACGGCGTGTCCTGGCGATTGCTGCTGGAGGATTTGCAAACCGCCTATCAACAAGCGCAGCAAGCTCAACCCTTGCGTCTGCCAGCGAAAACCAGCGCCTATCAGGCCTGGGCCACTCGCCTGCAATCCCATGCGCATAGTGCCGGATTGGCCAGCCAGGCCACTTACTGGCAAGACCAGTACCGCGACGTGCAAGTTGAACTGCCCGCCGACAACCCCCAAGGCAGCCTGGCCAGCCAGCACGCCGTCAGCGTGGAAACCGTGCTCGACAGCACCTTGATCCGCCGACTGCTGCAAGATGCTCCGGCGGCTTACCGCACCCAAGTCAACGACCTGTTGCTGACGGCGCTGGCGCGGGTGCTGGGCCAATGGACCGGTCAAACTTCGACCCTGGTGAAACTGGAAGGCCATGGCCGTGAAGACCTGTTCGACGACATCGACCTGACCCGCACCCTGGGCTGGTTCACCTCGATTTTCCCGGTGAAAATCACCCCGGCTGGCGATCTGGCCGGAAGCATCAAAGCAGTCAAGGAACAGCTGCGCGCCGTGCCCGACAAAGGCATCGGTTTCGGCATCCTGCGCTATCTGGCCGACGCCGGCCTTGAGGGTCTGCCGTCACCGCAGGTCACCTTCAACTACATGGGCCAGTTCGACGCGAGTTTCGACGAGAACGCGCCATGGCGTCCGGCCAAGGAAAGCGGTGGCGCCGAGCAGGGCGCGTCGGCCGAACTGGACCGGGGCCTGAGCATCAACGGTCAGGTATATGCCGGGCAACTGCGCCTGAGCTGGACCTTCAGCGGTGAAGTGTTCAACCCGCAGACCGTGCAGCGCCTGGCCGATGCCTACGCCTTGGAACTGCAACAGCTGATCGAACATTGCCTGAGCGGTGCCGGCGGGTTGACCCCGAGCGACGTGCCGCTGGTACGCGTCGATCAGGCGCAGCTGGATGCATTGCCGCTGGCGGCCAGCCAGATCGAAGACATCCTGCCGCTGTCGCCGATGCAGCAAGGCATGTTGTTCCACAGCCTGTTCGCCCCGGATGCCGGGGCCTACATCCCGCAGATGCGCGTGGACGTGCAGGGGCTCGACGTCGAGGCGTTCCGTGACGCCTGGCAGCAGACGCTCAATCGCCATGAAGTTTTGCGCGCCGCGATCTTCAGCGAAAGCAACGGCTCGCGGCCGCTGCAAGTGATCCTGGCCGACGCCACACTGCCATTGACCGTGCTCGACTGGCGCGATCACACCAAGGTTACTGAAGCGCTGGATCGCCTGGCCGAGGACGACCGTTTGCGCGGCTTCGACCTGACAGCAGCACCCTTGCTGCGCCTGACCCTGGTGCAGACCGCCGATGACCGCCATCACCTGATCTTCACCAACCACCACATCCTGCTGGACGGCTGGAGCACTTCGCAGTTGTTCGGCGAAGTGCTGCAGCGTTATTCCGGAATCATGCCCGCGCCAAGCGTCGGTCGTTATCGCGATTACATGACCTGGCTGGGCAGCCGTGATCGCGCCGCGTGCGAAGCGTTCTGGCTGGAGCAATTGCAGTCGTTCGCCGAACCGACGCGGCTGGCCGGCGCCTTACCGGGGCCGGTCGCAGGGCAGGGCGATGCTCATCGCACCCTGCACCTGAGCCTGGATCGCGCCGCCACCGAGCGCCTGAGCGGCTTTGCCCGTCAGGCCCGCGTCACGCCCAACACCCTGCTGCAAGCGGCGTGGCTGTTGCTGTTGCAGCGCTACACCGGGCAGCAGACCGTGGCGTTCGGCGCCACGGTGTCGGGGCGTCCGAGTGAGTTGCAGGGCATCGAGCAGCAGATCGGTCTGTTCATCAACACCTTGCCGGTGATCGCCACACCGCACCCCGAACGCACGGTCAGCCAATGGATCGATGAAGTCCAGGCGCTCAACCTCAAGCTGCGCGAAGTCGAATACACGCCGCTGGCGGATGTACAGCGTTGGGCCGGTCATTCCGGCGAAGCGCTGTTCGACACGCTGCTGGTGTTCGAAAACTATCCGGTGGCGCAAGCGCTGGAAGAGGGTAGCGCCAGCGCGTTGAAGTTCTCCGGCATCAGCCACCACGACCAGACCAGCTTCCCCCTGGCCATCGCCGCCGAGCTGGGTGAATGCCTGGATTTGCGTTTCAACTACGACACGGCGCTATTCAGCGCCGAAGCCATCGAAGGCTTGAGCACACGTCTGCTGGCGTTGCTCGATGCCATGGTGAGTGCGCCGCAGCAGCCATTGGGGCGCTTGAGCCTGCTCGATGCTGCACAAACGGCGCAGCAGGTCGAAGGCTTCAACCGCACCGCGCAGGCCTGGCCGGATGTGCGCCCGGTCTACCAATGCTTCGAGACCCAGGTACTGCAAACCCCGGAGGCCCCGGCCCTGGTGTTTGCTGGCCAGACCCTCAGCTATCGCGAACTCAACCAACAGGCCAACCGCCTGGCGCACTACCTGCGCAGCCAGGGCGTCGGCGCCGAAGTGTTGGTGGGCATTGCCGCCGAGCGTTCGCTGGAACTGGTGATCGGCTTGCTGGCGATCATGAAGGCCGGTGGCGCGTACGTGCCGCTGGACCCGGACTACCCGCGCGAACGCCTGGACCATATGTTCGAAGACAGCGGCGTACACCTGCTGCTGACCCAGCGGCATTTGCTGCAGCAGTTGCCGATTCCAGCCGCCACCACGGCGATCTGCCTGGACGACATGGCGCCGTTGCTCGAAGGCCGCAGCGGAAAAAACCTGCCCTGCGTGGTCGAGCTGCAATCGCTGGCCTACATGATCTACACCTCCGGTTCCACGGGCAAACCCAAGGGCGCGGCCAACCACCACGATGCCTTGTACAACCGCCTGGCGTGGATGCAGGGCGCGTACCCACTGGACGGGCGCGACACGGTGCTGCAGAAAACCCCGTTCAGTTTCGACGTGTCGGTCTGGGAGTTCTTCTGGCCATTGATGACCGGTGCACGCCTGGCCGTGGCCGAACCGGGCGCCCATCGCGATCCGGCGCAACTGGTCAGCCTGATCGAGCAGTACCGGGTCAGCACCCTGCATTTCGTGCCGTCGATGTTGCAGGCATTTGTCCAGGGCGAAGGCTTCGAGCGTTGCGCCAGCCTGCGGCAGATCCTGTGCAGCGGCGAAGCCCTGTCGGCGGACTTGCAGCACAGCCTGTTCCGCGTTTTGCCGAACGTCGGTCTGTACAACCTGTACGGCCCGACCGAAGCGGCCATCGACGTGACCCACTGGACCTGTGTCGACGACGGTGGCTTCAGCGTGCCGATCGGTTATCCGATTGCCAACCTGGTGACCTACATCCTCGACGACAGCCTGCAACCGCAAGTGCAAGGTTGCGTCGGTGAGCTGTACCTGGGCGGCATCGGCCTGGCCCGTGGTTATCACAACCGTGCGGACCTGACCGCCGAGCGCTTTGTCGCCAGCCCGTTCGGTGAGCAGGGCGAGCGCCTGTACCGCACCGGCGACCTGGCGCGTTACCGCGCGGACGGCGTGATCGAATACGTCGGGCGCATCGACCATCAAGTGAAGATCCGTGGCTTGCGCATCGAGCTGGGGGAAATCGAAGCCTGCCTGCTGGAGCATCCATCGGTGCGCGAAGCGGTGGTGATCGCCCTCGACGTCGGCAAATCCAAACAACTGGTGGCTTACGTCGTGGGTGATGCCGCTGTCGATCCACTCGAGCAACACCTGCGCAATGCGCTGCCCGAGCACATGCAGCCGAGCCACGTGCTGCTGCTCGACCAGTTGCCGGTGACGCCGAACGGCAAGCTCGACCGCCGCGCACTGCCACAACCGGACCAGCAAGTGCGCGAATACATTGCACCGCGCAGTGCCGTGGAAACAACGCTGCAAGCGGTTTGGCAGGCGTTGTTCGAAGTGCCGCAGATTGGCATGCAGGACAACTTCTTCGAACTGGGCGGCGATTCCATCGTCTCGATCCAGGCCGTCAGCCGCGCACGCAAGGCCGGGTTTAGCATTTCCCCCAAGGACGTGTTCAGCCACCCGACCATCGCCGAACTGGCGACGGTCGCTCAACCGCTCACGGCGGATCAAGCCTTACCGGCTGTGGTTGCACCGACAGCAAAAATCGAACTGAGTGAAGCGCAATATCAGGTGCTGGAATTGACGGCGGACGAAGTCGAGGACGTCTATCCGCTGTCGCCGATGCAGCAGGGCATGCTGTTCCACTCGGTGCAGGACGGCGACTCGGGGCTGTACGTCAACCAGATCGAAGTGGGCGTGCGCGGAGTTGATGGCGCGCGTTTCCGCGAAGCCTGGGCCGATGCTGCTCGGCGTCACGGGATTCTGCGCACCGCATTCCTCTGGGAAGGCGACAAGGAACCGCTGCAAGTGGTGTTGCGTGACGCGCCGTCACTGCTCACCGAACTGGACTGGCGCGGGCTGGATAATCAGCCCGGGCGTGTACGCCAACTGGCCCTCGAGGAGCGCGAACGCGGCTTCTTGCTGAACCGTTCACCCTTGTTGCGCCTGTTGCTGGTACGCCTGGAGGACGACCGCTATCGCCTGATCTGGACCTACCACCACATCCTCATGGACGGCTGGAGCGTGTCGCGCCTGATCGGTGAAGTGCTGCGTCATTACAGCGGTGAGGAGCACGAGCCGCTGGCGGCCTATCGCGACTACATCGACTGGCTCGGCCAGCAAGTCACCGAGGCCAGCGAAGCGTTCTGGAAAGGTAAACTCAATAACCTCGAAGGCGCCACCCACCTGGCCCGCGCCTTGCCGGTCAAGGCACCGCAAGCCGGTTATCACGCGATCTATACGCATCTGAGTGCACAGCAGACCGCGGGTTTGCAGGCCTTTGCCCAGCAACAGCAAGTGACCCTCAACACCCTGGTGCAAGCCGCGTGGCTGCTGCTGTTGCAGCGCTACACCGGCCAGCGCACGGTGACCTTCGGCGCCACGGTGTCCGGCCGCCCGGAAACCCTCAACGGCTCGGAGAACATGCTCGGGCTGTTCATCAACACCTTGCCGGTGGTCAACACGGTGCCGACTGAAGCCCGAGTCGGCGACTGGCTGCGCGAACTCCAGGCCTACAACCTCGACATCCGCGACTTCCAGCAGACCCCGCTCAGCGATATCCAGCGCTGGGCCGGGCAGGGCGGACAGTCGTTGTTCGACAGCATCATCGTGTTCGAAAACCAGCCGGTGGACCGCACCCTGCGCGAGTGGAACGGCGATTCCCTGCGCTTTGAAGATGTCTCCGATTTCGGCCTGACCAGCTTCGCCATGGACCTGATGGTCAGCCTCGATGAAGGGTTGCGCATCGAGTACATGCACCAGCGCGATCAGTTCGATCTGGCGACCGTCGAAGTGCTGCGCAGCCACATGGAAAGCCTGATGCAGCGCCTGTGCGACGACGCCGGGCGCGCCGTCGGTGAGCTGGGCCTGCTGACCCTGGACGAAGGCCGGGCGCTGGACGGCGAACTGCCGGTAGTGGCGGACGGCGACGAGACCCCGGTGCACGAGCTGATCCGTCAGCGTGCGCGACGGCAACCGGAGCACACGGCGCTGGTCCTGAGCTATGCCGACCGTGACGCCGAGCAGTTGAGCTACGCCGAGCTAGACCGTCGCTCCGATGCCCTGGCGGTGCATCTGTTGGAACAGGGTGTGCAGGCCGAAGACGTGATCGGCGTGTTCATGGAGCGCTCGCTGGAGCTGGTGGTGTCGCTGCTGGCGGTAATGAAGTGCGGCGCCGCCTACGTGCCGCTGGACCCACAATACCCGCAGGAACGCCTGCGCTACATGATGGCCGACAGCGACATGCGCCTGCTGCTGACCCAGGAGCGACTGCGCGATAGCGCACAACTCAATCCGGGCACGGCGATGGTCGCGGTGGATCGCTTGAACCTCGACGTCGAGGTGCCGGCACCGCAACGCGCGGTACATGCCGGGCAACTGGCCTACCTGATCTACACCTCGGGTTCCACCGGCAAGCCGAAAAGCGTCGCCGTGGCCCACGGGCCGTTGAGCATGCACGTGCAGGCCATCGCCGAGCTGTACGAGATGGACCCGGACAATCGCGAGCTGCATTTCATGTCGTTCGCCTTCGACGGTGCTCATGAACGCTGGATCACCGCGCTGATCAGCGGCTCGACCCTGGTGATCCGCGACAACACCTTGTGGACCGCCGAACAGACCCTGGCGGTGCTGCACCGCCAGCGCATCAGCGTCGCCTGCTTCCCGCCGGCGTACCTGCTGCAACTGGCCGAGCACGCCGAGTTGCAGGGCGGCGATCCGCCGCCGGTGCGCATCTATTGCTTCGGTGGCGATGCGGTGCCGGACGCCACCTTCGAGCGGGTCAAACACACCCTCAAGCCGCAATATTTGGTGAACGGCTACGGCCCGACGGAGACCGTGGTCACGCCGCTGCTGTGGAAAATCGCCGCCGACGGCCACTGCCAGGCGATGTATGCACCGATTGGCCAACGCGTCGGCGCCCGCAGCCTGCACGTGCTGGACATGGACCTCAACCCGCTACCGGTGGGCATGGTCGGCGAGTTGTACATCGGCGGACGGGGTGTTGCGCGCGGCTACCATCGTCACCCGTGGCAGTCTGCCGAGCGCTTCGTCGCCGACCCGTTCAGCAGCGAGGGCGGGCGCCTGTACCGCACCGGCGACCTGGTGCGCCGGCGCGAGGATGGCGTGTTCGATTACGTCGGGCGAATCGACCATCAGGTCAAGGTGCGCGGCTTCCGCATCGAACTTGGCGAAATCGAAGCCCGCTTGCGCGAGCAGGCCGGGGTCAACGATGCGCTGGTGGTGGTGCGTGACAGCGGGCAGGGGCCGCAACTGGTGGGCTATGTGGTAGCGCAAGACGAAGGCCTCGGCCCGCGTTGCCAGGCGGCATTGCGCGAAAGCCTGCCCGACTACATGGTGCCGACGCAGGTCGTGGTGCTGCCGCGCTTCCCGCTGACCCCCAACGGCAAGCTCGACCGCAAGGCCTTGCCGGATCCGGCCTTCACCGGTCGCGACTACGTGGCCCCGCGCACGCCGCTGGAGTGGGCGCTGGCGGAGATCTGGCAGCAGGTGCTGGGCATCGAGAAGGTCGGCATTACCGACAACTTCTTCGAGTTGGGCGGCGATTCGCTGCGCACCCTCAAGGTGATCTCGAAAGTCCGTGCCCTGAATGAACCTGGCTTCCAGCTCAAGCTGCGGGACATGATGGCCAAGCCGACGATCGCCGGGTTGTCGGGTGTCGATGAGCAGCCGGCGCGACAGAATCCGCAACCGCTGTTGCTGCTCAATCAGGTGGTGAATGATCAGCCGCCGCTGTTCTGCCTGCACGCCGGTTTCGGCACGGTGTTCGACTACGAGCCACTGGCCCGACGCCTGGAGGGCGAGCGCACGGTGTACGGCGTGCAATGCCGGATGCTGCTCGACCGGCAGTGGCAGGACACGTCGTTGGCGCAGATGGCCGGCGATTACGTCGAGGCGATTCGCGCCCGGCAACCCCAGGGGCCGTACCACGTGCTGGGCTGGTCGCTGGGCGGGGCGTTGGCGTTGATGGTCAGTGACCTGTTCGAACAGCAGGGCCAGTGTGTGGCATTCGTCGGTCTGGTGGACAGCTTTGTGCCGACCCAGGCCAATGCCATCGTCAGCCCGGATGAGTGGCGCGCGGATCTGGCCGAGTTCCTTGGTGCAACTTTGGGTATGGACGACGCAGTGATCGCCCAGGCATTGAATGCCGAGAGGTCAGGGGACCACGACGCTGTGGCGCGGGTCATTCGCGCGGTGATCGACAGCGAAAGCGATCAGGCCAGCGGTTACGCGCTGCTCGGTGCCGACGAGTTGGCCCACACGTTCATGGTCAGCACGCGGTTGAAGGCGCTGTCGCGGCAGGTTGAAACCTTGCCAGTTACGCAGGCCGGGCTGCATTGCTGGTGGGCCGACGGCAACCCGACAACCGAACGCGCGACCCTGGAGCGTCAGCAACCTCGGCTGCGCAAGGTGCAAACGGTAATGGCCGGCCACTTCGATATCCTGCAGCAGGATGAGTGCCTGGACGCCGTGGTGGCGGCGCTTGGCCGGGAGGTGGTGCCGCAGTTCTAAACCAATCATTTGTGGTAAGGCAGCTTCCCTGTGGCGAGGGAGCTTGCTCCCGCTGGGTCGCGAAGCGGCCCCAAAACCGGGCATCGCGGTGATTCAGGTATACCGCATTGCTCGGGTTTACGACTGCTTCGCAGCCGAACGGGAGCAAGCTCCCTCGCCACAGATTTTCGTTCGGTGCAGGAGGTTTTTGATTGAACAGGATTACGCCCTAATGAACGGTCCTCACGGTTCGTTTATTGGGCGAGCTTTTTTATTTTTGGAGACCACCGCCCATGGCACTGCACCCGGACATCGAAGGATTTCTAGAACTGGCCGAGTTCGGCCGCCTCAGCGGCAAAAGCCAACCGATGCATGAGCTGAGCCCCGACGAAGCGCGCCAGCAGTTCGAACAGACCTCACAGTTGCTCGATGCGGCCCCGACGGGCATGTTGACGGTGACGGCGCTCAGCATTCCCGCGCGGGACGGGCATGTGCTCAACGCGCGGCTGTACGTCCAACCGCAACCGGGCAGCGAGCCACGCCCGGTGTTGCTGTACTTCCATGGCGGCGGCTACGTGGTGGGCAGCCTCGATTCCCACGACACCCTGTGCCGGCGCCTGGCGCTGGCGGGGGAGTTTGCCGTGTTGTCGGCGGATTATCGCCTGGCGCCGGAACACCGTTTTCCCACCGCTTACCACGATGCCGAAGACATCACCCGTTGGCTGGCCATCACCGGAGCCAAGGCGTTGGGGCTGGACGCCAGGCGCATTGCGCTGGCGGGGGACAGCGTCGGCGGCAGCCTGGTGGCATCGCTGTGCATCGCCATTGCCCAGGACCCATTGGGCTGGCCGCTGGTGCCGCGCCTGCAAGTGCTGCTGTACCCGGTGATCGACGCGGTAAAAAAGCGCCCATCCCTTGAGCGGTTCGCCGAAGGATACCTGCTGGAAGCCACCACGCTGGAGTGGTTCTACCAGCAATACCAACGCAGCGAAGCGGATCGTGCCGACTGGCGTTTTTCGCCGCTGTACGCCGAGCACCTGCAACGGCTGACACCGACGGTGCTGTGGCTGGCCGAGTACGATCCGTTGCTCGATGAAGGCCTGGCCTGGGCCGAGAAACTGCGCACGGCGGGGCAACCCGTGGTGCTGGAGGTCAAGGCCGGCATGACCCACGACTTTGCGCGCATGGGCGAGATGGTCCAGGAAGTGCCGGGGATGCTGGTGCAACTGGCGGCGCAGATTAGCGAGAGTCTAGCCTGACGTATGGCGTAGTGATCAGCGACGCCGTCCCCCTGTAGGAGCGAGCCTGCTCGCGATAGCGACAGCACATTCAGCATTGATGTGTCTGACACACCGCCATCGCGAGCAGGCTCGCTCCTACAGGTTGTTTGCGCTGAACCGGATAACTAAGGCGGATCAAGCCGATCCAGCGCCCGATTCACCGCCAGTTCCCCCAGCATGATCACCTGCGCAATCCCTAGCAGCGCATGGCGGCTTGTCCCCTCCAGGTGATCCACCAGATCGTTGGCCATGACATTGGCCGACGCCAGCGATTCACACGCATGCACCAGCAGGGTTTCGGTACTCAGTTCGGGGTTGACGATGAACATGGTGCTGGGTGTGCGCGGGGTGGCCATGATGTTGGCGCCCGGGTTGAGGTAGTGATTGAGCGCGCGCTCGGCGGCTTCGTGGAATTGTTTGGAGTCGGGGCTTTCGTACGGCGAGACCGGGTCGGAGTCCGGCGGATTTGGTGTGGGCTTGAACATTGGTGGCATTCCATTTAGGGCCACAACCATCGCGCTACTAAACGAAAGGGTGGCGGCTGTGTGCAAGTTAGTAGACCGGTAATCCACCCAAAACCCGGCGCATCCGAAGACGCCATGCACACAGCCACCATTAAGCACAGGTAAACCTGACTGAACGACGCTTATGCAACCGATGGTGGAAATACCGGGCTACTAAACCCGATCACTGGAAATCAGTGACCCGAACCAAGTTACCGACGACTCCCAAGGCGCACAAGCCGGCGGATTCTGGCGTACCTGTAGGCAACGGCGCAAGGCATTGTGGCTTTCACGAAGTAACCTGTAGGCCGCTTAAACAGGCGCTATTGAGTGGTTTTTAACCTGCTGTCATGCCTTGTCAGAGAGCGTTGAATTCCTCGGAGTCGGCAGGAAGAGTCCTACGAAAGTTTGCGGTTGGCCCTCGGAAGTACAGCCCTTACGATCTGGCTTTACGCGTTGGTCGGTTTGGCAAATGACACTTCATCTTGCGATCGACGACAGCGCCCCCGATACCGATTAGACTGCTACCCATTGACCCCGGAGGCCATCATGAGCGCCGAACTTTCCCCCATCGTTTCAGAGTTTGAGACCAAAGAGCAGGCCGCCAGCTATGACCATTGGTTCCGCGCCAAGGTGCAAGCTTCGATTGACGACCCGCGCCAGAATGTCCCGCACGATCAAGTGATGGCTGATATGCGAGCCCTCATCGAATCAAAGCGCAACAAGTACGATGCTGGTTGAGTGGCGGCCCGAAGCACGGGCCGAACTCTGGCAAATCCTGAACTACATTGGCGACCGAAACTTCGTAGCGGCCAGCGAGCTGTTTCAAGCAATCGAGGCTGCTACATCGGCCCTTCCTGAACATCCCTACCTTTATCGATTCGGTCGAGTACCCGGCACTCGGGAGATTGTCGTGCATCCCAACTACCTTGTGGTTTACCGAGTGACGGATCGAATCGAGATATTGAGCGTTTTGCATGCTCGGCAGGAGTATCCCTGATTCTCAGGGTATTGCGTCGTTTCCGGCACAGCAATCTGCCAATATTGATCCGGTGACCCGGTTCGCAACCACGACAATTGGCCCCCGGTATTAAGGATGGACACGGCATGACCACGCAGGATACTTCGCTTCAAGACATCGCCGCGCCTGAAGGCGTTTGTTATGGCTGCGGCAGCCAGAACCCGCACGGGCTGCACATCAAGAGCTTCTGGCATGAAGACGGGGTGCATGTCATGGCGCAGCATATGCCGGATGACAAGTACTGCGGCTGGCCGGGTCTGGTTTACGGCGGTTTGATCGCGATGCTGGTCGATTGCCACTCCAACTGGGCTGCGATGGCTTATCACTACCGGGCAGAACAGCGCGAGGTCGGCAGCCTGCCTCACGTTACATGCGTCACCGGTAACCTGGGCATCAAGTTCATCAAGCCCACCCCGATGGGTGTCCCCCTGACACTGCGTGCAAGAGTCGAGGGCGAGGTCGGGCGCAAAAGCCGGGTCATCTGTGAGGTCTTCGCCGGGGATGTCCTGACCGCGGTCGGGGACTCCACTTTTGTCCGAGTCGATACCGGGCAACTCAGAGCCGACGCACACGGCCGCAAGGTCGAATCCTGAACCCGGAGCAATAAACGCACATCACCTTTGCGGTTCGTCAGCGAATCAGCACCGGGCCGCAAGCGGCCCGGTGGAGTGTGGCTGTTGACGCAGCCGGCAATCAGTACTGCGCGCGCAGGCTCAGGGTCAGGGTGCGCGGGTCGCCGTAGAAATTGGTGCCCCATGAGGCATCGACGCGGTCGTAGTACTTGCGGTCGAACAGGTTGTTGGCGGTCAGTGTCGACGACAGGTTTTCGTTGAACTTGTAGCCGACCTGTGCCGTGGCGATGGCAAAGCCGCCTTGCTGGAACTTCACGTCACGCTGGTAGTAGGTGTCGCTGACCACACGCACGCCACCGCCAACGCTGAAGTCTTTGAGCGGACCGTCGGTGAACTCGTACTTGTTCCACAGGTTGAAGTTGTGCTTGGGCGTGATGGTGCTGAAGGTCTTGCCTTTGTTGGCCTGGTCGCCGTCAAGGAACTTGGTGGAGGTGTAGGCGTAACCGGTGACGATGCTCCAGTTCTCGGTCAGGTTGCCGCTCAACTCGGTTTCCCAACCCTGGCTGCGGGCCTTGCCTTCGGTCATGTAGGCACCGGAGGTGTTGTCGTATTCGGCGCGGTTTTCATCGTAGATGCGAAAGGCGGCGATGCTGGCGTTCAGGCGACCGTCGTAGAATTCGCGCTTGAGGCCGATCTCGTACTGCTTGCCTTCGCGCGGGCCGACCGGCTGGCCGTCCGTGCCGATTTCGCTCTGGGGTTTGAACACGCCGGTGTAGCTGAAGTAGGTCGACAGTTCCGGTGTGATCTTGCCGATGATGGCTCCGTACGGCACGACTTTGCGGTTGATGCTGGTGTGGGCTTCGCCGAAGTTGTTGAAGAAGGCGTTGGCGTTCTTCGCATCGCTTTCGTACCAGGTTACGCGGCTGCCGCCGATGACATCGAGCCAGTCGGTGACGTTGATCTTGGCGCGGGTGTAGACGCCGTACTGATCGGACTTGGACCAGTTGCCGTTGACGTGCGCATAGTCGTTGTGGGGAATGTCGATGCTGCCCGGGTCGAACACGTTGATCGGGAAGTACTCGCCGCCGCCGTAGGTGAAGTCCTTGTCCAGGTGCTGGTACTCGGCGCCCACGGTGAACTCGTGCCGGCGATTGGCGAACTCGAACGGCGTGGTGACGAAGCTGTCGACACCGATGGTCTTGATATGGGTGTAGTAGTCGTACGCCACGGCCCAGCTGTCACCGGTGGCCGGGTCGACCGCGCCGTCGGCCCAGGTGAAGTTACGCTGCGGGGTTTCGGCGTCGCGGTAGGTCAGGGTGGTCTTGAACTGACCGCCGTTGTCCAGTTCGTGGTCGAGTTCGGCGAAGGATTCCCAGACTTTTTCGTTGAGGGTGTTCCACTTGGCATCGACGAAGGTCGAGCGTGATACGTCGAGCAACGAGCCGTCGGCGTAGGCCGGCAGGCCGAAGGCCGGGGTGGAGTTGTTCTTCTGGTAAGCGCCACCGACCGACAGGGTGGTGGCCGGGTCGAGATCGAATTCCAGGCGACCGTAGACCATCGGGCGTTCGTTCTGCGCGTAGTCGACGAAGGACTGGTTGTTCTCGTAGGCGGTGATGAAGCGACCGCGCACGGTGCCCTGGTCGTTCAACGGGCCGGTGACGTCCACCGAAGAACGGTAGCGATCGTAAGAGCCGGCAGCCAGTTCGCCACCGAGGGCGAATTTGCTCAGAGCACGCTTGCGCACCACGTTGATCGTACCGCCGGGTTCACCCGCGCCCTGGTACAGGCCCGACGGGCCGCGCAGTACTTCGATGCGATCGTACATCGCCAGGTCGAAGCTGGTGGCCATGTCGCCCTGGCCGGTGGGCTGCGAGACGCCGTCGACCTGCACCTGGTCGACGAGGAAGCCACGCATGTAGACGTCGTTGAGGCTGGAGCCGGAGTTGTAGGTCTTGATGGTCACGCCGGTGACCTGACGCATGGCGTCCTGCAGGCTGTTGAGGTTCTGGTCGTCCATGCGCTGGCGCGTGACGACGGACACTGACTGCGGGATGTCCTTGAGCTTGATGTTGCCTTTGCCGATGGTCACTTCATCGCTGGTGTAGGAGTGCGAGCCTTCGGTGGTCGGCCCCAGCGCCACGCCGGTGATGGACGTCGCGCCCAGCTGCAGTGCACTGGAGTCACCGGCCGATGGCACCAGCGACACGGTATTGCCATTCAACTGAAAATTGATGCCGCTCCCCAGCAGCAAGGTTTTCAGTGCCTGTTCCGGTTCCATGTTGCCGGACACCGCCGTGGACTTGATGCCGTTGACCATGTCCTGGCTATAGAGAATCTGCAGGTTGGTCTGCTGGCCCAGTTGGCGCAATGCGCTGGCCAGCGACTGAGCCGGCACATCGACGTTCACCGGGGCTGCCTCGACCTGGGACGTACCCAGCAGCAACAAGGTCAGCAGCGCGCCCGGCACGACCGTTCGGAATTTCTTTTGCCGTTCGATGGCTAACGCCAAGGGTGCGCGGGACAGAGTAAGGCTTTGCATTGCTCGAATCGCTCCAGAATGGTGTGTGCAGTGTTTTAGTTAATGATAATTATTATTAGACGTACCGCTTTCGTTAAACCGGAAAACAAACTTCAAAAAACAATGATTTGCGCGCGGCAACGACGCTCAGGCGGTTGCGCGCTCGGTGATGACCCGGCCCGATTCCATGCGCACCAGTTGATCGGCCATGTCGAAATAGCGGTCGTCGTGGGAGATGACGATGATGGTTTTGCCCAGGCGTTTGAGGTCCGGCAGCAGCTCGGTGTAGAAGATGCGGCGGAAGGTCGGGTCCTGGTCGGCGGCCCATTCGTCGAACACCAGCACCGGGCGTTCCTCCAGCCAGGCATTGACCAGCGCCAGGCGTTTGCGCTGGCCGGTGGACAGGTCGGTGGTGGTGAAGCTGCCGTCCCTGACGCTGACCTTGTGCGCGATTTCCAGCCGTTGCAGGTATTTGTTGGCTTCTTCGGGGATGTGCTGGTCGCCCTGGACCACGTCATCGAACAGGTAGTAATCGGCAAAAATCGTGGTGAACAATTGGCGGTAGTCGTCGCGATTGTGCGCATCGATGCCTTGGCCGTTGAGCAGGATCGAACCCTGTTGCGGTGCGTAGAGGCCCAGCAACAACTTGATCAGGGTGGTCTTGCCGCAGCCGTTTTCGCCGACGATGAAAATGATGTCGCCTTGCTCGATGGTCAGGTTCACCGGGCCCAGGCGAAACGCGTCGCTGCCCGGTGCGGCGGGGAAGGCGTAGCTGACGTTGTCCAGTTGCAGACGGTTGACCACGGTCGGCGGGGTGCCTTTGTCATTGAGCAACAGGTGCGGCTCGGGGGAGGAAAACTGGCTCGACAGTTCGGCGATGCGGCGAAAGGCAATACGCGCGCGGCTGATGATCGGCAAGGTGCTGACCAGATGCTCGATCGGGCCTTTCATGTACAGCAGCACCAGTACGAAGCCGCTCATCACCGCCTGGTCGGCACTGGGCCAGAACGATTGCAGGGCCAGCGCCAGGCCGATGACCACGAAGAACAGCATCGAGCCCAGGGTCTTGGCGATCACGAAGGTGTTGATCGAACGCACCTGAGTGTTACAGATGAAATCGGCAGTGCCCTGGATGCCCGATTCGAACATGCGCTGGCGGCGCGGGCGGTGGATGCGTAACTCCTTGGCGCCGCCGGCAATGGCGTTGTAGTGCTTTTGCAAATCGTCCTCGGCGTCGCGGGCGGCCATGAAACCCTGGATGCCCTTGCCCTGGGCGTAGAACTGGATGCCGGTGCCGATGGCAATCGCCAGCACCATCATCAGGAACATCGGCCACGACAGCATCGCCAGGTAACCCATGCAGCCGAGGGTCACGGTCAGGGAAATCGCCAGCGGCGCGAAGGCGAAGGCGAAGTCGCTGATGGTGTCGACGTCGTGGGTCAGCACCGGGATCAGCCGGTGACTGCGGTAGCGCTCGATTTGTTCGATGGGCGCTGAAAGCACCTTTTTCCCGAGCTCTTTGCGCAGCCTGGCGATGATGTGCTGGCCGACGTAGTTGGTGCCGATGTCCGAGCAGATCGAACTGCCCAGGGCCAGCAGGCACAGGCCGCCGAACAGGGCGACCACGCCTTGGGTCAGGCCATCCGCCGAGTGCAGCGCGTTGTTGATGGTGGCCAGCAACACCGTCACGCTCAGGCCACCCACCATGCCCAGGAGGATCGCCAGACTGACGACGAGCCGGAACGGTTTGAGGAGGGTGAACAATTCATGAATTGCACCGCGCGTTGGCTGGGTCATGAGCAGAGGGTTCCTTGGGTCTTGAGGCAGATACCCAGTAGAACGTGCGGTCAGGCGTTTAATTTAGACGGCCACCGACTGGCGGTGGCCGCTGGAGATGCCTTTGAGAAAGGCAGTCAGAGGTTGGGTGTCAGGTCGCGCACGACGCGGAAACCGATCCAGTCGCCACGGGTTTGCGGGTCGATGTCATTGCGGTTGCCCGAGCGGGAAAACACCGGCGCTTCGCCCCAGTCGTTGCCACGGATGCGCAGGGTGTCGCAGTTCGGTTCGGTCCAGGCGCTGCCGTCGGTGGGCGCGCCGACGTAGTCCGGGTGGTAGCAGTCGGCGATCCATTCGTAGACGTTGCCGTGCATGTCGTACATGCCGAAGGCATTCGCCGGATAGCTGCCCACCGGTGAGGAATAGCTGTAGCCATCGGTAGGGCCATAGGTGTTGGCATGGGTGGCGATGCTGTACTCGGTGCCCGGGTCGAACGGGAAGGGGAACGCTCCCGTTGACCCGGCGCGGGCGGCGTATTCGCGCTGGGCCTCGCTGACGATGTGGTAGTGCTGGCCGGTCTTCATCGACAGCCAGGCGACGTAGGCGCTGACCTCGGCGAAGTTCATGCACACCGCCGGCTGACGCGGGCCCTGTGGATAACGCGGCTTGCTGTTGATGCACTCGCGGCCGGGGCGGGTGTCGCCATCGGGCAGGGTGATCCCGGTTTCCTTCATGTATTGGGCCCATTCGCCGGCGGTGATCTGGTAGCGGCTCATGGCGAAGGGTTTGTCGAACGTCACCGCATGCATCGGGCCTTCATCAGGCTCGCGGCCGACCTCGTCGTCCGGGGTGCCCATGGTGAAGGTGCCGGCGGGCAGCACCACCATTTCCGGGCAGTTACGGCAATCCTTGAAGACCTTGCCAGGCAATGGCGCGGTGTAGGCAAGGGCGAGGCCGGGCAAGGCGCTGCCGAGCACGGCCAGCAGCGTCAGGGCGCCGAGTTTTTTCAGGGTGCTTTTCATAATGACTATCGCTCGGTCAGACCTGGTTGGCCAGCAGTTCCATCAGGCGGTCGATGTGCGCTTGGGTATTGAGCAGCCCCGGCGACACGCGAATGATCGGCCCGACATCACGGTCGACGGCATCGCACACCACACGCTGGTCCATCAGGTAATTGGCGACTTCCTCGCAGTCCCGGTTCTTGATGCGGAAGAAGGTGAACCCGGCGGAATACTCCGGCGACAGTGGCGTGACCAGCTCTACCGACGGGTGTGCCTGCAAGCGTTTTTTCAGGTAGCTGTTGATGGCGTGGATGCGCGTCGCGACCTCGGCCTTGCCCAGCTCCAGATGCAATTTGAAAGCTTCGTTCAGCGCCCAGCGGTGTTCGAACGAGTGGTAGCCGCCATAGGTCATCACCGTGGAGAACTGGGTGGCTTCGGAGAAGGTCGGGATGGTCGGGGTCACGTCCTTGAGCTCGTCGGAACGGGCACAGATGATCCCAGTGCCCCGTGGGCCGAACATCCATTTGTGGGTGCCGGCGATGAAGAAGTCGCAGTGCATGTCCGGGAAATCGACGTTCTCCACGCCGAAACCGTGGACGCCATCGATCACGTAGAGGATGCGGTCCTTGTCCTCGCGGCCACGGTTTTTCTCCTCCACCAGTTTGCCGATCTCGCCGATGGGCAGCTTCACGCCGCTGCCGGAATGCACCCAGGTCATGCCCAGCACTCGTGTTTCGGGGCGGATGTTGCGTTCAATCGCGGCCAGCACTTCGGCGGTCGAAACCTTGTACGGGTCTTCGAACAATTTGATCTTGCGAACCTGGGTGCCGTCCTTCTGGGTGCGGTATTCGAACACGCTGTTGGCGGCGTAGTGCTCGTGTTCGCTGGTGAGGATCTCCTGGTCCGGGCGCACGTGGATACCGGCGTAGATCATCGCCAGGCCTTCGGTGGTGCTGCCGGTCAGGGCAATCTGCGACGGCTTGGCCTTCAGGTAACGGCCGGCCCACACGCGCACCTCTTCTTCGCGGCGTTCGGTTTCGCCGCGATGCCAGTCCATGGCCAGGCCCGGGTTGCGGTCGAGGTTGGCGCGGTGCATCTCGATGGCCTCGCGCACAGGCAGCGGGTGCGAGGTCACCAGGAAGTTGGCGAAGTGCAGGTAGTTCGGATCTTGGGTGAAGAGCTGGCGCAACTGGTCCCATTTGTCCTTGGGCAGTGGCGCGGGGCTGGCGGCCTGTGCGGGCAGGTTCACGGCGGAGGCCAAGGGAATACCGGCCGCGAGGATGCCGGCCTGCTTGAGGAATGAGCGACGGTTGGTCATGGATTCGGTTCGCTTTGGCAAAGGAGAAATCAGTTTTTAGCGACAGGCCGGGAGGACTTCTGCACCTGGTCCCAGACCCGCAGGAAGTTGCCGCCCCAGAGCTTGGCGATATCGGCCTCGCTGTAGCCGCGGCTGATCAGTTCGGCGGTCACGTTGCGGGCTTCGCTGACGTCTTTCCAGCCGTCCAGGCCGCCGCCGTCGTTGAAGTCGGAGCTGATGCCGACGTGGTCGATGCCGATTTTCTTCACTGTGTAGTCGATTGCATCGCCGTAATCCTTGAGGGTGGCCTTGGGTTCTTCGTCGAGGATCGAATAGAGCTGGCTGGCGTACTTGCCGAAGCGCTGCTCGGGCCAGACGGTGATCACCGGGTCGCCGGGCATCAGGGCCATCTCCAGGCCTTGCAGCGGTTGCAGGTCGAAGCGGGCGCGCAGGGCGTTGAGCTTGTCCTGGGTGGCCTGGCTCAGCGGGCGGATGTAGGTCGGGAAGCCGACGATCTGCACCACGCCGCCGCTGTTCTTGATCAGTTGCATTTCCGTGTCGCTGAGGTTGCGCGGGATGTCCACCAGGGCGCGCGGCGCCGAGTGGGAAGCGACCATCGGCGTGCGGCTCAGTTGCGCGACTTGCTCCAGGGCCTTGGTCGACATCTGCGACACATCGATGATCACGCCCAGGTCGTTGAGGCGATGCACCGCTTGCTTGCCGGTGTCCGACAGCCCACCCAAGGCATCCCGCGAATCATTGAAAAACGGCAGCGGCCGCGACGAGTCGGCCCAGGCGTTGTTGCCCACGTAGCTGAAGCCGAACATGCGCATGCCGCGCGCGGCCCACTTGTCCAGGGCGTTGAGGTCATTGCCCAGCGGATAGGCGTTGAGCATGCTGATGAACACCGCGAACTTGCCTTCGCCGTGCAGGCGGCGGAAGTCGTCGGCGGTGTAGGCGATGGCCACTTGATTGGGGAAGTCACGCACCATCGTGCTGATGATCTTGTAGCGGGTTTCCTGCTCAAAGCGGGCCTCGTCGACGAAACCGGCGGTAGGGCGATGGGGGGCATTGGGGCCGTTCCAGATTTCCGGCCAGCCGAAAATCGTCAGGGCTGCACCGGACAGGCGCCCGCGCCCGGTCTTGACCAGGTCGAACTGGCCTTCACCGTCCTTGTCGACTTCGTTGCCGGCGGTGCCGAAGTCCATGGGCACGGTGATGTGGCTGTCGAAAGAGAGGATGCGTTCCTGCAACTGATCGGCCTGTTTCATCACCTTGACCGGGTAGCCGGGGTTGTCCCTGAACCCGTAGTCCCAGGCCGCGAAACCCCCACCCGCGCTGATCGCCAGGGCCAGCGGCAGGCCAATGAAAAGAGCCTTTTTCGAACGTGGTTTTGTCATTGCCGTCTCAGTCAGGTTCGCCGTCGAGGATCAGGCGTAGGGGCCTTTGCTATCTGGGGGGAACGAGTGGCTGGCCGGAAAATTTAGCGCGGCTGATGGCCTCATCGCGAGCAGGTCGGATCGCCGCACCGTCGCTCCTACATGGGAATGCGTTCTCCTGTAGGAGCGAGCCCTGCTCGCGATGCTTTTTAAATTTATGCAGGCAACAAACGTTCTAGCTTGGATAAAGCCTGCTCCATGGCTGACACAGGTAGGGCAATGACGATTTCTCGACGATGGTTCCTCGCGGGTCTGGCGCTGACCGGTGCCGCCGTGCCGGCGGCGTATTACGGGCATCGCGAACTGACCAGGCCGGACCCGACGATCACCCCCGGTGAAGCCTCGTTCGACGTGGCGGATGTTGCCGGCCAACGCTTGGCGGATACCTTGCGCGGGGTCTGGCAGATTCGTTTCGAAGGTCGTGATGCCGGTATCGAAGGCTTGCCCCTCGAAGGCCTGGAGGTGTTCCTCGACATCGGCCACAAGGGGCGCGGTGTCAGTGGATATCTCGACACCGCCGAGCGTTTGCGCTCCACCGAAGAGCCCCGTTACCGGGTGCTCGGCGATCTGTCCGGGGCCAACCCGAAGCAGCTGGCCTGGCGGCTGCTGGGCGCTAGCGGCTGTTGCGATTACGAATTCGACATGACCCTGGACGAAGTCTGGGCCGGTTTCGGTAACGCCGGCAGCGGCAGTCTCAGTGGGCGGGTGCTGGACCTGAATCGGCCGCTGATGCTGACGGCCCAGGACAATCGATTCATTGCCGTCAAACGTGTATTCCCTGAAGCCCGCGAGCGCGCCGGCCTCAATTCGACCCTGCTGGCCTGGCTGGTATCGCCGGAGCACCGGTTGTTCCACCAGCTCTGGCATGCCTCCCGGGACAAGTGGCACAAGCTTTCCGAAGACCAGCGCGGCGCCTTGCGCGGGCTCGGCTGGCAGCCTGGCTCTCGGGACCAGGAGCGCGATGCCCGGGGCGAGCGCAAGGATCGCAACGGTTCGGGCGTGGACTTTTTCTTCATGCACCGGCACATGCTCGGTACGGCGCGGTCGATGCAGGACCTGCCGTCCTGGACGCACTTCCCGTTGCCGCAACCGGAGCTGGCGCGTGACCGGCTCGGCTTTGCGCGTTACTTCGACAACCACGACGGCACCGCGCTGCCGCCGACCTGGCTGGCCGAGGACGATGACGAGTACACGCAATGGGTCAGCGACCTCAAGACTGGCGAGACTTATCACAGCAATTTCCAGGTCTGGGAATCCCGCTACCGCGACCCGCGTTACCTGTCGACGCTGACGCTCGGCCAGTTTGGCTCGGAGGTCGAGTTGGGCCTGCACGACTGGCTGCACATGCGCTGGGCTTCGGTGCCCCGTGACCCGTCCAACGGTCAGCCGGTGCCGTTCGCCCGGGATCCGGCGGACTTTTCCGCACGCTGGTTTGCACCGGAAAACGATTTTCTCGGCGATCCGTTTTCTTCCCATGTGAGCCCGGTGTTCTGGCATTTCCACGGCTGGATCGACGACCGCCTGGAAGACTGGTTCCGCGCCCACGAGCGCTTCCATCCGGGGCAGGTCAGTCGGCTGCAGGTCAACGGCGTGCAATGGTTCGCGCCGGGGCGCTGGGTCGAGATCGATGACCCTTGGCTCGGGCCGAGCACCCATGGTTGCAGCACCACTCCGGGATTACAGGCCGGCAAGTCAGTGGAAATGGACCCGGAAACCATGAAGCTGGCGCTGCGGATTACCTTTGGCGAGGACGAGAAGACGCTGAAGGATCTGTTCCGCAAAGTGCCGCAGCGGCCGTGGTATGCGCGCAATCTGAAGGCTAGACAGAACCAGGCTTGATACCCGCGTTATCGTTCAATCGCGGGCAAGCTCGCTCCCACAGGGTTAGTGGGTGTACGCGAAATCTGCGAACAACAAAAACCACTGTGGGAGCGGGCTTGCCCGCGATGGCGTCCTGACAGGCTCCGCAACTACAAAACCTGCCACCCACCCCCAAGCGCCTTGTACAGGGCAATACTCGCCTGCATCCGCGACAGGCGCAGTTGCACGTTCGAATCCTGCGCCACGTACAAGGTGCGCTGCGTCTCCAGCACCGTCAGCAAATCCTCGGCCCCGGCCTGATAACGGCTTTGCGCGATGTTGAAGGCGGTCTGTGCCTGGCTCAGTTCTTCACTCTGCCACCCGCGCTGTTCATCCAGCCCACGAATGCTGTTGAGGGCTTTTTCGACGTCGGCGAAGCCGTTGATGATCGCGCCGCGATAAGTCTCCAGTAGTTCTTCCTGGCGCGCCGTGGCCTTGTCGCGCTGGGCGCCGAGGCGGCCGTTGTTGAACACCGGAGCGAGCAGCCCGGCGGTGAGGTTGTAGAAGGGGCTGCGCAGGATGTCGTCGGCCCGGTCGGCGCCGGAGCCGATTTCGGCGGTGAGGGTCACGGTCGGCAACATCGCAGCCCGGGCGACGGTAACGTCGGCCTGGGCGGCGGCCAGTTGCGCCTCGGCCCGGGCAATGTCCGGGCGGCGACTGAGCAACTGGCTGGGCACCCCGGCGTCAATCGTCGGCCAGGTCAGTTGATCGAAGCGTTCCTGGCCCAGTGACAGGGCCTGAACCGGGCGGCCGAGCAAGGCGGCGAGGCTGATGCGCGCATCCTCGGCCTGTTGCTGCACCAGCGGCAGCTGGCGTTGCTGCGCCGCCACCAGGCTTTTTTGCTGCGCCAGTTCCAGGGCCGTGGCCGAACCCGAATCGAAACGGGTCTGCACCAGTTTCAACACGCTTTGGGCATTGGCCAGATTCAACTCGGCGATGCGGCTCTGCTCCTGCAACGACAAGGCTTGCGCGTAGCCGTTGGCCACACCGCTGAGCAACGTCAATTCCACCGTGGCTTGATCGAACTCGCTGGCTTTGAGGCTGAATTGCGCACTGTCGCGGCTGGCACGCTGGCCTCCCCAGAAATCGATTTCGTAGCTGGCAGTCAGGTTCGCCGTGAAGTAGTCGACGGCGTCGTTATCGCTGTCGGCATCGAGCTGACTGTAGCCGCTGCCCCGCAGCAGTTTCTGGCGATTGGCGTTGACCGCGGCCTTGACCTCGGGCAGTTGCGAGCCGCCGGCAATCACCGTGTCGGCCTGGGCCTGGCGCACTCTGGCGATGGCCGCGGCCAAATCATAGCTGCCGAGCCGCGCCTGTTCGATCAGGTGCCCCAGTTGCGGGCTGCCAAAGCGGTCCCACCATTGCTGGTTGTCATGGACAGCAACTGCGGTGTGCGGCGATTGCCAGGCGGCCGGCGGCTGGATGCCGCTGTCGGGGCGCTGGGCCGGGGTGCCGCAGGCACTGAGCAACAGACACAGGGTTAACACACTGAGTGGCGGCTTCATCAATCGATCATTCACTGGTAAGGGCCGTGACCGGGTCGAGTCGGGCAGCCTTGCGGGCCGGCATGTAGCCGAAAACGACACCGGTGACCAGGGCGCAGCCGAAGGCGCCCAGCACCGCTATCAGGGAGAACGCGACGGCGACTTCGCTGAAAATCAGCACGCCACCGACGAGCAGCGCCAAGGCAATCCCGGTGAGGCCGCCCACCACCGAGAGCATCACCGCTTCGGTGAGGAACTGGCGCAGGATGTCGCGCTGGCGAGCACCGGTGGCCATGCGGATACCGATTTCGCGAGTCCGCTCGCGCACGGTCATGAGCATGATGTTCATCACGCCGATCCCGCCCACCAGCAGCGAAATCGCCGCAATCGAGCCGAGCATCAGCGACAGGGTGTTCTGCGTGCGCGCCTCGGCCTGGATCATCGCCGCGTTGTTGGTCAGTTCGAAATCGTGCTTGCCGTCGTGCAGGCGCAGCATCAGTTGTTCGATGGCTTTTTCGGTCTCCTTGACCTTGCGCGCATCGGCGGCGGCGATGGCGATGTACTCGGGATTGTGGGTGCCGAACAGGCGCACGCTGGCGGCGGAGTAGGGGATGGCGATGCGGTCGTCGCTGTCGGAGTCGCCGGAGCTGGCGCCTTTTTCCGCGAGCACGCCGACCACCTGGAAGGGCACGTTTTCGATCAGGATGTACTGGCCGATCGGGTTGGCCACGTCCTTGAGCAGTTTAGTCCGCACCTTGTGCCCGATCACCGCGACCGCCGCGGCGTTCTGTTCATCGGCGTGGGTGAAGTAGCTGCCTTCGACCACCGGCCAGTTGAAAATGGCCGGGAAGTTGGTGTCGTTGCCGCCGACGTAGCTCAAGTGGTCGAGGTTGCCGAATCGCACCCCGGCCTCCTGGCCGTTGACCGGCATGATCCGCATCACCTGGGGCAAGCTTGCAATTGCGGCGACCTCATCGAGGGTGACGATGCCCATGGGCGTGCGCGGGTTTGGCGCCGAGCCGCTGAGGTAGATGATGTTGGAGCCGAACGCGCCCATCTGCGCCATCACCTGGCGCTTGCTGCCTTCGCCGACGGCGAGCATCACCACCACCGAAGCCACGCCGATGATGATGCCGAGCAGGGTCAGGGCGGTGCGGAACTTGTTGATCCACATCACCCGCCACGCCGCGTGCACGGCATCGACCAGCTCGCCTTTCCAGGCGCCGGTGGCTTCGGCGCCTTCGCTCAGGCGCCTGCGCAAGTCGACGGCTTGCAGGGCGCCGGGGTTGGCCGAGTGTTGCGCGGCGGGATTGTCCCGGGCGCTGTCGCTGATGATCTCGCCGTCGCGGATCTCGATGATGCGTTTGGCCCGGGCCGCCACTTCGCGGTCGTGGGTGATGAGGATCACCACGTGACCCTGGCTGGCCAGTTCGTCGAGCAGGGTCATGACCTCGGCGCCGCTGTGGCTGTCGAGGGCGCCGGTGGGTTCGTCGGCCAGGATGATGTGGCCGCCATTCATCAGCGCGCGGGCAATCGACACCCGTTGCTGCTGCCCGCCGGAGAGTTGGTGGGGGCGGTTGCCGGTGCGCGAAGCCAGGCCGAGGCGCTCGAGCAAGGCGGCGGCGCGGGTGTGGCGTTCGGCGGCCGGTAAGCCTGCGTAGATGGCCGGCATCTCGACGTTTTCCTGGGCCGAACCGGAGGGAATCAGGTGGTAGCCCTGGAACACAAACCCGAAGGCTTCGCGGCGCAGCCAGGCCAGTTCGTCACTGTCCAGCGCCGCGACGTTTTCCCCGGCGAAGCGGTATTCGCCCGAGGTCGGGCGGTCGAGGCAGCCGAGGATGTTCATCAACGTCGACTTGCCGGAGCCGGAAGCGCCGACGATCGCCACGAACTCCCCGGCATGGATCGACAGGTCGATGCCGCGCAGCACGTGGACTTCAGGCGCGTCGCCACCGCCGTAGGCTTTGCGGATGTCCGAAAGATCGATCAGGGGCGTGTGCATTCAGCCGCCACTCCCGTCGACCGGGCCAATTAACAGGTGATCGCCCTCCTGCAGGCCGTCGAGGATCTGTACCCGCAGGCGGTCGCTGATGCCGGTGCGCACGTTGCGCTGCTCGATGCTGCCATTGCTGGCGACCACTTGCGCGGTCTGCTGGTCTGTCTGCGGGCCGGCCTGCAAGGCTGCGATGGGCGCGGTGAGTACGTTCTGCGCCTGATTGGCGACGAAAAATACCTGGGTGGTCATTTCCGCCATCAGCGCGTTGTCGGCGTTGTCGACGTCCAGCAACACGGTGTACAGCACCACGCGGGCACTCCCGCTTTTGCTGGCGCTGGCGGGGCTGCCGCCGCCCTGGCTGGTCTGGTCCAGGGGTTTGGGCGGGACGGGGAGGATTTGCCGCACGGTGCTGGTCCAGCGCCGGGTGCCGCCACTCAGGGTGGTGAACCAGGCGTGCATGCCGGGTTTGACGTGGCCGATGTCGGCCTCCGAGACCTCGGCCCACACGGTCATCGGCGACAGTTTGGCGATGCGCAGGATCAGCGGAGTCTGCTGCTGGGCATTGAGAGTCTGACCCTCGCGGGCATCCAGCGCCACAACGGTGCCGGCCATCGGCGCATAGATCCGCGTGTAGCCGAGCTCCGCCTGGTCGCTGCGCAGGCTGGCTTCGGCCTGGCGGATCTGCGCCTGGAACATGTCGACCCGTGCCTGGGTAGTACGCAGGTCGGCCTGGGCGGTCTGCACGTCTTCTTCACGGGTGGCGCCGCCGGCGGCGAGGTTCTGTTGACGCTGGTATTTCTGCCGGGCCAGGTCGTGTTGCGCCCGCTGTTCCTGCAGCTGCGCCTTGAGATTTTCGACGGAGAAGCGCCCGGCATCGAGTTTGGCCTGTTGTGTGGACGGGTCGATCTCCACCAGCAACTGGCCCTCCTTGACCACGTCACCGACCTCCACGTGGATCTTGTGGATCTGCCCGGAGGCCTGGGCACCGACGTCGACATAGCGCCGCGGTTGCAGGGTACCCAATGCGGTGACGCTGCTTTCAATGTCGGCGCGGCTGACCTGGACGGTGGCGAACCCGTCGCGGCCCGGCGGGATGAACTGCCAGGCGGCGATGGCAGCCACGGGGATCAGACAAAGTGCTGCAAGCAGGGCGCGTCGAGTCTGTCGGGGACGTTTCATGCAGGGTTCCGGCCTAGGAAAATCGGCCCGTCGTTCAGCGGCGGGACGATGGCTGAACGCTGCCGGCTAGGCCGGACAGGGACGGGGAGCTGTCCTGTAAACGATGAACCGGGCGGGAAATTTAACCAGCGACACAAGGTGTAACACCTGTAGGAGCGGTGTACAGCCGCTAGACCATGACTTTTTATCGGGCAAGGCGACGCAGTACTTTAAATCTATATGAGAATTACTATAAATTACGCGACTCGAACTGCCACTATCGTGCCACTGTGTGATTCAGCAGTCGCCGAACCGGCTCAAGGACAGAAACCGCACCCCCGTGCGGACGGGAGTCATGTTGGAAAACTACTATCGCGAACTGGTGTGTTTCCTGAACGCCAGGCTGGGCAACCGTCAGGTGGCCGAAGATGTGGTGCATGACGCTTACCTGCGGGTCCTGGAGCGTTCCAGTGATACGCCGATCGAGCAGCCCCGGGCATTCCTTTATCGCACCGCCCTCAACCTGGTTATCGACGACCATCGACGCAACTCCCTGCGTCAGGCCGAACCCCTGGACGTGCTCGACAATGAGGAGCGCTATTTCACCCCTTCGCCGCAAAACGTGCTCGATCATGGCCAGCGCCTGGAAATGCTCCAGTGTGCCCTGGCGGAGTTGCCGAGGTTGTGCCGCGAGAGTTTCCTGCTGCGCAAGATCGAAGGCCTGTCCCATCCGCAGATTGCCGAGCAACTGGGCATTTCCCGGGCAATGGTCGAGAAGCACATTGTCAACGCCATGAAGCATTGCCGTGTGCGGATGCGACAGTGGGACGCCCAGTGATCCTGCGCGGTTAAATTTTTTTTCACGGTCCTCGTTCCTACTCAACAGACGACCTGTTGTGCGGCCCTTGGTGGGTCAGGTCACTTAGGTTCAATGCCCCGCCTTTGAGGGGAACATCCAGAGGACACTGGAAATGACACAGGCAATTGCTTCGCCCCTCGTTCACGACCTGATCGGTGTCGGTTTCGGCCCGTCGAACCTGGCACTGGCCATCGCGCTGCAAGAGCGCGGGGCGAGCCAGGGCAACCTGGATGTGCTGTTTCTCGACAAGCAGGCCGACTACCGCTGGCACGGCAACACACTGGTGACCCAGAGCGAGTTGCAGATTTCCTTCCTCAAGGACCTGGTGACCTTGCGCAATCCGACCAGCCCTTACTCGTTCGTCAATTACCTCAAGGTCCACGGGCGCCTGGTGGATTTCATCAACCTGGGCACCTTCTATCCGTGCCGCATGGAGTACAACGACTACCTGCGCTGGGTCGCCGGGCAGTTCACCGCGCAAAGCCGCTACGGCGAAGAAGTGCTGACCATCGAGCCGGTGCTGCACAACCATCAGGTCGAGGCGCTGCGGGTGATTTCCCGCGACGCGACAGGGCATCAACAGGTGCGCACCACCCGTTCGGTGGTGGTCAGCGCCGGTGGCACGCCACGCATTCCCGAAGTGTTCAAGGCGCTCAAGGATGACTGCCGGGTGTTCCATCACTCCCAGTACCTGGCGCAGATGGCCAGGCAGCCGTGCGTGGACAACCGGCCGATGAGCATTGCGATCATCGGTGGCGGGCAGAGCGCGGCGGAGGCCTTCATCGATTTGAACGACAGCTTCCCGTCGGTGCAGGTGGACATGATCCTGCGCGGCTCGGCACTCAAGCCGGCCGACGACAGCCCCTTCGTCAACGAAGTGTTTTCGCCGGAGTTCACCGACCTGGTGTTCCAGCAGCCCGACAGCGAGCGCGAGCGACTGGTGAACGAGTACCACAACACCAACTACTCGGTGGTGGACATCGATCTGATCGAGCGCATCTACGGCATCTTCTACCGGCAGAAAGTCTCGGGCATCGCCCGTCATGCGTTCCACACCCTGACCACCATCGTAAAAGTCACCGCCAACGAACGGGGCATCGAACTGGTGTTGCGCAACAACGCCACCGGCGAAGTCTCGGTGCGTCACTACGACGCCGTGGTGCTGGCTACCGGTTACGAGCGGCAGATGCACCGCAAGCTGTTGGCACCGCTGGAAGAGTACCTGGGGGATTTCGAAGTCGATCGCAACTACAAACTGATCACCGATGAACGCTGCAAGGCCGGCCTCTACATGCAGGGCTTTTGCCAGGCCAGCCATGGGCTGAGCGACACTTTGCTGTCGATCCTGCCGATTCGTGCCGATGAGATTGCCGGGTCGTTGTATGAGCATGGTAAGCATCGCGGGCATGGGCGGTCGGTGGTGGATTTGTTGTTGGCGACGGCCAGCTGAGTTCCGCGGCGACTACAAGTCCGCCATCGCGAGCAGGCTCGCTCCTACATTTGTCCTGCGAACACAGGTCCATTGTAGGAGCGAGCCTGCTCGCGATGGGGCCTGAAAGAACACCGCAAATATTGATTCCTGAACCCTTCCTGAAGAACCCCGCGATTCCCCCTGCAAGGTTTTGTAACGGGTTTACTCTCCAGACATCGGGGCGTAAGCTTCGCGCGTTTTCATCCATTACGGAGACCCACAGTGGGTACTTGTTCGAGTGACAGTTGTCGGCCGGTCTCGGTAACCGGCATTTTCTCGGCAAGATAACGCGCAGTCTCCTGTGCCGTTGTCTCGCCGACAAGCGAGCAGCGGCATCCCGATCATGGCCAGTCCTGGCCGTGTCCCGACGTCCCTCTCATCGACGCTGAACAGTGCGTGGTTTCGACTTTTTTGTCGTGCCGCCGCTCTATCGACACGCCTGTCATTCGTGACCGGCGTGCCAGGCCTTGCTTTGCCGGTTGTTCCGGCGGAAGAGGCGTGGACCTGCCTGCTCGACGGTTTCCCGGCTGACAAAAGGGGCACCAGCCATGAAACTTACCCTCAAGGAACTCTTCGCAGGCTTCCTGCGTAACCGCCACATCGCCCGGCACTTTCGTCGCCTGGCGTTGCTGGAAACCTTCACTGACACCACGGTCAGCCGTGAAGTCCCGCCCACCCTGGCGCAAACCCTGGTGGCTGCTGCCGGCAGCGATACGGGTCAATTGCTCGACGCCCTGGGCAGTCACACCGACGGCTTGAGCGAGTTCGAAGCCGATGCCCTGCGCGAACAATTCGGCCTCAATGAAGTCGAGCACGAACAGCCGCTGCCGTGGTGGACGCACCTGTGGCACTGCTACAAGAATCCGTTCAACCTGCTGCTGACCTTGCTGGCGGTCATCTCCTGGCTGACCGAAGACATGAAAGCCGCCGTTGTGATTTTCTCCATGGTGGTGCTCTCGACCTTTCTGCGTTTCTGGCAGGAAACCAAATCCAACCAGGCTGCCGATGCCCTCAAGGCCATGGTCAGCAACACCGCCACGGTGATGCGCCGCGACCTCGAAGACCGCGGCGCGCAGCGTATCGAATTGCCGATCAGGCAACTGGTGCCGGGCGACCTGATCGTGCTGTCTGCCGGTGACATGATTCCCGCCGATTGCCGGGTGCTCAGCGCCAAGGACCTGTTCGTCAGCCAGGCGGCCATGACCGGCGAATCGATGCCGGTGGAAAAGTTTCCCCGCCAACAGGACCGCGACACGCAGAACCCCCTGGACCTGGACAACATTCTGTTCATGGGCACCAACGTGGTGTCCGGCACGGCCATGGCGGTGATTCTCACCACCGGCAACAGCACCTATTTCGGTGCCCTGGCCCAGCGCGTCGGCGCCACTGACCGGGCGCCGACTTCGTTCCAGACCGGGGTCAACAAAGTCAGCTGGCTGCTGATCCGCTTCATGTTCGTGATGGCGCCGCTGGTGTTGTTCATCAACGGTTTCACCAAGGGCGACTGGACCGAAGCGTTGCTGTTCGCGCTGTCGATTGCCGTGGGCCTGACCCCGGAAATGCTGCCGATGATCGTCACTTCGACCCTGGCCAAGGGCGCGGTGTTCCTGTCGCGCAAGAAAGTCATCGTCAAACGCCTCGACGCCATCCAGAACTTCGGCGCCATGGACGTGCTGTGCACCGACAAGACCGGCACCCTGACTCAGGACAAGATCTTCCTGGCGCGCAACGTCGACGTCTGGGGCAACGACTCCGATGACGTGCTGGAAATGGCCTACCTCAACAGCTACTACCAGACCGGCCTGAAAAACCTTTTGGATGTGGCGGTGCTCGAACACGTCGAGATCCACCGTGAGCTGAAAGTCGGCACGGCGTTTCGCAAGGTCGACGAGATCCCGTTCGACTTCACCCGCCGGCGCATGTCGGTGGTGGTCGCCGAGCGCGATCAACCGCACCTGCTGATCTGCAAGGGCGCGGTGGAAGAAGTGCTGGCGGTGTGCTCGCGGGTGCGCCATGGCGAAGTCGATGAAGCCCTGACCGAAGAACTGCTGGCGCGCATCCGCCAGGTCACGGCCACGTTCAACGCCGAAGGCCTGCGGGTGGTTGCGGTGGCGGCACGGCCAATGGTCGAAGGCCGCGACACCTACAGCCTGGCCGATGAACAGGCACTGACGCTGATCGGTTACGTAGCCTTTCTCGATCCGCCGAAAGAAAGCACCGCGCCCGCCCTCAAGGCTCTGGCCGCCCATGGCGTGGCGGTGAAAGTGCTGACCGGCGACAACGAACTGGTGACGGCGAAAATCTGCCGCGAAGTCGGCCTGGAACAGCAAGGCCTGCTGATGGGCAACGACATCGAACGCATGAGCGATGCCGAGCTGGCGAAGGCGGTGGAGACCACCAACGTCTTCGCCAAACTGACTCCCTCGCACAAGGAGCGCATCGTCCGTCTGCTCAAGGGCAACGGCCATGTGGTCGGTTTCATGGGCGACGGTATCAACGACGCCCCGGCCCTGCGCACCGCCGACATCGGTATTTCGGTGGACAGCGCCGTGGACATCGCCAAGGAAGCGGCCGATATCATCCTGCTGGAAAAGAGCCTGATGGTGCTGGAGGAGGGCGTACTGGAAGGGCGCCGGACCTTCGCCAACATGCTCAAGTACATCAAGATGACCGCCAGTTCGAACTTCGGCAACGTGTTCTCGGTGCTGGTGGCCAGTGCGTTCATCCCGTTCCTGCCGATGCTGCCGATGCACCTGCTGGTACAGAACCTGCTCTATGACATTTCGCAGATTGCCATCCCGTTCGATAACGTCGATGACGAAATGCTCAAGCAACCGCAGCGCTGGCAGCCGGCGGATGTCGGGCGCTTCATGCTGTTTTTCGGGCCGATCAGCTCGATCTTCGACATCACCACGTTCGCCTTGATGTGGTACGTGTTCGATGCCAACACCCCGGATCACCAGACCCTGTTCCAGTCCGGCTGGTTCGTGGTCGGGCTGCTGACCCAGACCCTGATCGTGCACATGATCCGCACGCCGAAGATCCCGTTCCTGCAAAGCCGCGCGGCCATGCCGTTGCTGGTGATGACGGGACTGATCATGGCCGTGGGGATTTTCCTGCCGATGGGACCGCTGGCCCATTACTTCAAATTGCAGGCGTTGCCGTCGCTGTACTTCGTGTTCCTGCCGGTGATCCTGCTGGCGTACATGGCGCTGACCCAGGCAGTGAAGGGGTTCTACATTCGCCGGTTTGGCTGGCAATAAAGCCGCCAGCATGATCTTTGTGGCGAGGGAGCTTGCTCCCGGTCGACTGCGTAGCAGTCGCAAAACCGGCGAGCGAGGTTTGCTGGAGGGACCGCATTGTCAGGTTTTGGGGCCGCTTCGCTGCCCAGCGGGAGCAAGCTCCCTCGCCACAAGGGTTGTGTGTTTTTCCAGGAGTTTCATATGCAAGCCATCAACAACCTCAACCTGACCTCCCTGCTCGACACCCTGGTCAGCCTCAGCGCGGCCTTCATCCTCGGTGGCCTGATCGGTTTCGAGCGCCAGTACCGGCAGCGCACCGCCGGCCTGCGCACCAATGTGCTGGTGGCGGTGGGCGCGGCGATTTTCGTCGACATGGCCAACCGGCTCGCCGGTGCCGAAGGCGCCGTGCGGGTCGTAGCCTACGTGGTTTCCGGCATCGGCTTTCTCGGTGCCGGGGTGATCATGCGCGAAGAGGGCAATGTGCGTGGCCTCAATACCGCCGCCACGCTGTGGACCTCGGCGGCAGTCGGTGCCTGCGCCGGTGCCGACCTGCTGGCCGAGGCCTTGCTTGGCACCTTGTTTGTGCTCGCGGCAAACACGCTGCTGCGGCCGATCGTCAACAACATCAACCGTCAGCCGCTGGATGTGATTTCGGCGGAAGTCACCAACATCGTCTACGTCATTGCCCGGCGCACGCAGCAGAAAACCGTGCTGGCCTTGCTCGAAGCCGAGCTGGAACGCAGCAACTACCCGGCCAGCGATGTCGATGTACATGCCTTCGGCGCGGATGAAATCGAAATCGAAGCCACCCTGGCCACCACCTCGGTCGATGGTGATGAACTGGATGCGCTGGTGGCACGGATTTCGACCTCGACCCTGGTGGTGCAGGCGTTCTGGAGTCCGAGTACCACGGAGTAAAGTCAGATTAACCGGCATTTATTTAGGAATATTCCTACATAAACCTAGGAAGGTCTTCCGTAGGCTTTGCGACCTCTTGAAACCGACATCCTTTTGGAGGTCACCATGCCGAACAAATCCTTGCGCATCCTGATCGCCGATGCGCAGCACTTCAACCGCCTGCGGATCGAGCGGCTGTTCAATCAGCTCGGCTACTTTCGCGTGGCACCGGTGCAGAGCCTCGAAGAGCTCCTTCCACTGGTGGAGTACGGTTGCGAGCCTCTGGACCTGGTGCTCATCAATGGAGCGATGGCCAACGAAGGGCTGGACCTGTTGAATTTCTTTGCCGACAACCCGCAGGTTCATCACGCCTTTATCTTCAATGAACAGCAGACGCCGTTGCCGTCAGTCGTGGGTAACGTCCAGGTCAGCCAGGCCGCCCTGCCTGACCTGGCGTCCATTACGCAGCTGATGAGCGCCGTCGATCGGCGCCTGCCGTTCGTCGGAACTGTCATTTCTGTCAGGTAGTACTTTCCAGCCTTCCATGCAAAAGTCTATGCGCAGCGTTGTGCCCAACCGCTGCGGTGCCTGGAGGGCATTTTTTGCCCGATCGTGTTGTTTTGCACGGGAGTTGTCATGAAGTCAGCACTGATTGTGGAAGATCATCCGGTGGTTCGCTCCATGATCAAACTCGTACTCAAGGGCGAGGGGTTCACGCAGATTTACGAGGCCTCTCGTGGCGATGAGGTCCTGGCGTTGATCCGGGAGCATCAACCGGATGTCGTGCTGCTTGACCTGGGTCTTCCCGGTGTGGCGGGGCTTGAGGTGATGGACCGGATCAAGGCCGAAAACACGCGATGTCGCGTGGTGGTGTTCACTTCACTGGAGGCCCAGTTCTATCAGGACCGCTGCATGCGTGCCGGAGCTGTTGCCTACGTTTCCAAGAGCAAGGACCTGGATGACCTGAAGGCGGCGGTGAATTCCGTGATGGCCGGCTACACCTATTTCGCCCAGATTCCCTCGAGCTCCGTGTCGATGGGGGAGTTGCAACGCAGTGAAAAGCAATTGATCGACAGGCTCTCCAATCGTGAGTTGACCATTCTGCAGTACCTGGCCCGGGGTTCGAAAAACCTGGAAATCGCCGAGATCATGCACCTGAGCTACAAGACCGTCAGCACCTACAAGACCCGACTTACCCTCAAGCTCAACGTGAGTTCGTCGGTGCACTTGAGGGATTTCGCCCTGCGCAATCATCTGATCTGAATGAACGCACTCCGACGACTGGCAGGTGGGGTGCTGATCGCCCTTCTTCTCTGGGCATCGACGGCCTGTGCGCAACAGTCGTTGACCCTGTTGGGGCGCTCGAGCGTCGAAGGCCTGAGCGTCAGGTTCTCGCAAACCGAGTCGCGCTGGCTACAGCAAAAGGGCCGATTGGTGCTGGCAGTCTCGGCGCCGGACTATCCCCCCTTCGAGTTCAACACGGCGGGCAAGGTATTCGAAGGCGTGACAGCCGATTACGCCGGCTTGCTCGAACAATTGTTGAACGTCGTCATCGAGGTCCGACGTTATCCGTCGCGGGCCGACGCGGTGCTGGCCATCAAGGAAGGGCAGGCGGACCTGCTGGGAACGGCCAATCGGTTTGAAGCCGAAGATCCGCAGCTACAGATGTCCAGCGCCTACGCGGTCGATCAACCGGTGCTGGTGACCCGCACCGATTTCCCGCCGGTGCTCGACCCGACACTGGCCGGCAAGCGGCTGGTGATGCTGTATCACTACCTGCCCGAATACAGCGTGCAACAGTTCTATTCCAGGGCGCAGGTCCAGCTGTTTCCCTCGACACTGGCGGCGGTGGGCGCCGTGGCTTTCGGCCAGGCCGATGTCTACCTGGGCGATGCGATCAATGCCCATTACCTGATCAGCAGGAATAACCTGGACAACGTGCATCTGACGGACTTCTCACCCATGGAGTCCGGGCGTTTTGCCTTTGCGATGGCCCGCGACAACAACTCGCTGTTGCGCATCGTCAACAAGGCACTGGCGGCCATCACCACCAATGAACAAATGAATATCCTGCGTCGTTGGGGGGCAAACGGGGCATCTATCCCGGGCACCCAGTCATTGCAATTGAGCGTGGCCGAACAGCGCTGGCTCGAACGCCATCCGCGGGTAAGGGTCGCGATCAACGAAAATATCCCGCCGATTTCATTTGTCGACAGCGAAGGCAAGTTTCGCGGTATCGGCATCGATGTACTGGCGAAAATCAGTTTGCGCACCGGACTGCAATTTGACATCCAGGGCATGAAGTCGGTGGCCGAGATGATGACCGCCATCAAGAGCGGGCAGATCGATGTACTGGCCGGTATCGGCCTCAGCTCCCAGCGTGAAGATGAGTTGCTGTTCACCCGGTCGTTCCTGAGCAGCCCTTCGGTGCTGGTGACCCGCGTGGATACGGACAGCCCCAGGACGCTGGATGACATGGCGGGAAGGACGCTGGCGCTGACCCGGGGCAACATTGTCGGCGAGTACCTTCGCCAGCATTACCCGCTGATCCAGCTGGTGGATGCGCCCCTGTCGACGGATGCCATGGAAATGGTCGACCAGGGCAAGACCCAGGGCGGCATCAACTCCTTGATCAGCGCCCGTTACCTGATTTCCCGGCAGTATCGCGATCGCCTGCAAGTGACCAGCACCGTGGGCACCGACCCTGCACGAAGCACCCTGGCGACCGGTCGCGAGGCCACCGAGCTGCATTCGATCCTGGACAAGGCGCTGTTGAGCATCCCTCCCGAAGAAATTGACGAGCTGACCCAGCCCTGGCGCTACGACTCGATGGTCGAACAGAGTTACTGGTTGCGACACCGCCAGGCAATCGTGCAGGCATTTGCGGTGGCAGGCGTCTTGCTGTTGCTCGCGTTGGCCGGGATCGTCTGGCAGCGGCGGCAGATTCGCCAGCGTCAGCAATTGCTCGGGCAATTGCAGGAAGCCAAAGACGCGGCGGACGAGGCCAACCGGGCCAAGACTACTTTCCTGGCCACCATGAGCCATGAAATCCGCACGCCGATGAACGCCTTGATTGGCATGCTCGAACTGGCACTGAAACGGGCCGATGAAGGGGAGACCGACCGCGCCGCCATCGAGGTGGCGTCCGATGCCGGGCAACAGTTACTGGATTTGATCGGCGATATTCTGGACGTCGCGCGGATCGAATCCGGGCATTTGTCGCTGGCGCCGGAACGGGTCAATCTGCACGCGCTGGTGACGTCGGTCTGCCGGGTTTTCGAAGGGCTGGCGGTGCAGAAGACTCTGCAGTGGCGGGTCGAACTCGACGAACACAGTGACTGTGACGTGATGCTCGACCCCACGCGCTTCAAACAGGTGCTGTCCAATCTGCTGAGCAATGCGATCAAGTTCACCCGGGAAGGCCAGGTGAGCCTGACGTTGCGGGTGCGACCTCAAGCCCCGGCGCACCTCGCCATCAGCGTACGCATCGAAGACAGCGGCATCGGTATCAGCGCTTTCGACCAGCAACGCCTGTTCAGCCCGTTCGTGCAGGCGGGCAATAGCCAGCAGAGTGCCCGGCAAGGTTCCGGCCTGGGCCTGGTGATCAGTCGTACCCTGTGCGAAATGATGGGCGGGCAGTTGCATCTCGACAGTGAGCTTGGGCGCGGCACGCGGGTGGACGTCAGCCTGGTGCTGCCTGCCCTGCAAGCGTTACCCGCGGGGGGCAAACCCCTGGATCCGGCGCAGCTCACGACCCGAGCGTTGTCGATTCTGGTGGTCGATGATTATCCGGCCAATCGCCTGTTGCTCTCTCGACAGCTGAGCTACCTGGGCCATCGTGTGGTGCTGGCTGAAGACGGGGCGCAGGGGCTTGAACAGTGGCGCGGGCAAGGGTTCGATCTGGTCATCACCGACTGCAACATGCCGCAGCTCAATGGTTATGAATTGGCGGGTGCGATACGTGAGCAAGAGCGGGTGCAGGGGCTGTCGTCGACGCTGATTCTGGGCTTTACCGCCAATGCGCAGGCCGAGGAGAAGGCTCGATGTCAGGCGGCGGGCATGGACGATTGCCTGTTCAAGCCCATTCGCCTGGTGGATTTGCAGGCGTGGCTGGCCCAGCGGTTTTCCAACGCACCCTCAACGGCAATCGACGATCCTGGCATCGCCGAGTTCGATTTGAGCGGGTTGGAGCGTTATGCGGATGCGGACCGTGAGCTGATCGATCAACTGTTGCACGATCTGGCGCTGAGCAACCGCGAGGATCGCGTGCATTTGCTCGCCTTGCACGCTGGCGGCAATCGCCCGGGCTTACAGGAACTGGCACACCGGATCAAAGGCGGGGCGCTGATGGTGCGAGCGCTCGCCCTGGTCGAGTGTTGCGAACAACTGGAGCAGGCGTGCAATGACGGCCGCGCAGCAATGATCAACGAAGCCGTCGACCAGTTGCAGCAAGCCATGGCCCGCCTGGACCAGCGTCTGGGGCAGGATTGAGGCTCAATCCCAGTTCGGTGCGATGCCTTTCGGGCTGGTCAAGCGGTGGCCGCGATCCAGCGTTGCGATCAAGGCCATGGTTGCATTGGGAATGGGCGGCAGTATCCGCGCCTGCATCCGTGAGAAAAAACTGCTGGATCGGCAAAGCAATGTTTACCGCAAGTCAAGAATCGGGGTAGGAAGATGTGTTGATGGTGTCTGGTCTGACGCCATCGCGAGCAGGCTCGCTCCCACATTTGGAATGCGTTCCCCCTGTAGGAGCGAGCCTGCTCGCGATAGCCATCACTCGGTCCAAAGCCTTACCCCGCCCTCAGGCAATATCACTACGACTGAATTCCTCCCCGAGAAAATCGATCAACGTGCGCACCGAAGGCAGCAGGCCCCGGCGCGAGGGGAAGATCGCGTGGATGACACCGCTCTTCGGTGCCCATCCCGGTACCAGTTCCACCAGTTGCCCGGCAGCGATTTCATCGCGCACCACCACACTGGGCAGGTGCACGATGCCGATCCCGGCGAGCGCCGCATGGCGCAAGGCCAACAGGTCGTCGGTGACCATGCGCGGGGCATGCCGGATCATCGCGGTGCTGCCATCGGCACCGAACAGCTCCCACTGATATTCGCGCTGTGCCGCGCCCCAGTGCAGGCTCGGCAAGCCGCTGAGGTCGGCCGGGGAGGCCGGTGTCGACAGGCGAGATAAAAAGATCGGGCTGCCAACCACGCTCTGGGTGCTGTTGCCCAGCACCTTCATCACCATGTCGGTGTTCTCCAGCGGCGGAAAACGTACCCGCAGGGCAATGTCGAAGCCTTCGTGAATCAGGTCGACCCGGCGGTTAGTGCTCTCGATGAACAATTCCACCAAGGGGAACTTGAGCATGTAGCGGGTCAGCATCGGCCCGACCCAGGAATTGAGCAGCGCCGTCGGGCAACTGACACGCACCAGGCCCTGGGGCTCAGAGCGGTTGCGCTCGATCAGTTCGGCGGCGCTTTCCGCCTCCACCCGCATGGCCAGGCAGCGCTGGTAATAGGCCTGGCCGATTTCCGTCAATGAACAGTGCCGGCTGGTGCGGTGCAGCAGGCGCACACCGAGGCGTTCTTCGAGTTCGGCAATGCGTCGGCTGAGCTTGGACTTGGGCATGTCCAGTGCCCGGCCGGCCGCGGCGAAACCGTGATGCTCCACCACCTGGGTGAAGTAGTAGAGGGTGTTGAGGTCTTCCACCATCGTTCTCCAAATAGAACGCTAAAGCTGATTTTTGCAGTCTAGCGCAGCAATGGTCACGGTTTTAAGCTTTGTCCATGGCTTCACTCACCTCATCAGGAGACACCATGAAAAACATCATCGGTATCTACACCAGTCCACGGACCCATTGGGTTGGCGACGGTTTTCCGGTTCGCACGCTGTTTTCCTACGACAACCTGGGCAAGCACATCAGCCCGTTCCTGTTGCTGGATCACGCCGGCCCCGCTGAGTTCACCCCGACCGGCGAGCGACGGGGCGTTGGTCAGCATCCTCATCGTGGCTTCGAAACCGTGACTATCGTTTACAAGGGCGAGCTGGAGCACCGGGACTCCACCGGCAGCGGCGGCAAGATCGGCCCCGGCGATGTGCAATGGATGACCGCGGCCTCGGGGATCCTGCATGAAGAGTTTCACTCCGAAGGTTTCGCCAAGAGCGGTGGCACCCTGGAGATGGTGCAACTGTGGGTCAACCTGCCGGCCAGGGACAAAATGGCCGACCCCGGCTACCAGACGATTCTCGACCGTGACATCCCGAGCATCGCCTTGAAGGACAACGCCGGCAGCCTGCGCCTGATCGCCGGTGAGTTCGACGGCCACAAGGGCGCGGCACGCACCTTCACCCCGGTCGACGTGTGGGACATTCGTTTGAATGCCGGCAAGTTGCTCACCCTGGATCTGCATGAAGGGCGCAACACCGCACTGGTGGTGCTGCGCGGCACGGTTCAGGTCAACGGCCTGGAATCGGTGCGCCAGGGGCAACTGGCCCTGTTCGACCGCAAGGGCGATCAATTGACCCTCGAAGCCAGCGAAGACGCGGTGGTGCTGTTGCTCAGCGGCGAGCCGATCGACGAGCCGATCGTCGGTCATGGGCCGTTCGTGATGAACACCGAGCAAGAAATCCACCAGGCCTTCGCCGACTTCCAGTCCGGCCAGTTCGGCCGGATGCACGCTTAATTCGCAGCGCTTCAACACCCGACTCTACACAGGATGAGTAGGCCGGTTTTCAGGCCAGGGATGGCTGTTGCCCAAAAGAAAGAGGAAACGCACATGAACACTGTCTACGCGGCCAACTTCAACGGCCAGAAACCGACCATCGACCCCAATGACAGCGCGATGCTGTTGATCGATCACCAGAGCGGACTGTTCCAGATCGTCAAGGACATGGACGTGCCCCAACTGCGCGCCAACGCCATTGCCCTGGCCAAGGCCGCGACCCTGCTGAAGATGCCGGTGATCACCACCGCTTCCGTTCCCCAGGGGCCGAACGGGCCGTTGATTCCGGAAATCCACGAGGCCGCACCCCATGCGCAGTACGTGGCGCGCAAAGGTGAAATCAACGCCTGGGATAACGCGGAGTTTCACGCGGCGGTCAAGGCCACCGGCAAGAAAACCCTGGTGATCGCCGGCACCCTGACCAGCGTGTGCCTGGCGTTCCCGTCCATCGCCGCCGTGAATGAAGGCTACAAGGTGTTTGCCGTGGTCGACGCCTCCGGCAACCACTCGAAACTGGCCACTGATCTGACCGTTGCCCGTCTGGCCCAGGCCGGGGTGGTACCGATCGACATCATGGCTACGCTTTCTGAGCTGCAAGGCTCGTGGAACCGTCCGGATGCCGAGCAGTGGGCCGCTGTCTACGCCCAGGCCATGCCGCATTATCAATTGCTGATCGAGAGTTACCTCAAGGCCCAGCAAGTGGCGAACGAACACGAGGCGCTGGACTCCCAGCGCTGACCGGTGACCCCACGCCGATTTTCATTCGGCATCGATAACATGCGAGGACTACTGCAATGACTACTTCCTACAAACGTCTGGACAAGGACAACGCCGCGGTTCTGATGGTTGATCATCAGGCGGGCCTGCTGTCACTGGTACGCGACATCGACCCGGATCGCTTCAAGAACAACGTGCTGGCCCTGGCCGACCTGGCCAAGTACTTCAAGCTGCCGACCATCCTCACCACCAGTTTCGAAACCGGTCCCAACGGACCGCTGGTGCCCGAACTCAAGGCACTTTTTCCGGACGCGCCGTACATCGCTCGCCCGGGGCAGATCAACGCCTGGGACAACGAAGATTTCGTCAAGGCGATCAAGGCCACCGGCAAGAAACAACTGATCATCGCCGGTGTGGTAACCGAAGTGTGCGTGGCGTTCCCGGCGCTTTCGGCACTGGCCGAAGGTTTTGACGTGTTCGTGGTCACCGACGCGTCCGGCACCTTCAACGAACTGACCCGCGAATCGGCGTGGAACCGTATGACCGCTCAGGGCGCGCAACTGATGACCTGGTTCGGCCTGGCCTGTGAACTGCACCGCGACTGGCGCAACGATATCGAAGGGTTGGGCACGCTGTTCTCCA
The DNA here is from genome assembly GCF_019947365.1 of Pseudomonas sp. GL-R-26. Taxonomy (NCBI): domain Bacteria; kingdom Pseudomonadati; phylum Pseudomonadota; class Gammaproteobacteria; order Pseudomonadales; family Pseudomonadaceae; genus Pseudomonas; species Pseudomonas sp. GL-R-26. Next base: position 126,491 of record NZ_JAGYGI010000006.1, on the reverse strand, counting down.
ACCATATTCCGGATTACCGCAACCTGATGACCAGCTACAGCTCGCTGGCCAATAGCAAGTAACTTCGGCATCACGCATCCCCCCCCCCTGTGGGAGCGAGCTTGCTCGCGATAGCGACCTGACAGTCAGAACATCAGTGACTGTTTTGCCGCCATCGCGAGCAAGCTCGCTCCCACAGGTTTTTTGGGTGTCCTGCCAGACGTGTTCCTCCTGCCAAATCAATTGCTCCTACACTATGGCCAATCCATGCGATCTTCGCGTTATTGACCCTGGCTGGAGTTGCTTGATGCTGTCATTGCTCACCGAACACCCGTTGATTTGCGCGATGGCGCTGATCCTGATCGATCTTGGGTTGTGGTACTTGCTCAGTGCCGTTGGCAGCGCCTGGCGGCTGTTGGTACGGGTGGTTATTTTTTCGTTGTTCAGTCTCCTGCTGTTCAACGAAGGCCTGAACCCGATGGAGCCGCCGCCCTGGGCCGACAACGTGCCGCTGCACCTGGCGGCCACCGGCTTGCAGATCGGCTGGTGGTTGTTCGGTGCGCGGACCCTGACCGTGCTGATCGGCGCGGTGATGATGCAACGGGTCGGTCATACCGGGCGATTGCTTCAGGACTTGCTCGGTGCGGTGATTTTCCTGATCGCGGTCATTGCCGCCCTGGCCTATGTACTGGATCTGCCGGTCAAGGGCGTGCTGGCGACGTCCGGTGCGTTGGCGATCATCGTAGGCCTGGCCTTGCAAAGTACCCTCAGCGATGTGTTCTCCGGAATCGTCCTGAATACCACCAAACCCTATCAACTGGATGACTACATCTCCATCGATGGCATGGAGGGCCGGGTCACCGACATCGACTGGCGTGCCACGCGCCTGCAGACCTCCCAGGGTTGCATGGCGGTCATACCCAACTCCCTGGCAGCCAAGGCCAAGATCATCAATTTCAGTCGGCCGAGCGATATGTTCGGCATCTCCGTTTCGTTGGAAGTGAGCCCCCACGCGCGGCCGAACACGGTGATCGAAGCCCTGGAGCGGGCCATGCAGGGTTGCCGTGCGCTTCTGGATACCCCGTCGCCAAGCGTCGGCCTGAAAAACGCCAGCAACACCGGAGCGGTCTACGAAATCAGCGGCTTTGTCGCGTCGATGGATGAGAAACGTTCAGCGCGCAATCAGCTATACGACCTGGCCTACCGGCACTTGCAGGCGTCCGGGGTCAATTTGTTGTCGAGCGTGGAGCCCAATCCACCGGTCAACTTGACACGGCCGCGGGCATTGCTCGACAGCTCGCCGATTTTTTCCACTTTGCGTCAGGAAGAGAAAGACACGTTCAGCCAGAACATGACCTTGCAAACCTTCCGCGCCGGGGAGGCGATCCTGGAAGCGGGGGAGATCAGCGATCACTTGTACATCATTGAGTCCGGCGTGGTCTCGGTGACGCTGATGCGCCACGGAGCACCATTAGAATCCGGCCGCATGGGGCCAGGGGAGGTGATCGGCGAGGCGGGTATTCTGACCGACAGCGCGCTGCCTGCGCAGTTTACCGCCAAGACCTTCTGTGGCCTGTACCGCATCGAAAAGTCATACCTCAAGCCATGCCTGGATGCCCGTCACGACATCAGCGATGCAATGAAAACCTTGCTCGATTACCGGCTGCACAAAGCGAAAGTCCTGACTCAGGAGCTACCGGTGACGGAGGCGAAAAAGGGCTTTTTGCAGTGGTTGCGCAATCGGGTTTGAATGGCCTCCTCGACTTCTGAAGGATTGGCTATTTGTGCAGACCGGTCGTGGGACTAACGTAGTGACACACCCACTTGCCCTGGAGCACGCCATGAAAACCCGTATCGATTTCTACACCGCTTCCCCTGATGCCCTCAAGGCGATGATCGCCCTGGAAACAGCGGTGTCGAAGCTGCCGCTGGAAAAAAACCTGATCGAACTGGTCAAGCTGCGCACCTCGCAAATCAACGGCTGCGCCTTCTGTCTGGACATGCACAGCGCCGATGCACGCAAGGGTGGTGAGTCCGAGCGTCGCCTGGCGACACTGTCGGCCTGGCGCGAAACGCCGTTCTTCACCGAGCGTGAACGCGCCGCACTGGCCTGGACCGAATCCCTGACCCTGATCAGCCAGACCCATGCCCCGGACGAAGACTATGAACTGGCTACCGCCCAGTTCGATGCCAAGGAAATGGTCGACCTGACCGTCGCCATCACCACCATCAACGCCTGGAACCGCCTGGCGATCGGCTTTCGCAAAATGCCTCAGGCCTGACCTGCACAAGCATCAATGAGCATCGGCACTCGGTGCGGCCGGTGGTTGCACCTTGCGCATCAGGGGCACCATCGCCGTGGCGATAATGAAGCAGACCATGATCATCAAGAACGCGTCGCCATAGGTTTGCGTCTGGGCTTCGCGGTAAGTCAACAACCATAACTGATGCAGGCTGGCGGTGACTCCGGCGTCACCGCTCTGGCCGAGGGCGGCGAAGTTGTTGCCGACCTGGGACAGCCATTGGTTGAGGGCCTCGTTGGTGCTGTTGAGATTCTCCGCCAGCCGGGTGAAATGCAGGTTGGTGCGGTCGTTGAGGATGGTCGCGCAGGCGGCAATGCCGATAGCGCCGCCCAGGTTGCGCATCAGATTGAACAACCCCGACGCATGCTTGAGCCGTGCCGGCGCCAGGCCGCCTAGGGTCAAGGTCACCGTTGGCGGCACTGCCAATTGCTGGGCAATCCCGCGCAGGGCTTGCGGCAGCATCAACTCCTTGGCCCCCCAGTCATGGGTGATCGGGCTGAAATCCCACATCGACAAGGCGAACAGTCCAAGGCCGGTCATCATGATCCAGCGCAGATCGACGCGATTGGCCAGAAAGGCATACAGCGGAATCGCCATGATCTGGAACACCCCGGTGGAGAAAACCGCCAGACCAATGTCCAGCGCTCCGTAGCCACGCACCCGGCCGAGAAACAGCGGCGTCAGGTAAATGGTGGCGAACAGGCCGATGCCGGTGACGAACGAGAAGAAACAGCCGAGGGCAAAGTTGCGATCCTTCAAGGCGCGCAGATCGACAATCGGATTGGCCACGTGCAAGGTCCGGCCGATGAAAGCCAGGCCGGCCAGGCCGCTGATCCACGCGGTGGTCAGGATCGTGCGGTCGCTGAACCAGTTCCAGCGCGGGCCTTCTTCGAGGGTGTATTCCAGGCAGCCGAGGAACAGCGCCAGAAACACCATGCTCAGGTAATCCGCGCCTTTGAGCAGCGACAGTTCCGGCTGGTCGATTTTTACCAGCATCGGCACGGCCACGGCGACAAAGATGCCGGGGACCAGGTTGATGTAGAACAGCCAGTGCCAGGACGATATGTCGGTGATCCAGCCACCGATCACCGGTCCCAGGGTCGGTGCCAATGAGGCCACCGCGCCGATGGTCGCGGCGGCGATCACCCGTTGTTTGCCGGTGAAGAACACGAAGGCCGTGGTGAACACCAGCGGAATCATCGAGCCGCCCAGAAACCCTTGCAGGGCGCGGAAGGCAATCATGCTCTGGATGTTCCAGGCCACGCCGCACAGCAGGCTGGTCAGGGTGAAACCCACCGCCGATGCGCAGAACAGCCAGCGCGTCGAGAACACCCGGGACAGCCAGCCCGACAGGGGGATCACGATGATTTCGGCGATCAGGTAACTGGTTTGCACCCACGCGGTTTCGTCGGTGCCGGCGGAGAGCCCGCCGCCGATGTCACGCAACGAAGCCGAGACAATCTGGATATCCAGCAGCGCAATGAACATGCCGATGCACATGCTGGCAAAGGCGAAGACCTTGGTCGCCGTGGCCATGTTCGCGGCATTGAACGGTTGCGCCGGGGCGGCGAGGGCGCGGCTCATGGCGCGCTGGCCACGGCTGGCGCTTCAGGCTCCTTGCGCGTGTCCACTTCAGCGGTGACCGATAACCCCGGACGCAGATGGCCGAGCACACTGTCGGCCGGGTCGAGGTGGATCCGCACCGGCACCCGCTGCACGATCTTGGTGAAGTTGCCGGTGGCGTTTTCCGGTGGCAACACACTGAATTGCGAACCGCTGGCGGGGGCGAGGCTGTCCAGGTGACCGTGGAATTCCTGGCCCGACAGCACGTCGGCATGGATCACCACCCGTTGCCCCGGCACCATGTGGGCCAGTTGGTCTTCCTTGAAGTTGGCATCGACCCACAGACCGCTGGTCGGCACCACCGAGAGCAATTGCGAGCCGGCCTGGGCATAGGCGCCGACCCGGGCCCGGCGATTGCCGATCACACCGTCGACCGGTGCCTTCAGTTCGGTGTAGCCGACATTCAATTGCGCCAGATCGCGTTCGGCCCTGGCCTGGATCAAGGCGGCCCGGGCTTGTTGTTTCTGGGTGTCGATCACATTCAACTGGCGCTGCGCGGCCAGCAATTCAGCCTGGGCGCGGTTGCTTTGGGCCTGGGCCGTCTTGAACGTGGTGTTGGCGCGCTGGGCGCTTTCCACCGAGACAGCGTTGGTGATCACCAGTTTCTTGTAGCGGGCATCGTCATCCCGCGAACGGGCGGTTTCGGCACCCGCGGCGTCGATGCCGGCAAGGGCCTGGCCGATGACGGCCTGTTGCAGTTGTTCGGTGGCGTCGAGGTTGGCCAGCAAGGCCTCCTGGGCGGCCACTGCGCCTTCGGCCTTGGCCAGGTTGGCGCGGTAGTCGCGCGAATCGAGTCGGATCAGCACGTCGCCGGCCTTGACCTGCTGGTTGTCGGCCACCAGCACTTCGTCGATATAACCCGCCACTTTCGGCCCGATCACCGTCACATCGCCGCCGATGTAGGCGTCATCGGTTTCCTCGATAAAACGCCCGGCGCTCCACCAGTGCGCGCCATACACACCAGCCAGCACCAGTGCTGCGATGCCCACGGTTGGCAACAGCAGGCGTTTGAGCAGGGGAGGTTTTGCCGGCTTCACCGGGGAGTCCAGATCGGGTTCTACGGTGGACATGCTGGTCATGGAGGGATACCTGTCAGGGCGGCGGTTAATTATGATGACTGTAATATGACGTATGTAATATTTTGTGGCAAATGGTTTTTGCTGCCGGTCGTCAGATGGTTTGTCCAGTGGAAATAAAGAAGATTTTGTGTGAGCTGGAGGACCCTGTGGGAGCGAGCTCGCTCCCACATAGAATTGCTACGGGTTTACTGGAATGAAAAAGGCCGGTGATCTGCGCGATCACCGGCCTTTTTTACAGTTATTGCTTACACGCGTTCAAAAATCGCCGCAATCCCCTGGCCACCACCGATGCACATGGTCACAAGCGCGTAACGACCGCCGGTGCGATGCAGTTCGTGGATGGCCTTGGTGGCGATGATTGCGCCGGTCGCGCCCACCGGGTGGCCCAGGGCGATGCCCGAACCGTTCGGGTTGACCTTGGCCGGGTCGAGGTCCAGTTCCTGGCTGACGGCGCAGGCCTGGGCAGCGAAGGCGATGTTGGCTTCGATCACGTCCAGGTCGGCGACGGTCAGGCCGGCGCGCTTGAGCGCCAGGCGTGTGGCCGGGATCGGGCCCAGGCCCATGAACTCAGGTTCGACGCCGGCGTGGGCGTAGCTGACCAGGCGGGCGAGGGGTTTCAGGTTATTGGCCTGGACCGCGTTGCCGCTGGCCATGACCAGTGCGGCGGCGCCGTCGTTGAGGCCCGAGGCGTTGCCGGCGGTGACCGAGCCGTCCTTCTTGAACGCAGGCTTCATCGCAGCCAGCTGTTCCAGGGACGTGGCGCGCGGATGTTCGTCGACGCTGAACAGCTTGACGCCTTTGCGATCCTGGATTTCCACGGTCGCGATCTGCTCGTTGAAGTAGCCGTTGGCAATCGCGTGGGCCGCGCGTTTCTGGTCTTCGAAAGCCAGGGCGTCCTGCATTTCGCGGGTGATGCCGTTGCGCGCGGCGACGTTCTCGGCGGTGATGCCCATGTGGATGCCATGGAACGGGTCATGCAGGATGCCGAGCATGTAGTCGATGACCTGGGCGTTGCCCATGCGCGAACCCCAACGGGCGGACGGCATCAGGTACGGGCCACGGCTCATGGACTCGACACCGGCACCGACGACGATGTCGGCATCGCCGAGCATCAGGGTCTGGGCGGCGTTGATGATGGCTTGCAGGCCCGAACCGCACAGGCGGTTGACGTTGTAGGCCGGGGTTTCCTTCGGGATGCCGGCGTTCATCGCCGCGACGCGGGAGATGTAGGCGTCGCGGGTTTCGGTCGGGATCACGTTGCCCATCACCAGATGGCCAACGAGCGCCGGGTCCACGGCGGCTCGCTCCAGGGCGGCTTTCACGGCCGTGGTCGCGAGGTCGGCCAGTGGCACGTCCTTGAGCGAACCGCCGAATGTACCGATGGCGGTACGGGCGGCGCTGACGACGTAGATTTCTGGAGTGTTCATGACTGGTTTCCTTTCGGTGGATTCTTATCTGTACTGCGATTGAGCAGGGCGTTCAAGGCGGTTTTCGCCTCGTCGGTATTCAGGCGCTGAATGAACAGCGTGTTTTCTTCGCGCAGGGTGGCTTCCAGTTCGGCCAGGGAAGCCTGTTTCATCAGCTGCCGGGACTGGCGCAAGGCTTGCTGGGGCATGGCCAGGAAGCGCTGGGCGATTTTTGTCGCCGCCGCCAGGCATTGTTCGCCGTCATCGAAGGCTTCGTTGGCCAGACCCCAGGCCACCGCTTCGTTACCGTCCAGGCCGTTGCCCAACAGCAGCAGGCTCGCGGCGCGGGCATGGCCGAGGCGGCGTGGCAGCAACAGGCTGGCGCCGAATTCGGGGCACAGGCCGATGTTGACGAACGGCATGCGCAACTTGGCGTTGCGGGTCACCAGTACCTGATCGCAATGCAGCAGCAAGGTGGTGCCGATGCCGATGGCCGCACCGCAGACTGCCGCGACCAGCGGTTTTTGCAGGCGCGTGACGACCTTCATCAAGTAGAACGCCGGGGCGTCCAGATGAGTGGGCGGATTCTGCAGGAAATCCACCAGGTCATTGCCGCTGGTGAAGCACGCCGGGCCACCGGTGAGGATGATCACGCCGGTTTGCTCGTCTTCGTCGGCGGCCTGCAGCAGGTCGGCCAACTGCGTGTACATGGCGTTGTTCAGTGCGTTGAGCTTGTCCGGGCGGTCGATGGTCAGCGTCAACACGCCGTCGCGTTGCTCGTGTTTGATCAGGTCGGTCATCGCAGGCTCTGCAGGGTCGGTTCAGGGCTGCCACTTTAAGCGCCGGACAAACTCCGGATCTATGGCAAAACGGGTCAACTGCACTGCCGCTTTTTGCCATGCCGGTGTGCCAAAAAGCGACACACACCCTTTCGGGGTATGGCCGCGCCCGGCGAATCGACCAATAGTGGGGGCATCCGCTCATCCAGAGCCGAACTCGCTATAAGGTGCATTTGCTATGGGCAAGACGCTGCTTAAGGTGATTTCCAGTCTGTTTGTTGTACCGCTGACCTTTCATGCCTACGCCGCTCAAGTGGACGACAGCAATACGCTGCGGCTGTACAACTGGGCGGATTACATCGGTGAAAAAACCATCGCCGATTTCGAAAAGGCCACCGGTATCAAGGTGGTCTACGACACATTCGATTCTTATGAAACGGTACAGGCCAAGCTGCTCACCGGCCATTCCGGTTATGACCTGATCGTGTTGAATGCCTCCCTCGCGCCACCGCTGATCAAGGCCAAGGTGTTCCAGTCGCTGGATAAAAAGCAGTTGCCGGGGTGGACCAACCTGGATCCGCAGATCCTCGAAGACCTGCAAGGCTATGACCCTGGCACCCAGTACTCTGCGCCCTATACCTGGGGCAGCAACGGCGTGACCTACAACGTCGACAAGATCAAGGAGCGCATGCCGGACGCGCCGATCGGCTCGCTGGCGATGATCTTCGATCCGAAGATCGTCTCGCGCTTCGCCGATTGCGGCGTGACCCTGCTCGATGCCCCGACCGAAGTCATTCCCATGGCCCTGAAGTACCTGGGGCGTGATCCGCGCAGCGCCGCACCAGAGGATCTGAAAGCCGCACAGGATTTGCTGCTGTCGGTGCGGCCGTACATCCGCAAGTTCGATTCGGTCAATTACCTGACCAGCCTGCCCAACGGCGACGTGTGCATGGCCATGACCTGGTCCGGCGACTACGCCACCGCCATGGCCCGCGCCGCAGAAGCCAAGAAGAAGATCGACCTGGCGTACTTCATCCCCAAGGAAGGCTCGCTGATCTGGTTCGACAACATGTACATCCCGGCCGATGCGACGCACGTCGCCAATGCTCACAAATTCCTGGAATACCTGATGCAGCCGCAGGTGATGGCCGATGTGAGTGATTTCATCAACTACGCCAACAGTAACGCAGCGGCCACGCCGTTGTTGAACGCCGATGTGCGCAACAACCCGGCCATCTACCCCGATCCACAGACCCGCGAGCGGCTGTTCCCGCAGAAGACCCAGGACGCCAAGGACATGCGGGCGATTACCCGGGTCTGGAGCACGGTGAAAAGCGGCATCTGATGGGTTCGAACGTTAGTCAATTCGGTTAGAGGTTTATTTATGGCGACGCCAACACGCAGCGTTTTTTCCCCAGCGGACGAGTCCCGGCTGGTCAAGGCCGACAAGGCTCACCATATGCACGGCTATCACGTGTTCGACGAACACGCCGAGCAGGGCTCGTTGAACATCGTCGCAGGCGTAGGCGCCTACATCTACGACACCCAGGGCAACCGCTTTCTCGATGCGGTGGGCGGCATGTGGTGCACCAACATTGGCCTGGGCCGTGAGGAAATGGCCGAGGCCATCGCCGATCAGGTGCGGCAACTGGCTTATTCGAATCCGTTTTCCGACATGTCGAACAACGTCGCCATCCAGTTGTGCGAAAAACTCGCCAGCCTCGCTCCCGGCGACCTCGACCATGTGTTCCTCACCACCGGTGGCTCCACCGCCGTGGACACCGCCTACCGGCTGATCCAGTACTACCAGAACTGCCGTGGCCTACCTGCGAAGAAGCACGTCATCGCGCGGTTCAACGCCTATCACGGCTCCACCACCCTGACCATGTCGATCGGCAACAAGGCCGCCGACCGGGTGCCGGAGTTCGACTACGCCAACCCGCTGATCCACCACGTCTCCAACCCCAACCCGTACCGCGCGCCGGAGGGCATGGACGAAGCGCAGTTCCTCGAGTTTCTGGTCAAGGAGTTCGAAGACAAGATCCTCTCGATTGGCGCGGACAAGGTTGCCGGGTTCTTCGCCGAGCCGATCATGGGCTCGGGCGGGGTGATCATTCCGCCCCGGGGTTATCTCAAGCGCATGTGGGACGTCTGCCAGCGCTACGACATCCTGTTCGTCGCCGACGAAGTGGTGACTTCGTTCGGGCGCCTGGGAAAGTTCTTTGCTTCTTATGATGTGTTCGACGTGCAGCCCGACATCATCACCACCGCCAAGGGCCTGACCTCGGCCTACCTGCCGCTGGGCGCGTGCATCTTTTCCGACCGTATCTGGAAAGTCATCGCCGAGCCGGGCAAGGGCCGCTGCTTCACCCACGGTTTCACCTACAGCGGGCATCCGGTGTGCTGCACCGCGGCGCTGAAGAACATCGAGATCATCGAGCGGGAAAACCTGCTGGCCCATGTCGACACGGTGGGCGCCTATCTGGAAGTGCGCCTGGCAACCCTGCGGGACTTGCCGCTGGTGGGGGATGTGCGCTGCCAGAAACTCATGGCCTGCGTGGAGTTCGTCGCCGATAAACGCACCAAGGCGCTGTTCCCCGACGAGATCAACATCGGCGAGAAAATCCACGTGCGGGCCCAGGCCCGGGGCTTGCTGGTGCGGCCGATCATGCATCTCAATGTGATGTCGCCACCGTTGATCCTGACGTTTGCCCAGGTCGATGAAATCGTCGAGACCCTGCGCGAATGCATTCTGGAAGTGGCCGCCGAGCTTGAAGCGAGCGGACAGTACGCGGGCCAATGATTTCGTCAGTCAGGCTGTTACCAAGGGCGTGTCCAGCCGCTAGACTGCGGGGCATGAGCAAACCACACGACGATACGCTGATCGCGGTGCCCTTCGGGGCATTGCACAAATGGCATGGGGGAATGCGCGAGGCATTCGCCCATATCGATGAGCCTGACGCCCTGCAACACTTGGCGTCAGCGTTGGCGCAGCTGGTGTCCGTCGAGTCGATGATGATCAGCCTGGAGCGCAAGGACCGTGCGCCTCAGTTACTGCATCAGCGCGGGATTGCCCAGGAGTATCAGGTCTCGATCCTGGAGCGCTATTTTGCCGGGGGCTATTTGCTCGACCCGTTCTGCCTGGCGGTGGAGCAGGGGTTGGCGCAAGGCTTCTATCACCTGGAGGAAATTGCCCCGGACAACTTCTTCGACAGTGACTACTACAAATCCTATTACCTGAAGGCGGGCTGCTCGGAAGACAGCTACTACATCGTCGATACCGGCAATGACACGAAGATTTCCGTCAGTCTCTATCAGGGTTTCGGCGGTGAATGCCTGAGCGCCGAACAGCTGAATCTGCTGCGCGCCGTGGAACCGCTGGTGCGCGAATTCATCAGCGAGTTCAGTCAACGGGGCATGCTGCGCAGTGGCGAGATCCAGTGCGATCAAGACCAGGGCATGCGCGATGATCTCAAGCACCGGGTGCAGTCGGCGTTCGAGCATTTCGGCAGCGATTTGCTCACCGAACGTGAGCGGCAAGTGGCGCACATGGTGTTGCGCGGGCATTCGGTGAAATCCACGGCCAGCCAGATGAGCATCTCACCGGAAACCGTACGCATGCACCGCAAGAACCTGTACCTGAAACTGGAGGTAGGTTCGCAGTCGGAGTTGTTTGCGCTGTTTATCGAGTGGTTGCGTAAGCATTAACCAAAATTTTTGGCCTACCGATACCCCTGTAGGAGCGAGCCTGCTCGCGATAGCGATCTGTCAGGCCCAATGATCTTGGCTGACACACCCTCATCGCGAGCAGGCTCGCTCCTACAGGTATTGCGTTAGTCTTCGCGTTTTACGACCAAGGTGAGAATGTCATAGCTCGCCACCAGCTCTCCCAACTGGTTGGTCACCTCCACATCCCACGCCACCACCCCTTGCGGGATGCCCTGCGGGCTCTTCTTGCCCTGGTCGATCTTGCGTTTGCAGGTCAAGCGGGCCTGGATGGTGTCGCCGATGCCCACCGGGTTGATGAAGCGCAAGGTGTCCAGGCCATAGTTGGCCAGTACCGGGCCGGGTGCCGGCGAGACGAACAGGCCGGCCGCCGCCGACAGCACGAAGTAACCGTGGGCGATGCGCTTGCCGAACTGCGATTCCTTGGCGGCGATGTCGTCGAAGTGCATGTAGAAGTGGTCGCCCGACAGGCAGCCGAAGTTCACCAGGTCCGCCTCGGTGACGGTGCGGCGGTGAGTCAGCAGCGATTCGCCGATCTGCAGGTCCTGGAAGTGGCGACGGAACGGATGCACGTCGGTTTCGATGACCTTGGCGCCGCGCACATATTCGCCGGTGACCGCCGCCAGCATGGTCGGCGAACCTTGCACCGCCGCGCGTTGCAGGTAGTGTTTCACCGCGCGCAGGCCACCGAGTTCTTCACCACCGCCGGCACGACCCGGGCCGCCGTGCTTGAGTTGTGGCAGCGGCGAGCCATGGCCGGTGGATTCGCCGGCGCAATGGCGATCCAGTACCAGCAAGCGGCCGTGCCAGGCAGCCGCGACCGGAATGGCCTTGGCGGCGATTTGCGGGTCCTTGGTCACCAGGCTGGCCACCAGGCTGCCTTTGCCGCGGGCGGCCAGGGCCAGTGCTTCGTCGAGATCGTCGTAGGCCATCAGGGTGCTGACCGGGCCGAACGCTTCGATATCGTGGGCACCGCCCTCGGCATGCGGGTCGCGGGCCTGCAACAGGGTTGGGGCGAAGAACGCACCTTTGTCGACATTTACACCACGGGGTTCAAAACCGTCGCGGGCGCCGAACAGCATGTCGCTGCTCTGCAACAGCGCTTCCAGACGCTCGGCCACGTCTTTCTGCTGGTCGTGGGAAGCCAGCGCACCCATGCGCACGCCTTCCACCGACGGGTCGCCGACCACCACTTTGGCCAGGCGATCGCGCAGGCGGGTGGCGACTGTATCGATGTGTTTGGCAGGGACGATGGCGCGGCGGATGGCAGTGCATTTCTGCCCGGCCTTGGTGGTCATTTCCCGGGCAACTTCCTTGATGAACAGCTCGAACTCTTCGTCATCCGGGGTCACGTCCGGGGCGAGGATCGCGCAGTTCAGCGAGTCCGCTTCGGCGTTGAACGGCACCGAGTTACGAATCAGGTTCGGGTTGACCCGCAGCTTGGCCGCGGTGTCGGCGGAACCGGTGAAGGTCACCACGTCCTGGCCTTGCAGGCGGTCGAGCAGGTCGCCGGTGCTGCCGATGATCAGTTGCAGACTGCCCGCCGGCAGCAGGCCGGATTCGTCCATCAGGCGCACCACGGCTTCGGTCAGGTAGCTGGTGGCGCTGGCGGGCTTGACGATGCACGGCATGCCGGCGAGGAAGCTCGGCGCGAACTTTTCCAGCATGCCCCAGATCGGGAAGTTGAACGCGTTGATGTGCACCGCCAGACCGCCGCGAGGCACCAGGATGTGCGTACCGGCAAAGGTGCCCATTTTGCTCAGCTGCATCGCCGGGCCTTCGTGGACGATGTTGCCCGACGGCAGCTCCCGCGAACCGAGGCTGGCGTAGGTGAATAGCGTGCTGTTGCCGCCTTCGATGTCGATCCAGCTGTCGGCGCGGGTTGCGCCGCTGTGATAGGAAATCGCGTAGAGCTGTTCCTTGCGCTCGCTCAGGTACAGGGCCAAAGCCTTGAGACGCTGGGCGCGCTGCTGGAAGTCCAGCGCCATCAAGCCGCTGATGCCCTGGCGACGGCCGTGTTCGATGGCCTCGGCGAAGTCCGGGCGCTCCTCATGGGTGCGGGCGATTTCATGGCCGTCGATGGCACTGCGCAGCACTTGCGCGCCCTGTTGGCCGATCCAGCGACCGGCGATGAAACTCTGCAGGGTAGGGGCATGCAGGGTAGGGGCGTGAGACATCACGATTGCTCCTGGTTATGAAGGGTTATGGCGCGGCGGCGACCGCGCCCTTTCGGAATTACCAAAGCGCCACGGTGTAACCGACGATCAATCGGTTCTCATCGACGGCGGTAGTCAAGCCATTGCCGGAACGGAAGGTCACGTTGCGCCAGCGCAAGCTGACGTTCTTCAACACACCGCTCTGGATGACGTAGCTGATATCGGTGTCGCGCTCCCATTCGCTTCCGTTGTCGACCTTGCCCGCCTTGACATGGCTGCCGTCGGTGTAGCGGGTCATGAAGGTCAGGCCGGGAATGCCTTGCGCCGCGAAGTCATAGTCGTAACGCAGCTGCCAGGAATCCTCCTCGGCGCGGGTGAAGGTGTTGAAGGTCACCAGGTTGACCACGTACGGATCGCCGCCGTTGATGAACGGAAAGGCACTGTCGCCGGACAATTGCTGGTAGGCGGCACTGACCTTGTGGGCACCGTGGGACACCGTGAACATGCCGTTGAGGTTGCGGTTGTCGATACGCCCGGCCCGCTCGGCGCCGTCGCCCCGGCTGTCGAAATAACGCAGGTCGCTGCGCAGGTTGAAGCCGTTGCCCAGTGGTTGCGTATGCACCAGTCCGGCGAATTGCTGGCGATAGATCTGGTCGAGCTTGCCGTAGTAGTAGCTCAGGTTCAGTTGCGGACTGAACGCGTAGCTGCCACCACCGAAGTCGAAGTGATCGCTAGTGGCGGCGCCGAAGCCGACGTCATCGTTGCTGGAAGAGTCCCGCAGGTTGGCCTTGGTCAGGCGTCCGGCATTCACCGTCAGGCCGTCGATCTCCTGACTGGTCAGCAAGCCACCTTCAAAGGTCGATCCCAGCAGGCGCGTGTCGTTGTAAGTGACCACTGGCAACAAGGGTTGCAACGTGCCGAGTTTCAACACGCTCTTGGAGACCCGCAATTTGCCGGTCAGGCCCAGTTCGCTGTAATCGTCGTCGGGCTCATGGCTCTGCGGGCCGAACGGTAGCAGGCCGGTGCCACGGCGGTCCGGGCTGGAGTCGAGCTTGAGCCCCAACTCTCCCAGTGCATCGAGACCGAAACCGAAGGTGCCGTCGGTGAACCCGGACTCGATGCGCGCAGTGAATCCCTGGGCCCATTCTTCGGCCTTGGATTGCGGCGCGTTGTCCTGACGGAAATCGCGGTTGATGTAGTGGTTGCGCATATCAATACGGGCCTTGCTGTCGCCGATGAAGTCGGCCATGGCGCTGGGGGCGATCATGGGCAGGCTCAATGCGGCAGCCAGCGAAAACAGTGATCGATAAGACGTGGTACGTGCGGGTGTCATTATTTTTATTCCCTGCCAACTGTTCGGTCGTCGTTTAGTGTTTGCTGGCGCCGGTGGCACCGATGCCGGTCATCGAGCGGATGAACTGCGCCAGATAACGGCCACGCTCAAGGGCTGCACGGGGCGAGGTATCGGTGACGGAAAACAGCCATGCACTAAAGAACGCCAGGCTCATGGAAAACAGGGCCGGGTTGGAGTACGGGAACAGCGCCTTGTCGTGATGCATCACGTTGACCCACACCGCCGGGCTCAGCACCAGCAAGACAATCGCCGAGACCAGTCCGGACAGACTGCCGAGGACCGCGCCACGGGTGGTCAGGCCTTTCCAGTACATCGAAAGGAGCAGCACCGGGAAATTCACCGACGCGGCGATGGCCAGCACCAGGCCCGAGAGGAAGGCGATATTCTGCGACTCGAACAGCAGGCCGAGGATGATCGCCAGCACACCGATGCACAGGGTGGCGATTCGCGACACGCGCATCTCTTGCTGCTCGCTGGCCTGACCCTTGCGCATCACGCAGGCATACAGGTCGTGGGACACCGCCGAGGCGCCGGACAGTGCCAGCCCGGCAACCACCGCCAGGATGGTGGCGAAGGCGACCGCCGAGATGAAACCGAGGAACAGGTTGCCGCCTACCGCCTGGGCCAGGTGCACGGCGATCATGTTGCCGCCGCCGATGATCGCGCCGCTGGCGTCACGGAACGCTGGATCGGTGCCGACCATGACGATGGCGCCGAAGCCGACGATGATCAGCAGCAGATAGAAGTAGCCGATGAAACCGGTGGCGTAGAACACGCTTTTCCGCGCTTCCTTGGCATCGCTGACAGTGAAGAAACGCATCAGGATGTGCGGCAGGCCGGCGGTGCCGAACATCATGCCCAACCCTAGGGAAATCGCATCGATCGGGTTGGATAGCAAGCCCCCGGGGGCCATGATCGCGTTGCCCTTGGCATGTACGGCGGTGGCACCGGCAAACATCGCCTCAGTGCTGAAGCCGAAGTGCTTGAGCACCATGAACGCCATGAAGCTGGTGCCGAACAACAGCATCACCGCCTTGATGATCTGCACCCAGGTGGTGGCGAGCATGCCGCCGAAGGTCACGTAGAACACCATCAACACGCCGACCAGCATCACCGCGTAGAGGTAGTCGATGCCGAACAGCAGTTCGATCAGCTTGCCGGCGCCGACCATCTGCGCCACCAGGTACATCAGGGCCACGGTCAGTGTGCCGAAGGCCGAGGTCAGGCGCACCGGGGTCTGTTCCAGGCGATAGGAAACCACGTCGGCAAAGGTGTATTTACCGAGGTTGCGCAGGCGTTCGGCAATCAGGAACAGGATGATCGGCCAGCCGGCCAGCACGCCCAGGGCGTAGAGCAAACCGTCGTAGCCATTGAGGAACATCATCGCGGAGATGCCGAGGAACGAGGCGGCCGAGATCATGTCGCCGGCAATCGCCAGACCGTTCTGGAAACCGGTCATGCCGCCGCCAGCGGTGTAAAAGTCGCTGGTGGAGCGGGTACGCAGTGCCGCCCAGCGTGTCACGCCAAGGGTGAACAGCACGAACACCAGGAACATGCCGATGGCGTTCCAGTTCAATGGGCGGGCTGCGCCGTCAGCGGCCATCGCAAAATCAGTGACAGCCGCCAGCGGCAGCAGGAACAGCGCAAGAAGGCGGCTCATCGGGCGCACTCCTGCTTGAGTTTTTCATTCAGCGGGTCGATCACGTTGTTGGCGCGATACACATAGAAGCCGGTCAGCGCAAAGGCCAGCCCGACGATGACGACACCCACCAGCATGCCCACGGTGGTCACGCCGCCGCTCAGGGATTGGCCGAGGGTAGAAGGGGAGAAAGCCACCAGCAGCACGAAGCCGTAGTAAATCACCAGCATGGCCAGGCTCAGTGACCAGTACAGCTTCTGTTTACGGCGAACCAGCTGGATGAAATCCGGGTGCTGGCGAATAAGTTCTATTTCCTGGGGTGTCATGACGCGCGCTCCTTTGTTGTTTTTGTTTTGGGTGAAACGGTGTATTCGGGTCGATCACTGGCCCCCTGTGGGAGCGAGCTTGCTCGCGATGAGGGCATCACATTCAGCATTGCCGGTGGCTGTCCCACCGCTTTCGCGAGCAGGCTCGCTCCTACAGGGTTTTGCGGCGGTTTCAGAGCTGATCGAAATCCAGCACTACCTTGTCGCTGATCGGGAAGGCCTGGCACGACAGCACATAGCCGGCGGCCACTTCGTAGTCTTCCAGGGCGTGGTTGCTGTCCATTTCCACTTCGCCTTCGATGACCTTGCACTTGCAGGTCGAGCACACCCCGGCCTTGCACGAGTAGGGCAGCTCCGCACCTTGCTCGTTACCCGCTTCGAGGATGCTCTGGCTGTTGCGCGGCAGGTCGAACGCCAGGGCGCGGCCGTCGCTGATCACGGTGATCTGGCTGACCGCCGCATCCACCTGACGGGCGGCTTCACGGGCGGCGCGTTTTTGCTCGCTGCCGGCGGCGGCGAACAGTTCGAAATGGATGCGCTCAGGTTGCATGCCCTTGGCCTTGAGGCTGTCGCGCACGGTCTCGGTCATTTCCTGCGGGCCGCAGATGAAGGCGGCGTCGAGGGCCTTGACGTCGAGCCAGCGGCTGAACAGTTGCTCGCATTTCTCAGCGTTGATCCGGCCGTTGTACAGGTCGACGTCCTGCTGCTCGCGGCTGAACACGAAGATCAGGTTCAGGCGTTGCAGGTAGCGGTTTTTCAGGTCTTCCAGCTGCTCGCGAAACAATGCGCCGGAGCTGGAGCGGTTGCCGTACAGCAGGGTGACCCGGCTGTGGGGCTCGGTTTGCAGGGTGGTCTTGATGATCGACAGGATCGGCGTGATGCCGCTGCCTGCGGCCACAGCGAGGTAGTTGCCATGGCGCGCCGGGTCGAGTTCAACGCAGAAGTGCCCGGCCGGTGGCATCACTTCCAGGGTGTGCCCGGCTTTCAGTTGTTCGTTGGCAAACGCCGAGAAGCGTCCGCCGGTAACACGCTTGACGGCGATGCGCAGCTCACCGTCGTTGACCCCGGTGCAGATCGAATAGGAGCGGCGTACTTCTTCGCCGTCCAGTTGGGTGCGCATCACCAGGTGCTGGCCCTGGGTGAAGTGGAAGCTGTCCTGCAAGTGCTGCGGAATCTCGAAGGCGATGGACACCGCGTCACGGGTTTCGGTGCGCACGTCCTTGATGGTCAGGCTGTGAAATTTGCTCATAGTTGTTCTCCAGCTGGGACGGCCGATTCGCCGCTCAGATGCACTTGAAATAGTCGAACGGTTCCCGGCAATCGACGCAGCGGTACAGCGCCTTGCAGGCGGTGGAGCCGAACTGGCTGAGGACCTCGGTGTGGGCGCTGCCGCATTGCGGGCACACAACCAGCGGTCTTTCACCGAGCAGGCTGCGCTTGCTGGTGCTGCCCTCGGGCGGCGCGATGCCGTAGGCGCGCAGGCGTTCGCGGCCGCTGTCGCTGATCCAGTCGGTGGTCCAGGCCGGGGTCAATTTGCGCTCAAGCTGCGGCGCCTTGAATCCGGCCTGTTCCAGGGCTTCGCGGATGTCGCTCTCGATCACTTCGGTGGCCGGGCAGCCGGAGTAGGTCGGCGTGACCACCACGTGAAGATGGCCGGCCTGCCAGTCCAGATCGCGGACGATGCCCAGGTCAACCACGCTGACCACTGGCACTTCCGGGTCCATGACCTCTGCCAGAATCGCCCACGCGGCAGCCAGGTCGGTCGGTTGAACCGGCCGGGCGCCGAGGTCGCTGGCGATCAGCTCACCAGGTTGCATCGGGGTACGCTCGTGGCAGGAACTGCATTTCGGCCAGCAGGATGCCCAGGTGTTCGGTGTGCAGGCCCTTGCGTGCATTCAGGTAGAAGTAGTTCGGTGCCGCGGGAACGGGCAGGGTGGCGCTGGTGAAGATCTGCTCGACCTTGACCTGCCACTGGGCGGCCACGCTGGCGATGTCCGGGGTGATGCCGGCTTCGCACAGCTGTTGTTCGCTGTCATCGGCGGCGATCAGTTCAACGGTGAAGCGCCAGACTTCGGGGATGGCCGCGAGCATGCGCTGGTGGCTTTCCTCGGTGCCGTCACCCATACGCTCGATCCATTCGCCGGAGCGGCGCAGGTGGTAAGTCACTTCCTTCACCGCCTTGGCGGCGATCCCGGCAATGCGTTCGTCGCTGGACTGGCTCAGGCCCTGCAGCACCGGCAAATGCCAGGCGTCATAGAGGAACTGCTTGAGCATGGTCACCGCGAAGTCGCCGTTGGGTTGTTCCACCAGCAGCAGGTTGCGATAGGCGCGCTCGTCGCGACGGAACGCCAGGTGATCGGCGTCACGGCCGTCGTCCAGCAGTTCGGCGGCATATTCCAGCCAGTTGCGTGCCTGGCCCACCAGGTCGAGGCCGACGTTCATCAGCGCCAGCTCTTCTTCCAGCGCCGGGGCCTTGCCGCACCATTGGCACAGGCGCTGGCCCTGGATCAGGGCGCTGTCGCCGAGGCGCAGCAGGTATTCGATCAGATCGGTCTTGTTATTCATGGTCGACCTCACATGTGCCCGACTTCGGCCGGCAGCTCGTAGAAGCTGGCGTGGCGGTAGACCTTGTCGTCCGACGGATCGAACAGCGGGTCTTTTTCATCCGGCGACGAGGCGGTGATCAATGCCGAAGGCACGACCCACAGGCTCACGCCTTCGCTGCGACGGGTGTAGAGCTCGCGCGCGTTCTCGATGGCCATGGTGGTATCGGCGGCATGCACGCTGCCGACGTGCTTGTGGTTGAGGCCGTGCTTGCTGCGCACGAAGACTTCGAAGAGGGTCCACTCGGACATTTCAGTTACTCCACATCAGGTGGCCGGATCAGGCGGCGTTCTTGTTTTGTTTTTTGCGGGCGTGGGCGACGGCGGCTTCACGGACCCAGGCACCGTCTTCAATCGCCTTGCGGCGGGTGGCGACGCGTTCCTGGTTGCACGGGCCGTTGCCCTTGAGCACTTCGTAGAATTCGTTCCACTGGATTTCGCCGAAGTCGTAGTGACCGCGTTCGGCGTTCCATTTCAGGTCCGGGTCGGGGCAGGTGCAGCCCAGCAACTCAAGCTGCGGGATGGTCTGGTCGATGAAGCGCTGGCGCAGTTCGTCGTTGCTCTGGCGCTTGATTTTCCAGGCCATGGACTGGGCGCTGTTCGGCGAGTGTTCGTCGCTCGGGCCAAACATCATCAGCGATGGCCACCACAGGCGATTGATCGCGTCCTGGACCATGTCTTTTTGTGCCTGGTTGCCGTGGCGCATCATGGTCAGGAGGATTTCGTAGCCCTGGCGCTGGTGGAAGCTCTCTTCCTTGCAGATGCGCACCATCGCCCGGGAATACGGGCCGTAGGAGGTGCGCTGCAGCACCACCTGGTTGACGATCGCCGCGCCATCCACCAGCCAGCCCACCGCGCCCATGTCGGCCCAGTTCAGCGTCGGGTAATTGAAGATGCTCGAGTACTTGGCCTTGCCGCTGTGCAGCTTGGCGACTTCTTCATCGCGGTCGGCGCCCAGGGTTTCCATGGCGCTGTACAGGTACAGGCCGTGGCCGGCTTCGTCCTGGATCTTGGCCATCAGTTGCAGTTTGCGTTTGAGCGACGGCGCGCGGGTGACCCAGTTGCCTTCGGGCAGCATGCCGACGATTTCGGAGTGGGCGTGTTGGGAGATCTGCCGGATCAGGGTCTGGCGGTAGGCATCTGGCATCCAGTTCTTGGCTTCGATCTTGATTTCTGAATCGATTTTTTCCTGGAAGGCGCGTTCCTGTTCGGACATCTCCGAGAGGTCTTTGATGCGCTTTACGCCTGTTTCTACTAGCTGTGCGTACATTTTTGAGTTCCCGCCTTGAATCTGTTCTGGGGCATGGGGAACTTTATAAGCGATACAGAATTTAATATCAAATACAAAATGACGTGTCGTATTTGTTTTTTGTATCGCTTTGGATGGGTGGTCGCTTTTTTTGGGGGGGGGTACATATCCGTTTCTTCGGTAACGGCGGCTGGCGGTTTCGCTCTTACAGCGAGTCCCTTTTGGCAAACGCCCCAAAAGGAACCAAAAGGTCTCGCCCCTTACGTACGGCCCCTCGCTAATGCTCGGCGTTCCTTCGCTGCGGTATTCATCCGGGGGCATTGCCCTCCGGTCGGCTTCGCTTCGACCTACATGCAATGAGTTCGACTGCGTCGAACGGCGCTGCGCGCCAATCCCCGGATGAACGCCTCCACTCAGCCTCCCGAGGGGGCGGGTGGATCAAGATCAAGAGCTGCAGGCGAGCTAACGCTCGGCCTGATGAGTGGTGAAAAGCGTGGGTGTACGCCGATCAACTGTAGGAGCGAGCCTGCTCGCGAAGGCGGCCCGACAGCCGACTGGAACTTTGTGGATGTATCACCTCCAAAAGATCGCAGCCTCGTTGCACTCGACAGCTCCTACAGGGGAACGCGCACGCATCAGAACCAGGCTGGCCGGTAAGGCCGCCTCGGGCGCGGTTGCGGTGTACGCCCCCTCGTGAGGCCGAGTGGAGGTTCTGCGCAGTGGGCAACCCGGCATGGATGCCGGGTTAGCCGCCCCCGGCCATGGATGGCCGATGGCGGCGGGCCCACGGAGCAGGACCGGAACGAGGGAATGCCGAGCCACAGCGAGGCACCGAATGTCAGGGGCAAGAGCCCTTTGGTTACTTTGGGGCTTTTCCAAAGTGACCCTCTGTAAGAGCGGAACCGTAGGTGGCCGTTACCGCAGCAACGGATATGTACACCCTCAAAAATCCATGCCGCCTGACACAAAGCCTTCGCGAGCAGGCTCGCTCCTACAGGAATAGGGCTCGGCTCCAGAGTCAGTAAATCCCCGGCCAAAAAAAAACCCCGCAAAAAGCGGGGCCATAAAGGGTGCAGCAGTCATGCTTTAGGACGTTTATCCAGCACGTGGCAAGCCTTGCCCTCCGACCGCTTGATCGAATGAAACGGCTGCAAGACAATCCGCGAACTGATCCCGATATACGTCTTGATGTGCTTGCTCAACTCCCCGCAAACAGCCTTCTGCTGTTCCTCGCTCAGGTGCTGGTGCTCAGCCTTGAGCTCGACATGCACATCCACGCTGTCCAGGTTGCCGTTGCGATACAGATGGATCTCATAACACTCGGCAAGCTGTTTAACTTTGAGAACCTGCTCCTCGATCTGCGTCGGGAACACGTTGACCCCGCGAATGATCAGCATGTCATCGCTGCGCCCGGTGATCTTGTCGATGCGGCGCATCGGCCGTGCGGTGCCCGGCAGCAGGCGCGTCAGGTCGCGGGTGCGGTAGCGGATCATCGGCAGGGCTTCTTTGCTCAATGAGGTGAACACCAGTTCGCCCATCTGACCGTCCGGCAGCACTTCGCCGGTGACCGGGTCGATGATTTCCGGGTAGAAATGGTCTTCCCAGATGGTCGGGCCGTCCTTGGTTTCTGCGCACTCCATAGCGACACCTGGCCCCATGATTTCCGAGAGGCCGTAGATGTCCAGGGCGGTGATGCCCAGGCGTTGCTCGATGGCGCTGCGCAGTTCGGCGGTCCATGGCTCGGCGCCGAAGATGCCCAGGCGCAGGGCCAGTTTGTGCGGGTCGATGCCCTGGCGCTCGATTTCGTCGGCGATGTTGAGCATGTAGGACGGCGTGACCATGATGATGTCCGGCTGGAAATCCTTGATCAGTTGCACTTGTTTTTCAGTCTGGCCACCGGACATCGGGATCACCGTGCAGCCCAGGCGTTCGGCGCCGTAGTGCGCGCCGAGGCCGCCGGTGAATAGGCCGTAGCCATAGGAAATGTGCACTTTGTCGCCACGGCGGCCACCGCCGGCGCGGATCGAGCGCGCCACCACGTTGGCCCAGGTGTCGATGTCGTTCTGGGTGTAGCCGACCACGGTCGGTTTGCCGGTGGTGCCGCTGGACGCGTGCAGGCGCACGATGTCGTGCATCGGCACGGCAAACATGCCGTAGGGGTAGTTGTCCCGCAGGTCGGACTTGGTGGTGAAAGGGAATTTCGCCAGGTCGTCCAGGGACTTGATGTCGTCCGGGTGCACGCCCAGCGCATCGAAACGCTGACGGTACAGCGGCACGTTGTTGTAGGCGTGGTTCAGGCTCCAGCGCAGGCGCTCCAGCTGATGCTGGCGCAGCTCGTCGATGCTGGCGGTTTCCAGCGGGTCCAGCACAGGATCCAGAACGGATTTGGCTATTGGCATGTTCATGTGTTCACTCGAATTGTTTTTGTGTTCCAGCCCTTTTGCACAAGGGCTTTGAGTGCATGCCCCAAGGATACCTCTCGGCTCCTTGGGAATCGCGATTCTTTAGTGGGATAGACGCTCGATGATCAGCGCGATCCCTTGGCCGACACCGATGCACATGGTGCACAGGGCGTAGCGGCCGTTACGTTCTTCCAGCTCGTGCAGGGCGGTGGTGACCAAGCGTGCGCCGCTCATGCCCAGTGGATGGCCCAGGGCGATGGCGCCGCCGTTGGGGTTGACCCGTGGGTCGGTGTCGCTCAGGCCCAGTTCACGCAGCACCGCCAGACCCTGTGCGGCGAAGGCTTCGTTGAGCTCGATCACGTCCATGTCGGCGAGGCTCAGGTTGGCCACCTCCAGCACCTTGCGGGTGGCGGGCACCGGGCCGATGCCCATGATCCGTGGTTCAACGCCGGCGGTGGCCATGGCCACGACCCGGCCACGGGCGGTCAGGCCGTGGCGTTTGGCGACTTCCGGGCTGGCCAGCAGCAAGGCGCAGGCCCCGTCGTTGACCCCGGAGGCGTTGCCGGCGGTGACGCTGCCGCCTTCGCGGAACGGCGTGCCGAGTTTGGCCAGTTGCTCAAGGGTGGTGTCGCCGCGCGGATGTTCGTCGTGCTCGACCACTTTGGCCGGGCCTTTGCGCTGGGGGATTTCCACCGCGACGATTTCCCTGGCCAGACGTCCGTTGGCCTGGGCGGCGGCAGCGCGTTGCTGGCTGCGCAGGGCGAAGGCGTCCTGGTCGGCCCGGGAGATGTTGAACTGTTCGGCGACGTTCTCTGCCGTTTCCGGCATAGAGTCGATGCCGTAGGCCTTTTTCATCAGCGGATTGACGAAACGCCAGCCGATGGTGGTATCGAAGATCTCCGCTGCACGGGAAAACGCCTGCTCGGCCTTGCCCATCACCAGCGGCGCGCGGGACATGGATTCGACGCCACCGACCAGCATCAGCCCGGTTTCGCCGCTGCGAATGGCCCGGGCGGCGGTGCCGATGGCATCCAGCCCGGAACCGCACAGGCGATTGAGGGTGGTGCCCGGCACGCTGACCGGCAGCCCGGCCAGCAGCGCCGACATGCGCGCGACGTTGCGGTTGTCTTCGCCGGCCTGGTTGGCGCAGCCGTAGATCACATCATCGACCGTGTTCCAGTCCACTTGCGGGTGACGGCGCAGCAGTTCGCGCAGGGGCACCGCACCGAGGTCGTCGGCGCGCACGCTGCTCAGGACGCCGGCGTAACGGCCAATCGGGGTCCGGACTGCGTCGATGATCAAGGCGTCATTCATTGGGGGTCTCCTGCGTCAGCACCGGGCCGCGCACTTTGTAGGATTTGCCGTGGAACAGGGCGATCAACTGGCCCTGCTGGTTTTCGATGCGCACGTCATAGTTGCCGGTGCGACCGGAACGGCTCTGCTCGATGCAGTCGGCGTTCAGCGTGTCACCCAGGCGTGCCGGGGCGATGTAGTCGATGCTGCAACCGATAGCCACGGTGGCTTCGTTGTAGCTGTTGCAGGCAAAGGCGAACGCCGAATCAGCCAGCGCGAACAGGTAGCCGCCGTGGCAGGTGCCGTGGCCCTGGACCATGTCGGCGCGCACGGTCATGCCCACTCGCGAGCAACCGGGCCCGGCCGAGAGCAGGCGCATGCCCATGCCCTGGCTGGCGGCGTCGCGCTGGAACAGCGATTGCGCGCATTCACTGGCCAGGGTCATGGATTCATGGTTGGTCATGGAATGTTCTCCCTTCGGCGACGCGACGGCGCAGCAGCAGCGACGGCCGGTAGCGTTCTTCGCCATAACTGGCTTGCAGGTTTTCCAGCGTTTCAAGAATGTGCGACAGGCCAATGGCATCGGCCCAGGCCAGCGGCCCTTGCGGATAATTGACCCCGGCGCGCATAGCCAGGTCGATGTCGGCGGCCGAGGCCACGCCTTGCAGCAGGGCGTCGGCGGCCTCGTTGGCGAGCATCGCCACGGTGCGCAGGACGGCGAGGGCCGGGCTGTCGCTGAGCAGACTGACCTTGAGGCCGGCCCGTTGCAGCAGGGCAACGCCTTGTTCGAGTGCCTGCGGATCAATGCCGTTCGAGTAGCTGATGGCGATGCGTTGGGCTTTGCTGTAATCGAACGCAAGGTCCAGCAGGATCAGGTTACGCAATCCGTCTTCACGTGCTCGCTGGCAGGCCATGCGCCCGTCGCTCAAGGCCAGCACGGCGTCACCGACGCGAAGTAGACCTTGTCCATCGCGCTGGACGATCTCGACGCCTTGTTCATGCAAGCGTGCGAGCAAGCCTTTAGCGATACCGAGATCGCCTTCCACAGCACAAACCTCGACTTTCGCATCGCTGCTGATTTCAGCCGCGAGCGGGCGCTCTGCACCTTGGGCGTAGCTGTAGAAACCCTGGCCGCTCTTGCGTCCCAGACGCCCGCCGTCCACCAGTTCTTTCTGGATCAGCGACGGCAGGAAGCGCGTGTCCTGGTAATAGGCGTCGAACACCGAGCAGGTCACGGCATAGTTGACGTCGTGGCCGATCAGGTCGGTCAGTTCGAACGCGCCCATGGCAAAACCACCGGCCTCACGCATCAGCGCATCCAGGGTCGGGCAGTCGGCAGCGCCTTCCTGAAGCATCCGCAGGCTTTCGGCATAGAACGGCCGGGCCACGCGGTTGACGATAAAACCCGGTGTGGAGCGGGTGTGCACCGGGTTTTTGCCCCAGGCCTTGGCGGTGTCGTACAGGCACTCGGCGAGTGCCGGATCGCTGGCCAGACCGGAGACTACTTCCACCAGCGCCATCACCGGCGCCGGGTTGAAGAAGTGCAGGCCGAGCAGGCGTTGTGGATGTTCAAGCTGCGCGGCGATGCTGGTGATCGACAGCGACGAGGTGTTGCTGGCGAGGATGCAATGCTCGCCGCAGATGCCTTCGAGCTGGCGGAACAGCGCGCGCTTGACCTCGAGGTTCTCGACGATGGCTTCGATGATCAGGTCGCAGTCGGCCAGGACTTCGATGGCTTCCACCGCTTGCAGGCGGGCAATCGTCGCGCTGCGCGATTCGGCGGACAGCTTGCCGCTCTCGACTCGCTTGCCCAGTTGCCGATCAATGCCTTCAATCGCTTGAGCAGCAGCGCCGGGACGATTGTCCAGCAGCAATACCGGATGACCGGCCTGGGCCGCGACCTGGGCGATACCGGCACCCATGGCCCCGGCGCCGATCACGGCGATGCGTGCGTTGGTGTTCAGTGCTGTCATGACTCAGCGCCCCTTGAAAACTGGGGTGCGTTTTTCCATGAAGGCGCCGACGCCTTCGCGGTAGTCCTCGCTGCGCCCGGCCAGGCGCTGCAGGTCTTTTTCCAGCTCAAGCTGTTCGTCGAAGCTGTTGCTCAGGCTGGCGTTGAGGCTGCGCTTGATCAGCGCCAGGCCGTAGGTCGGCTGGGTCGCCAGGTGGCGGGCCAGTTTCAGCGCTTCGTCGCGCAAACCGGCGTCGTCCACACACTGGTAGATCAAGCCCCATTGCTCGGCTTGTTCGGCGCTCAGGCGGTTGCCCAGCAGTGCCAAAGCCTTGGCCCGAGCCATGCCAACAAGACGCGGCAGGGTCCAGGTGCCGCCGGAATCGGGGATCAGGCCGATCTTGCAGAACGCCTGGATGAAACTGGCCGAACGCGCGGCCAATACCAGGTCGCAGGCCAGCGGAATGTTGGCGCCAGCCCCGGCGGCCACGCCGTTGACCGCGCAGATCACCGGCAGCGGCAGGTCGCGTAATTGGCGGATCAGCGGGTTGTAGAACTTCTCGATGGACTCGCCCAGGTCCGGCACGGCGCTGCCCGGCGCGACATTGCGGTCGCTCAGGTCTTGCCCTGCGCAGAAGCCGCGGCCTTCACCGGTCAGCAGTAAAACGCGCACGTCCGGGTTCTGCCGCACTAGCTTGAGTGCTTCTTTCACTTCGCCATGCATCTGGGTGTTGAAGCTGTTGAGCTGGTCCGGCCGATTGAGGCTGAGCAGGGCGACGCCGGCGTCGATGGAAAACAGGATGTGTTCGAAGTTCATGGTCTTGGCGTTCTCTTGGCAGTCGTTCGAATTCGGATGTCAGTGGCCGCTTTATTGCCCGGTGAACGTCGGGCTGCGCTTTTCCTGGAAGGCTGCAATGCCCTCATCGCGGTCGCGGGTGCCAGCCAGCACGGTGAAGGCGTGACGCTCGAAGCGCAGGCCGCTGGCCAGGTCGGTGTCCATGGCCTTGAGCAGCGCTTCCTTGGCCAGGCGCACCGCCAGCGGTGCCTTGGCCGCAATGCTGCGGGCGATGTGCAGGGCGCGCTCGACGGTGAATTCCGGTTGGGTGACTTCACTGACCAGGCCGGCGCGCTGGGCCTGACGGGCGTCGATCGGCTCGCCGGTCAGCACCATCTGCATGGCCATGGATTTGCCGACGGCGCGTAGCAGGCGTTGGGTGCCACCGGCCCCGGGCATGATCCCGAGGTTGATTTCCGGCTGGCCGAAGCGGGCGTCTTCGCCGGCAATGATGATGTCGGCGTGCATCGCCAGTTCGCAGCCACCACCGAGGGCGAAGCCGTTGACCGCGGCGATCAGCGGTTTGCTGAAGCGGGTGATGGTTTGCCAAGAAGCCTGGCGCGGGTCGTCGAGGATGCCGACCAGGTTGCGTTCGGCCATTTCCTTGATGTCGGCGCCGGCGGCGAAGGCCTTGCGGCTGCCGGTGAGGACCACAGCGCGGGTGTCGGGGTCGGCTTGCGCGATGTTCAGTTCAGCGGCCAGTTCGCCCAGTAACTCGGTGGTCAAGGCGTTCAGCGCTTGCGGGCGCTGCAGGGTAATCAGGCGGACGCCAGGCTCGATCAATTCGACGGCAAGGGTCAGAGGCATGGCGGATGCTCTCACGGTGTACGCTCGGCGTGGTGCCGGCTCGTTATTGGATCGGCCGCAGGGGCCGGTTTTGCCAAAGTATAGCTATAACGTGATACGTAAATACAATACGAAAATAGATTTAATGTGTCTTATTGGTGTTGGTTTGGATTTTTTGGCTTTCTTGTGAAGGGGGGGTGATAGCGGGTTTTGCCCAGAAAACATTGGGTTTTATGGCGATTTTTGAGGCGTGCTGGCATTCGTCGGAAAGGTGCATTTCAAGTGATACGGTTTTTAGTCTTTGTGCTGTTAAAAGTGATGTGATACAAAATGAGTCATTAATTGCATCGCTTTGTGAAGGAAGCTTCCATGACCTGCTACAGCCTTGATGGCCTGACTCCGGTGGTTGACCCGAGCGCTTATGTGCACCCGTCTGCCGTATTGATCGGTGACGTGATCATCGGCCCCCATTGCTATATCGGTCCGCTGGCCAGCCTGCGCGGCGACTTCGGGCGGATCGTGCTGGAGGAGGGCGCCAACCTGCAGGACACCTGCGTGATGCACGGTTTCCCTGACAGCGACACCGTGGTCGAGCGCAACGGCCACATCGGCCACGGCGCGGTGCTGCACGGTTGCCGGATCGGCGCCGATGCGCTGGTAGGCATGAATGCGGTGGTGATGGACAACGCCCGGATTGGCCCGCGTTCATTCGTTTCGGCGGCGGCGTTCGTCAAGGCCGGCTTCGAATGCCCGGAACAGTCGCTGGTCATGGGCGCACCGGCCAGCGTCAAGCGCAGCCTCAGCGATCAGGAAGTGGCGTGGAAACAGGCCGGCACCCGGGAGTATCAGCAACTGGCCCAGCGTTGCCTTACGCAGATGCAGGTCTGCGAACCGCTGAGCGAACCGGAGCCGGATCGCCCGCGGATCAGCGACAGTGGGTTGCGGCCGAAAGGCAGTACTTTGTGATCACCCCTTTCCCCACAGGGATTGCGGCATTCGGTATATTCCTTTTCTTTTTTCGTACGGAACGCCCATGTCGTCCCTGACTCCCTTGAACCATCTGATTACCCGCTTCCAGGAGCAGACGCCGATCCGCGCCAGTTCCTTGATCATCACGTTGTACGGGGATGCCATCGAACCCCATGGCGGCACCGTCTGGCTGGGCAGCCTGATTCAGTTGCTCGAACCCATCGGCATCAATGAACGACTGATCCGCACCTCGATTTTTCGCTTGACCAAGGAAGGCTGGCTGACCGCCGAGAAGGTCGGTCGCCGTAGCTATTACAGCCTGACCGGCACCGGTCGCCGGCGTTTCGACAAGGCCTTCAAGCGGGTCTACAGCACCACGATGCCGGCCTGGGATGGTTCCTGGTGCCTGGTGATGCTCTCGCAACTGACCCAGGACAAACGCAAGCAGGTGCGCGAGGAACTGGAGTGGCAAGGCTTCGGCGCGATTTCGCCGGTGGTGCTGGCCTGTCCGCGCAGCGACCGTTCCGACGTCAACGCGACCCTGCTCGACCTCGGCGTCCAGGAAGACACCATCGTCTTCGAAACCACCGCCCAGGACGTACTGGCCTCCAAGGCCCTGCGCCTGCAAGTGCGAGAGAGCTGGAACATCGAGGAACTGGCCGCGCACTACAGCGAGTTCATCCAGCTGTTCCGGCCGCTGTGGCAAGCCCTGCGCGAGCAGGAAAACCTGCAACCGGCCGACTGCTTCCTGGCGCGGGTACTGCTGATCCACGAGTACCGCAAGCTGCTGCTGCGCGACCCGCAACTGCCGGACGAGTTGTTGCCCGGCGATTGGGAAGGCCGCGCCGCCCGCCAGTTGTGCCGCAACATTTACCGTTTGATCTACGCCAAGGCCGAAGAATGGCTGAACGCCGCGCTGGAAACGGCCGACGGCCCGTTGCCGGATGTGGGTGAAAGCTTCTATCGGCGTTTTGGCGGACTGAAATAGCACGTCATTGTTCAGGGAATGGTGCGGTTCAGGAGACTCGAAGCATCCGATGTCGTGTGGATTGACGTAGACAATAAAAATAAGCCTGCGTGAGGCCTGACATGATTTCTACAACAGCACAGCGCCATGATGGGTTCGATCAGTGGATCCATCAGATCAACCAGATCTGTGGCGCCTTCAACGCACAACCCCTGGGCAGCGAATTTGCCGGGCGCATCCGCGAATACCAGAGCGATGCGCTCAAGCTCAGTTTTGTCGACGTGTGCCAGGCGCGTTTGTACCGTACGCCCCAGGAAGTCGCGGCGGGCGAGGGCGGCAAGTATTTTGCGGTGTTCCAGCTCGACGGCACGGCGGGCATGGCCCAGGGCGACGACAAGGTCTTGCTGTCCCCCGGCGACATCACGCTGATCGATGCCGCGCGGCCCAGCGACTTCACCTACAGCGAAAACTCCCGGCAGTTGTCGTTGATCCTGCCGTATCAGCTGGTCGAGCAAACCCTGCGCTTCAATCAGGTCAAGTGCGGCCACCGGATTGCCGCGACCTCGCCCATTGCGATGCTCTCGCACCGGCTGATCCTCGATGCCACCCGCCAGCAGCACCTGACCCGACAGGAAAGCGAAGCGACCCTGGAGGCGATTGTCAGCCTGCTGCGCCCGGCGATCAGCCAGACCGACGACAGCAGCGACTCCCACGAGCGGAGCTTCCGCAAGACGCTCACCTGCATCGACGACAACATTCGCTCCGAAGACCTGTGCCCGGAATGGCTGGCGCGGGAAGTCGGCATGTCCACCCGTGGCCTGTACCGCATGTTTGCCAAGAAGGGATTGGTGGTGGCGCGCTACATCAAGAACCGTCGGCTGGATTTGTGCGCCGAATCCCTGCGCCGCTCGGGCAAGGAGGAGAAGTTGTCGGTGCTGGGGTATTCGTGGGGGTTTTCCGATTCGAGCTACTTTTCCACCGCGTTCAAGTCGCGCTTCGGCATTGCGCCGGGGGAGTATCGCAAGCGGCATGCTTGAGGTTTTTTTGCTCTTGCTTCGGTGAAAAAATGCTACGGCTTGAGTAACTGGCTGAACGCCTCCAGCTCACTTTTCTCCAGGTCGGACACCAGCACAAAGCGCATGTGGTTTTCTTGCCAGGACACCACGTTGAAACCTCGGATCGTCAGGCTTTGCCGTGGCTTGTCCGTCTCAGGCGTGGGCAAGATAAAAACATTGATGATGTGCATGGCCCGCCCGTAACTCAGGGCCGCCGTGGTCTGATGTTGCAGATAGTCCAGCCGCCCTCCCAGCAGCGGAAACCCCTGTGCCGAGTAATCGAAGACCGGCGGCGAGAAGTCGAGTTTGCCAGTGAACCAGGGCTTCACGGTGTGGCGGTCGGACGACACCACATCGTTCAAATGCTCGCCCATCAGCGAACGCACATGGCTGGAGACCGCCTCATCCATCAATGGCTGTTCGCTGCCCGGCGTCGCCACATACAGCACCATCGCCAAGGCCAGCGCCGTCGCTGAAAAAACCGGTGCGAACCATTTGCGCCAACGCTCGACGACGCCAACCGATGGGGGTTCAGGGGCGAACACCCGGGAAGTCAATGACGCCGGCGCTGCGTAATACGGCGCTCGTTGTTTCACACCGGCCATCAGCAGCTTCGTCTGATCATGCAATCGCGCACACGCAACGCACTCGGCCAGATGCCCGGACACATTCGCGGCCGTCGCCGAATCGAGTTCCTTGTCCAGATAGCCATGTATCAGCGTCTGGCAAACCGTGCAGTCGAGTTCATTCATGATCGTACAACTTCAGTAGTTCGAGCGTGAGCATGGCGCGAGCCCTGGCCAGCCTCGACATGACGGTACCGATGGGGATGTCGACCACCAGGGCGATGTCCTTGTAGGGCATGTCTTCGAGTTCCTTGAGCACGATCACCTCGCGAAACGCCGGCGGCAGGGCGCACAGGGCTTGCTGGATCAGCGCCGCATTTTCGCTGTGGATGGCCAGCAGTTCCGGGGTCTGGCTGTGGCTGAGCGCCTTGTCGTCTTCGGCGAGTTCATCGCCGATGGCGACCCAATGGTGGCCGGCCGAAGCCTTGAGCCAGGTGTAGCTTTCGTTGCGCACGATGGTCAGGAACCAGGCCTTGGCGTTGCCATCGGCGAAGCGCTGCGAAAATCTGAACGCCCGCAGGGCGCTTTCCTGCACGACATCGCGCGCGGCGCTGTCGTTGCCGGTGAGCCAGCGCGCGAGGTTGTAGGCGGCGTCCAGGTGGGGCGCAAACAGTTCCTCAAATCGCGTCATAGTGGTTTCCGCACTGTCCCATCCCTATAACTGTGAAGCGTTGCGTTTTATTCCCGAGGAAAAAATATATTTTCGACAGGGAATAAAGACCTGTCCCGCCAGGTTTTTACCTCGTGTCAGCTACATCACTGTAGTTCTCCAGCGAGGGATTACCGATGGACATTCATTCAAAACACCAACGACGTACCGACGGCCCGTTGAACCCTGACCGTCGAACGCTGCTCAAGTGCTCTGCATGGGCCGGGGCTGGCGTGATCTGGGCCTTGAGTGGCGGTATTCCCAGGGCCTTCGCTCTGGATCAGGCGGGTAACGTCACCGACCCCAAGGCACTCGCCAGCACGTTCCAGTTTGTGCAGATCAGCGACTCACACATCGGTTTCAACAAGGAGGCCAATCCGGAACCTCTGAAGACCTTGCAGGTGGCTATAGACAAAGTCGTTGCCCTGCCGAAACGGCCGTCGTTGATCCTGCATACCGGCGATATTACCCATCTGTCCAAAGCCGAGGAGTTCGACACCGCCGCCCAGTTGCTCAAAGGCTTGCCGTCCCCCGTGCACTACGTGCCGGGCGAGCACGACACCCTCGACGAAGGCGGCGGCAAGCTCTATCTGGAACGTTACGGCAAGGGCACCAAAGGCAATGGCTGGTACAGCTTCGATGACCACGGCGTGCATTTCATTGCGTTGGTGAATGTCTTCAACTTCCAGGCCGGCCATGAAGCTACCCTTGGTGCCGATCAACTGGCGTGGCTGGCCGATGACTTGCGAGCCGTGAGCAGCAGCACGCCCATCGTGGTGTTTACCCATATTCCGTTGTGGACGATTTATCAGCCGTGGGGCTGGGGTACCGAGGATGGCGATCAGGCGATTGCCATGCTGCGCAAGTACGGTTCGGTAACGGTGTTGAACGGGCACATCCATCAGGTCATCCAGAAAGTCGAAGGCAATATCACCTTCCACACTGCTCGCGGCACGGCTTATCCACAACCCGCACCGGGCGCGGCGCCGACGCCGGGGCCGATGACCGTGGCGGCTGATCAACTGCGCAATTATTTGGGGGTCACCGAAGTGCGAGCGACCCAGGGTGATCATCCACTGGCGCTGATCGATTCGACACTGGTTTGACGGAGGGGACTGGGATGAAAACGCGATTATTGGCCGCTGTCTGCCTGATGTTGTCGATGCCTGTATGGGCTAATGAGGTAAAAATCGATATCAAGGAATTCATGTTCGGGCCCAAGGATCTGACCGTGGCCTTGGGCACCAAAGTCACGTGGGTAAACGACGACGAGATCCCGCACACGGTGGCGGAAACCCACAAGCTGTTTCGCTCCGGGGCGCTGGATACCGGAGACAGTTATTCCTGGGTGTTCAATACGCCGGGGGAGTTTGAGTATTTTTGTGCGCTGCATCCGCAGATGCTGGGGAAGATTGTGGTCAGCCAATAAGCGGATGGTTCACCTTAAGACGATGTAACCCCGTAGGAGCGAGCAAGCTCGCTCCTACAAGGGGTTGTGTATGACCTGTTTACTTCGGTGCGCTGAGGTTCAGCGTCGGCGTTTCATCGAAGAAGTTCCACGGCTTTAACAGCACATGTACCCACTCGGTCGGCATGATCGGCCACTCTTCGGCGCGGGCGATGTGGGTGGTGCCGGTGGTCAGCCAGACCACATCGTCGGTGTTCTCGATGGAGTGGTTGTCCTGAGTGAACTGCCCCAGGCCCGAGTCTTTGTCCGAGCGGTTTGGGTACTTGCCTTCCGGGTACTTTTCCTCTGGGTTGTATTGCGTCACCCACAACTGCTTGTCCATGAAACTCAGGCGATGATAGAGCCATTCGTCCTGGCCGAAGTTGGCGCCCTTGGCCACCGGGTGCGTGCCGCCGGCATAAGGAATCAGCTGATAGGAAACCGGGTTGCCGACCTTGTTCTCCTTGCTGGAGTTGGTCAGCAGGCGAACGGTCGACGGGTCGAATTTCTGCGCCGCCTGTTGCTCGGTGCCGACCACTTTGGTTTCGGTCTGCATGGTGCTGGTGCGCGGGCCGCCACGGTCGTTCGGCAGCACCACCGGGTTCACTTCCACCAGTGAGTTCTGCTCGCCGTCCACGTCCATGTCGAGGCGGAAGTTGTAGATGTGCTGGTGCGTGGTGCCGACGATGTTGTGATCCAGCAGGGTGCCATAGCGCGTGTCTTCCCTGGCGGTGTCTTCGTGCATGGTTTTGGATTTCACACCCTTGACCGCTTCGATGCCGGTGGCGCCGGCGTCGATGCCGATGGTGCCGTTCTGCTGGAAGACCCAGTCGAAGATGTAGTCGTAGTTGCCCACGGTGCTGATCCAGCGCACCACCAGTTCACGACGTTCGGTGCTGAGGTTGGGCTGGCCCATTTCCTGGTGTTTGTATTCGGGGCCTGCGTAGCGCTCGAACACCGCCATGGCGCGCGGGATTGCCGTCGGTGCGCCGGTGTAGTCGGCGATGGTCGCGTCCAGCAGCACGGCGTTTTGCGGGGCGTCTTTGCCACGGGCAATCGGTGAAGTCAGGGTGCCCATGCCGTAGTCGCCGGAGTCGAGGTAGGCCTTGAAGTACCAGCCGACGTCCGGGTCGCCGTAAGGCACGATCATGCCGCCCAGCGAGCCTTCGTACATGATCTTGCGTTTCTTGCCCTTGTCTTCGTAGGTGACGGTGGACAGGATCGGGCCGACCCGCGAGTCGAGGCGAACGTGGAAGTCCCAGTTCTGCCAGTGAATGCTGTTGCCGCTGATGGTGTAGTTCTTGCCCTCGGGCTCGATGATTTCCAGCGGTTTGACTGCTACGCCCTGGCGTCCGCGCCCGTCATACGGCGTCGGTTTCATCGGCACCGGAATGAGCGCTTCGTCTTCGATCTTGATCAGTTTTTTCTGTTCCAGGTCGACAATCGCCACCAGACCCTCGATCGGGTGCGCCCAGTAGTTGCCGTCACCGGTGTTGAGGTAGCTGACGACTTTCAGCAGGCGCTTGTCCTGCGCCAGGCCGTCCTTGCCGTCGAAGTAACCGACAGTCAGGGGCGTGGCCACGACCTTCTTCACGTCGTTGATGCCGCGCTTGGCCAGGGCCTGGGCGTATTCCGGGCTGGTTTCCACAGCCGTCTGCACCGTGGCGAAATCGTCCAGCAGCACCATGCCGTGGGCGCCTTCGATCGGCTTCCAGGACGTGAGTTCTTTGGTGTCGAGGTCGACCAGGGCTTCGATCACGTGCTTGCCGTCGAGCACCACGATTGAAGCCTCACGCCGCTGGGTGACGTTCTGCCCGGTGAAGACGAAGTTCCACACCTGATCCTTCGGCGGCTCCTTGACCGAGACTTCGGTGAAGCGGAAGCCGGGCTTGTAGTTTTCCGATTTCTTGACGATGTCCACGGCCGTGGTGATTTCAGCCGCGTTCAGGGGGTTGAGCGGGTTAGGGCGGGTCTCGACGACGAAGGTATTGTCCAGCCCGGACTGGAACACCTGGTTGATAAAGTCCTTGGACATGAACGCCGTATGGTCCTTGAACACCACCGGCACCTTCAGCTCGATACGCTTGCCGTTGAGCATCGCCACTTTGCTGTCGGGCTTGACCTTGAGGTAGACCCCGTCCTTGGCAATGGTGAACAGATTGGCGTAGTCGTCCCATTTCACCGTGGCGCCAAACTCTTCAAGACCCGCTTGCAGCGGCACCATTTCGGCTTGACCGCCGTGGGCCTGGGCATTGCCCTCCCAGAAAGGCAGACCGAGGGCGCTCAGGGTGATGGCCAGGGCCAGGCGGGCAAGCGGTGTTCTTTTGGGCGATGCTTTGGGGCTGAACATGTGGGAATTCCTGGGGAAAATCCGGTTACGGGCATTTCTGCACTTTGTTACAACCCGTCAATGGCTGCATTTGAATGCCTGCCAGATTTCTTTGGTTCCGTGCCGCAATCCAGCTTTCCTGACGAAATGCACAATGGCAAGCGGACAAAGTGCCCGGTACGGGAGACGCAAACCATTGCTTCAAGTTAATAGGACGCATTACTATTTGCGCTTCGTCTCCACAGCACGCCGCAATGACCCTCAAGCTGCCCCGCAGACACGGCTTTTTCGAGCATTACGAAGAGTTGGTTGGTACCTGGACCCGTCGCCTGAGGAATCGTCAGCAGGCCGAGGACCTGGCCCACGATACCTTCGTGCGGGTGCTTGAGTCCGATTCGGCGGTGGTGCAGCAGCCCCGGGCATATTTGCACCAGACCGCACGCAACATCGCCGTGGATGGTTATCGGCGCGAGGACCGGCGGGGCGCCATGGAGTCGGAGGCGATCGATCTCAGTGAGTCGCCGACCGGCGACCCGGAGCATTTCATGCACGCGATCCAGCTGGCGGATTCCATCGAGCGGGCGCTCACCGAGCTGCCGGTCAACTGTCGCAAGGTGTTTGTCTGGCAGAAAATCGAGGGTCTGACCCAGGCCGAAATCGCCGAACGCCTGGGGCTGTCCAGGAACATGGTGGAAAAGTATATGATCCG
This sequence comes from Pseudomonas sp. GL-R-26, assembly GCF_019947365.1. Taxonomy (NCBI): domain Bacteria; kingdom Pseudomonadati; phylum Pseudomonadota; class Gammaproteobacteria; order Pseudomonadales; family Pseudomonadaceae; genus Pseudomonas; species Pseudomonas sp. GL-R-26. The sequence continues at coordinate 90,251 of NZ_JAGYGI010000006.1, read as the reverse complement.
CACGCTTCGGCATCTGCGCGATCGCCTGGACGGGTTGCAGTCATGACCGGTCGCGCCTTCTCCTCCCCAGCCAAACAGGAACTTCCATGATGGATACTCGTGATTGCGCGTGCGGGCAAACAGCGGTTCGCGATGACGCGGCGCAGTGGTTTGTGCGTTTGCAGGAGCCTGTTGCGGATGTCGAAATGCGGCGCCAGTTCCAGCTCTGGCTGGACGAACACCCTCAACACCGAAACGAATTCGAAGTGCTCCAGGGCTTGTGGAGCGCCGCCGACCTGGTGCCGGCGGCGCGTTTGCGGGCCCTGTGTGAAACCTCGTCAGCCCTGAAAAAGCGTCGTCCGGTGTTGCGCTATGCGGTGGCCGCCAGCGTGCTCGCGGTGGCGCTTGGCCTGGGCTGGTTCAGCGGCTTGAATCATCCGGCGCCTTACACCGCCGAGTTTTCAACGGCCCTGAATGAGCGCCGCCATGTGGCGTTGCCAGACGGCTCGGTGGTGGATCTGGACAGCCGCAGCCGGATCCAGGTGCGCTTTGAAAAGGGTCAACGCCACGTTGAACTGAGCGAAGGCGAAGCGATGTTCAGCGTCGAGCATGACACCCGTCGGCCTTTCGTGGTCGAGGCGGGCAGCGGCAAGGTCACGGTCACCGGCACCCGATTCGACGTGCGCCATGGCGCCAGCGAAACCCGGGTGGTGGTGGAGCAGGGCACCGTCAAGGTTCAAGGGCGCGACGCCGCCGATAACGATTTCATCAATCTCACGGCAGGCCTTGGCACCCACGTCGATACCCAGGGCAAAGTTGCCGCCGCCTACGCCGTCAACCCGGCGGAAATGACCGCCTGGCGCAGCGGCAAACTGGTGTTCAACAACGCCAGCCTGGCCGATGTCGCCGAGCAGGTCTCGCGCTATCGCCAGAAGCCGCTCAAGGTCGCCAGCGCAGCGGTGGGCGATCTGCGCCTGACCAGCGTGTTCAAGTCCGACAACACCGATGCGTTGCTCAAGGCCTTGCCGAGCATCCTGCCAGTGGCCGTGCGCACCCTTGGCGATGGCAGCCAGGAAATAATTTCAAAATAAAATTCAGGTTTTTTTCGAGTTCATCGTCTTCCTGTTCAACTGCAACTGGTTTGCATTAACAAGCGCACACTCTTGCGATCCTCAGGATTACGTTCGACGTGAAAAACTCCACCGCTAAAAACAACAAACTCCCCTGGTTGCCGCTGGCCCTCGCGCTGGCGGTCAGTATTGCGCTGCCCCAGGCCTTTGCCGCCGACGGCATCCGCATCCCGGCGCAACCTTTGGGACAAGCCCTGAGTCAGTTGGGCCAGCAAACCTCGCTTCAGGTGTTCTTCAGCCCTGAACTGGTTGCCGGCAAGCAGGCCCCGGCGGTGGATGGCAACCTTTCCCCGGAAGACGCGCTGCGCCAGTTGCTGCAAGGCAGCGACCTGCAATACCAGATCGATGAAGGTTCAGTGACATTGATGCCGGCGCCGACTTCGGCGGCCAACGGCCCACTGGAACTGGGCGTGACTGACATCAAGGTGGTCGGCGACTGGCTCGGTGATGCCGATGCCGCCGTGGTGCAGAACCACCCCGGCGCACGAACGGTGGTGCGCCGCGAAGCCATGGTCGAGCAGGGCGCGATGAACGTCGGCGATGTACTCAAACGCGTCCCGGGCGTGCAAGTGCAGGACGCCAACGGCACCGGTGGCAGCGACATTTCCCTCAACGTCGGCGTGCGCGGCCTGACTTCGCGCCTGTCGCCACGCTCCACTGTGCTGATCGACGGCATCCCGGCGGCGTTCGCTCCTTACGGTCAGCCACAACTGTCCATGGCGCCGATTTCCTCCGGCAACCTCGACAGCATCGACGTGGTACGCGGTGCTGGCTCCGTTCGCTACGGACCACAAAACGTCGGCGGCGTGATCAACTTCGTGACCCGTGCGATCCCGGAAAAAGCCTCGGCTGAAATCGGCACCACCCTGGAAACCTCGCAGCACGGTGGCTGGAAGCACATCGACACTGCGTTCATGGGCGGCACCGCCGACAACGGCATGGGCGTGGCGCTGTTGTACTCCGGGGTGAACGGCAACGGTTACCGTGAAAGCAACAACGGCAACGACATCGACGATGTGATCCTCAAGACCCATTGGGCGCCGACCGATGTCGACGATTTCAGCCTCAATTTCCACTACTACGACGCCAAGGCCGACATGCCCGGCGGCCTGAACCAGGCGCAATACGACGCCGACCCGTTCCAGTCGGTGCGCGACTACGACAACTTCAGCGGCCGCCGCAAGGATGTGTCGTTCAAGTGGGCGCGGCAGATCGACGATCGCACCCAGGCCGAAGTGCTGACCTACTACACCGACAGTTTCCGTGGCAGCACCATCGCCTCGCGGGACCTGAGCACACTCAACTCCTATCCGCGCAGCTACTACACCTTCGGCATCGAGCCACGGGTGTCCCATGTCTTCGATGTCGGCCCGACCACCCAGGAAGTCAGCGTCGGTTATCGCTATCTGAAAGAGGCCATGCACGAAGAGGCCAGCCGAGTGGCGCTGGTCAACAACCAGCCGGTCGTGCGTCCGGGGGCGGACGGCCATGTCTATCAGGACCGCACCGGTGGAACCGAGGCCAATTCGGTCTACGTCGACAACAAGATCGACGTTGGCAACTGGACCGTCACCCCGGGCATTCGCTTCGAGCACATCAGCACCGACTGGCACGACCGCCCGGTGCTCGATAACGCCGGTAAACGGGTGCCGGAGAAAAAACGCAGCATCGAAAGTAACGAACCGCTGCCGGCCTTGAGCGTGATGTATCACATGTCCGATGCGTGGAAACTGTTCGCCAACTACGAAACCTCGTTCGGCGCGCTGCAGTATTTCCAATTGGGGCAGGGCGGTATCGGTAATGAGCCCGCCAACGGCCTGGAGCCGGAAAAGGCCAAGACCTACGAAATCGGTACGCGCTACAACGATGACGTGTGGGGCGGGGAGGTGACGCTGTTCTACATCGACTTCGACGACGAACTGCAATACATCAGCAACGATGTGGGCTGGACCAACCTCGGCGCGACCAAGCACCAGGGCATCGAAACCTCGGTGCACTACGATCTGGCCGCGCTGGACCCACGCCTTGACGGCCTGACCGCCAACGCCGGCTTCACCTACACCCGCGCCACCTACGAAGGCGAGATCCCGGGCTTCAAGGGGCGTGACCTGCCGTTCTATTCCCGTCAGGTGGCCACTGCCGGCCTGCGTTACGACATCAACCGCTGGACTTATAACGTCGATGCGTTCGCCCAGTCCAAGCAGCGCTCGCCGGGCACCGGCGTGAACGCCGATGGCAGCTTCAACGGCAACTACATCACCGAAGGCACCGCCGACGGGCAGTTCGGTGACATTCCGGGTTACGTGACCTGGAACGTGCGTGGCGGCTATGACTTCGGTCCGCAGGTGTCGAACCTGAAACTGGGGGCGGGGGTGAAAAACATCTTCGACAAGCAGTACTTCACCCGTTCCAGCGACAACAACTCGGGGATGTACGTCGGTGCGCCGCGCACGTTCTTTGTGCAGGCCAGTGTCGGGTTCTAACCCACCTGTGGCGAGGGGGTTTGCCCCCTCGCCACAATTCAGACTTTCAACACCTTCCCGCCAACGGCCACCGCCACCAGCAACACCGCCATCAAGGCAAAGGCAAAGCTCAAGCTGCTGCCATGGGCGACGAAGCCGATGACGGCGGGGCCTGCCAGGATTCCTGCATAACCCAGGGTGGTAATGGCCGGCACGGCGATGCTTTCGGGCATGACCGTCTGTTTGCCGACCGCGGTGTACAGCACCGGCACAATGTTCGAGCAACCGGCACCCAGCAACGCATAACCCACCAGCGCCGCCTCCCAACTTGGCGCGAACGTCGCCAGAAACAAGCCTGCGGCGGCTGTCAGCCCGCCGAACACAATCACCCGTGTCGCGCCCAGCCGTCGCACGATTTTGTCACCGGTCAAACGCCCGGCCGTCATGGTCAGGGCAAACGCCGCATAACCGAGCCCCGCATACGCCGTGTCGATGCCACGTTCCTGTGTCAGGAACACCGCACTCCAGTCCAGCGCCGCGCCTTCGGCGAGAAACACGATGAAGCACATGCCGCCGATGAACAGGACGATGCCATGGGGCACCGCAAACGCCGGTCCCGAACTCTCGCTGCCGTAGGGCAACAGATGCGGCACGGCCTTGGCCAGTGCGATCAGCAGCAACACAATCACCACCAGCGTGGCCCCAAGGGGTGAAATCCCCAGGCCAAGCAATCCGCTGACACCTGCCGCACCGACAATCCCGCCCAGGCTGAACAGGCCATGGAAACCCGACATCATGTTTTTGCCGCTGGCGCGCTCGACGATCACCGCTTGCAGGTTGACCGTCGAATCCACGGTGCCGAGCCCCGCGCCGAACATGAACAACGCGGCGATCAGGGCCGGAATCGACGACACCGTTGCCAGCAGCGGCAGGGCGGCACAGATCAGCAGGGTCCCGCCAGCCGTCACCCGCCGACAGCCGAAACGTGTGGACAGGATCCCGGCCACCGGCATCGCCAGGATCGAACCTACCCCCAGGCACAGCAGCAACAATCCCAGGGTGCCTTCATCCAGTCCGGCCCGGGCCTTGGCATAGGGCACCAGCGGTGCCCATGCGGCGATGCCGACCCCGGCGATGAAAAAGGCGATGCGCGTGGACATCTGTTCCAGGCGGCCGGGAACGAAAGTGGTTTGGCTGTTGAGGCTGGTCATAACAATCCTTGGCAAAAAGCGTCGCGTCCTCAACGGACAGTGATCGGCCTGTGAGGGTTCGATCAGTGCCCGGAAAGTTTTACGGTCAAACAGGGCGACATCCTTGCACAGCGCCGCTGTTTTTCGCGATATGTTGAGCCATTCCAATGACACACGGAGGGCGCCATGGCGCAGCGGTACGATGCACGGGGCAACATTTACATCGTGGTAGCGCCAGAAGAACTGCGCCGCCAGGGCATCGACCTGCCCGATCAGGCTAGCCAGGCAGCGCAAACCATCGAAGCCTGGACGCTAGCCGCGATCGAGGCTTGCTGCAGCTGGGCTCCAGGCACTCAACCGTCCGGCAGCAAGGATCATCGCAGCGACGGTTTGCTGGTCGGACCGTTTCAGTCGTCGCCTCCCTTTGATCTGTTGATCGTCAACACCGACGGTACCCTGGCCGAGCGCAGTGGCAACGGGCTGACGATTTTTTCCCAGGCCCTCAGCGATCAAGGGCTGTTGCCGCAGAACGAAGCCTGTCTGCTCAGGGTTCACCACGACAAGTCTGACACGCCGTCACCGGGGCAGACTTCAGTGAAAGCCGCAGAGGTCGAGGGCGTGAGGGGGTTCTGGCTCGATCTGGGCCAGCCGGGATTCGGGCCGTCGGCGGTCAGTGCTCACGGGGTTGAAGCAGCGGTGCTCAACGGTCGTGAACTCAGCCACGTTGAACAGTTGTCGGCACTCAATAGCGCATGGTCGCGCAGTCAGTTCGCGCGGGTCGGCAATCCCCATTGCGTGACGCTGGTGGAAAGTGCCGGGGATCTGCCGAGCAACGAGCAGATGCGCGAGCCGGTGCTGGGTGAGGGGCTGACGCGGATTGCTTACGCCATGCCGGTCGGTGCAGGCAAACCTTGTCCGGCGGGGATCAATCTGCAATGGGCAATGCGTTTGTCCGAAGGGCACATCGCCGCGCGAGTATTCGAGCGGGGCGAGGGGCCGACGGAGTCATCGGGGACCAGTGCCAGCGCGGTGGCCAGTTCGGCCTGGCGGGTTGGTTGGGTGAGCGCCGGGGAGGTCAAGGTGACGATGCCGGGTGGCACGGCGCCGATCTTGTTGGAGGAGGAGCAGGGGGAGTTGAGTCGGGTCAGCCTGTTTGGTACGGCTCGAGTTATCGATTGATTTTGATATCGCCATCGCGAGCAGGCTCGCTCCTACAGTGGTTACATGTCGTTCACAAAACCTGTAGGAGCGAGCCTGCTCGCGATGGGGCCAATCCGGTAAACGCAAATTTCAGCTCAGACCAGCGAACTCCACCACCGGCATCGTCCGCTTCATCAACACCTTGCCATCGCGCACCGAGTACAGCGGCAACCCCTGGCTGCGGATCACCTCGTAATCACTTTCCGCCGACAGAATCAGCAGGTTCGCCGGCCGCCCGCGCTCCAGACCATAGCGATCGCCGAGGTTCATGGCTTTGGCACTATTGTCCGTCACCAGGTCCAGCGCACTTTGCAGGTTGCGATAACCGAGCATGTGGCAGATGTGCAGGCCGGCTTCGAGCACCCGCAAAATGTTGCCGTTGCCCAGCGGATACCACGGATCGACGATGGAGTCCTGGCCGAAGCACACGTTCATGCCCGCTTCCAGCAACTCGTTGACCCGGGTCACGCCCCGGCGTTTCGGGAAACTGTCGAAGCGACCTTGCAGGTGGATGCTTTCGGTGGGGCAGGAGACAAAGCTGATCCCCGAATGCCCGAGCAAGCGAAACAGCTTGGCGCAGTAGGCGTTGTCGTAGGAGCCCATGGCCGTGGTGTGGCTGGCCGTGACCCGCGAACCCATGTCGCGGCTGCGGGCCTCTTCGGCGAGCACTTCGAGAAAGCGTGAATGCGGGTCGTCGGTTTCGTCGCAGTGCACATCCACCAGGCAACCGCTGCGTTCGGCCAGGTCCATGAGGAACTTCACCGAACTGACGCCCTGATCGCGGGTGTACTCGAAATGCGGTATACCGCCCACCACGTCGGCGCCCATGCGGATGGCTTCTTCCATCAATTCGCGGCCATTGCGGTAGGACTCGATGCCTTCCTGAGGGAACGCGACGATTTGCAGGTCGACCAGGTGCCGGCTTTCCTCGCGCACTTCGAGCATGGCCTTGAGCGCGGTCAGTTGCGGGTCGGTGACATCGACGTGGGTGCGTACATGCTGGATGCCGTGGGCGGCGAGGGTCTGGATGGTTTTTTTGGCCCGGGCCTTGGTGTCTTCCTGGGTGATGGTCGCCTTGCGTTCGCCCCAGCACTCGATGCCTTCGAACAGCGTGCCGCTCATGTTCCAGCGCGGCTCGCCGGCGGTCAGGGTGGCGTCGAGGTGGATGTGCGGCTCGACAAAGGGCGGCACTACCAGATTGCCACCGGCGTCCAGATCGTCAGGGCCCAGGGTCGGGGCTTCGATCTGGCGGCCGATGCTGCTGATCAGACCGTTTTCCAGGTTCAACTCATGCAGGCCTTCCTGATTGCGCAGACGGGCGTTGATGATGTGCATCGGGCAGATCCTTTTGGCGAATCGTTTAGGCAATACCTTTACGTTAGCTCGCCTGCGGCGAATCCCGCCAGTTCAAAATGTGGGAGCGGGTTTGTTCAGGTAGATAGTTGCAGGGGTAAAAATCGCATAAGAGCGGCGACGATGGCTTCAGGTGCATCTTCCTGAACCAGATGACCGGCGTTGGGAATCGGATAAAACTGCGATCCAGGAATCATCTGCTGCAAGGCCCGCCCGCGTTCGATGGGAATCCACTGGTCGTCTTCACCCCACAGAATCTGCACCGGGCAGCGAATCGTCGGGTACAGGCCCTCGGCCTCACGGGTATAGCGCTCGTCCATCTGTGCGATCTGCCGGTAGAACGCCGCTTGCCCCGGCTCCCCCAACCACGGCTGAACGTAGGGGGCGAGTTCGGCGTCGGGAATTTCGCGCTGGATGGCTCCGCGAATATAGGTCGGCACGATGGCGCGCTGGATGTAATCGGGCAGTCCGCTGAAGGCCGCTTCATGCTGGCGCACATGCTGCACGAACGGCGAACCCCAGGGCGTAAGGGCCACCGGGTCGATCAGCGTCAGGCTGCGGTAGTCCTTGCCATTGAGCAGGTGCGCGCGCAGGGCGGTCGCACCGCCGAAGTCGTGGGCCACCACGTCGGGGCGGTCCAGGCGCCAATGCTCCAGCAACTGCGCCAACAACTGGTTTTGCACACCGAGCGAGACATCGTCGTCGGGTTGTGCCGATTGTCCATAGCCCAGCAGATCGAAGTAGTAGACGCGGTGAGTCGCGGTGAAATACGGCGCGATCCGGTGCCACACACAGGAAGAAAACGGTGTGCCATGCACGAACACCAGCGGCGGGCCGTCGCCGCGCACGGCGTAGTGCACTTGATGTCCGTTGAAGTCGAAGACCTGATCCAGCGGCCAGTCAGTCATGGGCTTGTCCTCTTGGCGGGGGGAAGAGGCAAAAAGCATAGGCATAAAAAAACAGCCGATGAAGGCTGTTTTCTTTTTCTCTGACAAAACGCTGTTCCCCTGTGGGAGCGAGCAGTGTTGTCTGAAGATTACTCGCCGCGATAGATGCAACCGCTGGTGCAGGTCTCGTGGATACGGATCGCGCTCAGCTCCGGCAGCAGGGGCTTCAATTCCTGCCAGATAAACTTGGCCAACACTTCGCTGGTCGGGTTTTCCAGGCCGGGAATGTCGTTCAGGTAGTTGTGGTCCAGGCGCTCGTACAGCGGCTTGAAGATCGCCTTGATTTCCGAGAAGTCGCGGATCCAGCCGGTGTGCGGGTCGAGGTCGCCGCTCAGGTGGATTGCCACTTTGAACGAGTGACCGTGCAGGCGCCCGCACTTGTGGCCGTCCGGTACGTGGGGCAGGCGGTGGGCGGATTCGAAAGTAAATTCTTTGAAGATTTCCACAGTGTTTTCAGCTCTGTTCAGGTGGCGTTCGCCGCAGCGATTCGGGCAGGCGGCGAGTTTACCAGTTTGTCCTGACTAAAGGGTCAGCAAGCGCTCGCCGAGGCGACCGTTGGCGGCCAGTTCGAGGAATTCGTCCCCCAGGCGGCGGCTTTCGTCCATGGTCGTGCGCCAGTATTTCTGCCGGCTCGGGGCATCGCCCATGAAGCGCTTGAAGTCGTTTCGGTCCGGCAGTTTACCGTAGGGCAGGCGCGCCAGGTATTCCTTCGACGGCGCCAGCAACAGCACGTTCTGCAAGCGAGCCGGGCAGGCGCGGCGCCATGGCAGGGTCTTGTCGAACCAGCCGGGGATCACCCGGTCGGTGAAGTGCGGGTAAAGCACGATGTCGTTGCCGCTGTAGGGCAGGTCCAGGTGGTAATCCAGCAGACCGCCGTCGCGGAAGGTCCCGGCGCCGGCGCCCGGCAGGTCGCGCACGCCTTCCATCACCATCGGGATCGAGCCCGAAGCCAGCAGGGCCTGGCGCAAGTTGCCGGCATTGAGGGCGACGAAGCGCGACGGGAAGTCAGTCAAGGCATTCACCGGCGGCGCCAGGCGCGGGTCGTGGATGATCAGGCGTTCGAAGTGCCGTGCCAGCCGCGCCCGACCGCGCAGGTTGTCGGCAATGACCGATGACAGGCCCAGCCCCAGGCGGCCGCGATGATCGTCGGCCAGCAGGCCGTGGCTTTTAACCACCATGATGTTCAGGCGGTAATGGTTGTTGCTGAGGATCGAGGCATCGCGACCGTCGAGCAGGTCATTGAGCATGCGCTGTGAGCTCTGGCTGATCTGCGCCATGGTCACGCCCTTGGCAAAGTGCTGCTCGGTGTACAGCTGCCCGAGACGCCGGATGCCCTCGGCGGCGTCCGGCAGGCAGGCGCTGGCGAAGCGCCAGGAACCCACCGATGCGCCAATCAGCGAGCGTTCTCGCGGTGCCGCCGGCAGCCACTCGCCGAATAGCGCCAGGTCCAGACCCTGAATCCCCAGCGCCTTCGGACCGCCGGCCGCGCCAGGCAAGGTGCCGACGTCGGCGGCGCTCAAGCCGTTGTCCCGGATGCGCGCAAAGGCGCGTGGACCGGCCTTGAGGGTCAGGGAAGGGAACTTGATGTGGATGGCGGTCATTGCGGTCTCGAAGTGTGGCAAGCGGGAAATTATAAACGTGATCATTGTGGGAGCGAGGGTGTCAGCAATGATGGCAATTCAGTTTCAATTAAGTTCAGCGGGTTAAGGTGGCTCGCCTGGACCCCGACGCAACGCTGGGATAGCGCATCGCTGGTACCATTGTGGCTTTCGAGAAGCTCACACCACTGGCACAGGGCATGGAATTAGACCCGGTCAGCAGGCAGTGACTCAAGGATCATCAGGATTGGTAATGAAGGTGTTTTTACTCAATCGATGCACCGGCAGCCGGATGGTGCTGCTGCTTCTGGCATTTTGCTCGGCAGTGATGGCCCGCGACCTGGATCAGGATGAAGCCCTGCGCCTGCGTCAACAGGGCGTGATCCTGCCACTGGAGCAACTGCTGCAGCAGGCGATGGATCGCTACCCAGGCGCGAAACTGCTGGAAGCCGAACTCGAAGAGAAGCACAACATCTACCTTTATGATGTCGAGTTGCTGACCCCCGAAGGCGTGGTCCGTGAGCTGCACATCGATGCGACTGACGGCCGAATATTGAAAGACAAGGAAGACTGATCCATGCGTTTGCTGCTGGTGGAAGACCATGTGCCCCTGGCCGACGAACTGCTGGCCGGCCTCAACCGCCAGGGTTACGCGGTGGACTGGCTGGCCGATGGTCGCGATGCGGTGCATCAGGGCAGCACCGAGCCTTACGACCTGATCGTCCTCGACCTCGGTCTGCCGGGCGTGCCGGGGCTTGAGGTGCTGGCGCAGTGGCGCGGGGCGGGTCTGGCCACGCCGGTGCTGATCCTGACGGCCCGGGATTCCTGGGCAGAGCGCATCGAAGGCTTGAAGGCCGGCGCCGACGATTACCTGACCAAGCCATTCCATCCCGAAGAGCTGTTTTTGCGCATCCAGGCATTGCTGCGCCGCTCCCATGGCCAGGTCAACCAGCCAACGCTCAAGGCTGCCGGGCTGCATCTGGACGAAGGTCGCCAGTGCGTTGTGCGCGACGGTGCCGACATTCAGCTGACCGCCGCGGAGTTTCGCCTGTTGCGTTATTTCATGCTGCACCCCGAGCAGATCCTCTCCAAAGGCCACCTCGCCGAACACCTCTACGACGGTGAAACCGAGCGCGACTCCAATGTGCTGGAAGTCCACGTCAACCACTTGCGCCGCAAGCTCGGCAAAAGTGTGATTGAAACCCGTCGGGGCCAGGGTTACCTGTTCGGCGGGCAAGCCCGGTGAGATCGATCCAGCGCCGCTTGAGCCTGGGCCTGATCAGCGTGATGGTGGTCGTTGGCCTGGTGCTGGCGCAAACCAGCCTGTGGCTGTTCGAAATGGGGTTGCAGCGCTACCTCGAAGCCGGGTTGCGCAATGACAGCGAGAACCTGCTGGCGGCGCTGGTGCGCGGGCCGCAAGGCTTGCAACTGGATGAGCGACGCCTGTCACCGGCCTATCAGCGGCCGTTCTCCGGGCATTATTTCCGCATCGATTTCACCGATGGCCATTGGCGTTCCCGCTCCTTATGGGATCAGGAACTGCCGGTGCTCGATCAACCCGGCCTGCATGGCAACCTGCAACTGGGTCCGGAAGGGCAGCAGTTGCTGGTGCTGCGCACGGACTATCGACGTTCGGGGGCGCCGATCTCCATCAGCGTCGCCGAGGATTACACGCCGATCCGCGAAAGCTTCCGGCGCATGCAACAACTCGGGATTGGCCTCGGATTGACAGCGCTGTTGCTGATTCTGCTGCTGCAACGGATTACCGTACGCCGGGCCTTGCGTCCACTGGAGCAGGCCCGCGAGCAGATTGCGCAGTTGCAACAGGGCCAGCGCTCGCAACTCGATGATCAGGTGCCGGTGGAGCTGGAGCCACTGGTGGCGCAGATCAACCACTTGCTGGCCCACACCGAGGACAGCCTCAAGCGCTCGCGCAATGCCTTGGGCAACCTCGGCCACGCCTTGAAAACCCCGCTGGCGGTTCTGTTGAGCCTGGCCTCAAGCGAGCAACTCGACGCGCACCCGCAACTGCGCAAGACCCTCAAGGAACAATTGGAACAAGTCCAGCAGAGGCTCAATCGGGAACTCAATCGTGCTCGGTTGTCCGGTGATGCGTTGCCGGGCGCACTGTTTGATTGCGATGCCGAGCTCCCCGGGTTGCTGGCCACCCTGAACATGATCCATGGCGAACACCTGGCGCTGAGCTACCGCGCACCCGCCGGTCTGCAATTGCCCTGGGATCGCGAAGACCTGCTGGAACTGTTGGGCAATCTGCTGGATAACGCCTGTAAATGGGCGGATGCCGAGGTTCGCCTGAGTGTGGCCGAGACTGCTGAGGGCTTTGAACTCTGCGTGGAAGATGACGGCCCGGGCATTCCCGAAGAGCGTCGTGATCAGGTGTTCGCTCGAGGGACGCGGCTGGATGAGCAAACCCATGGGCATGGTTTGGGGCTGGGTATCGTGCGCGACATCGTCGATAGCTGGGGCGGCAAACTGTCGTTGCTGGAAAGCGAGTGGGGCGGGTTGAAGGTCGTTATCGAGTTGCCCAAACACACTTGAAGCCACACCAGGCCCCCTGTGGGAGCGAGCCTGCTCGCGATGAGGCCATGTCAGTCAACATTAACTGTGGCTGACACACCGCTATCGCGAGCAGGCTCGCTCCTACAGGGACGGCGCCGGTCAGGTGTGATGAATCTCCCGATCCTTGGTTTCCGGCATGAAGAACGTGCCGAGAATGGCCGTCATCACCGCGATGACAATCGGATACCACAGCCCGTAGTAGATATCCCCCGTGGCCGCCACCATGGCGAACGCCACCGTCGGCAGGAAGCCACCGAACCAGCCATTGCCGATGTGATAGGGCAGCGACATCGAGGTGTAGCGGATGCGCGCCGGGAACAGTTCCACCAGCCAGGCGGCAATCGGCCCGTAGACCATGGTCACGTAGATCACCAGGATCGTCAGCAGTAGCAGCACCATCGGGTAGTTGGTCTTGGTCGGGTCGGCCTTCTCGGGGTAGCCGGCGTCCTTGAGGGCGGTGGCGAGGGTGGCGGTAAAGGCGTCGTTTTTGGCCTTGAAATCGGCGGCCGGTATGCCGGTGCCCTCGAAGCTCTCGATCACTTTCTCGCCAATGCGCACCTGCGCAACGGCGCCCGGCTCGGCGTTCACGTTCTTGTAGGGGATGGCCTTTTTGGCCAGTACGGTCTTGGCCAGGTCACAGGAGCTGGTGAATTTGGCCTTGCCCACCGGGTCGAACTGGAACGAGCACTGGCCGGGATTGGCGATTACCGTGACCGGATTCTTCTCCTGCGCAATGAACACGTCGGGGTTACCGTATTGGGTCAACGCATGGAAGATGGGGAAGTAAGTCAGTGCCGCGATGATGCAGCCGGCCATGATGATGCCCTTGCGGCCGATGCGGTCGGACAGGCTGCCGAAAATGACGAAGAACGGCGTACCGATCAGCAGCGAGCCGGCAATCAGCAGGTTCGCGGTCTGCGGGTCGATCTTCAGCGTCTGCAACAGGAAGAACAGCGCATAGAATTGCCCGGTGTACCAGACCACCGCCTGACCGGCGGTACCACCGAGCAGGGCCATGATCACGATCTTGAGGTTGTCCCAACGGGCAAAGGATTCGGTCAACGGTGCCTTGGAGGACTTGCCTTCGGCCTTCATTTTCTGGAACACCGGTGACTCGCTCAGTTGCAGGCGGATGTAGACCGAGACGATCAGCAGCAGGATCGACAGCAGGAACGGAATCCGCCAGCCCCAGGCTTCGAAGGCTTCAGTGCCCAGCGCAGTGCGGCAGGCGAGGATCACCAGCAGTGAAAGAAACAGGCCGAGGGTCGCGGTCGTCTGAATCCACGAGGTGAAGTAGCCGCGTTTGCCCTTGGGTGCGTGTTCGGCCACGTAGGTCGCTGCACCGCCGTACTCACCGCCCAGCGCCAGGCCTTGCAGCAGGCGCAGGCTGATCAGAATGACCGGCGCGGCTACGCCGATGGTTGCGTAGCCCGGCAGCAAACCCACCACGGCCGTGGAAATACCCATGATCACGATGGTGATGAGGAACGTGTGTTTGCGCCCGATCATGTCGCCCAGCCGACCGAACACGATGGCGCCGAAGGGCCGAACGGCGAAGCCGGCGGCGAAGGCGAGCAGGGCGAAGATGAAGGAAGTCGTTTCGTTGACACCGGCGAAGAAGTGCTTGGCGATGATCGCCGCGAGGGAGCCGTACAGGTAGAAGTCATACCATTCGAACACGGTGCCCAGGGACGAGGCGAAGATGACCTTGCGCTCCTCCCTGGTGATCCCGCGGTTGGGCGTGCTGCCCGTGGTTGTACTGTCGATTGCCACCATGATTTTTCTCCGTTGTTCTTGTTTTAAGGCCGGAGCACCTCTCAATTGTTGCCGCACCCTGGCCCGGGGGCTGAAGTCATCGGATTACGTGGCTTGCATTCAGGTTGACGTCAGAAAATGCTGCAAGGTTCCATGAAGCATAATCAACGTCCGGCAGATATCCACTCGCCATCATTTGATTGAGCCGCGCGCAGAAAAAATGTGGGAAACAAATGTGGGAGCAAGCTCGCTCCCACAGGTATTTTGTTCGACTTGCAAGGCTTAGACGCGGAACTGATCCATCAAACTCTGCTGCTGATTCGCCAGGCTGTTGAGCGACTGGCTGACCCGCGCCGATTCATTGGCCTGGCCTGACAGTGATTCGGTCACGTCGCGGATGGTCGCCACGTTGTTGTTGATCTCCTCGGCCACCGCGCTTTGCTCTTCGGCGGCACTGGCGATCTGCATGTTCATGTCATTGATCACGGTCACTGCCTCGCCGATCTGGCGCAACGCCGTTACCGCCTGGCCAACCTGCTCGACACTGCCCTGGGCCTGACGATGGCTGTTATTCATCGAACCCACCACCTCCTGGGTACCGTTTTGCAGCTGTTCGATCACCAGACGGGTTTCTTCGACGGATTCCTGGGTACGCCGGGCCAGGTTGCGCACTTCATCGGCTACTACGGCAAACCCGCGTCCGGCCTCACCGGCACGGGCCGCTTCGATCGCGGCGTTGAGGGCCAGCAGGTTGGTCTGCTCGGCAATCGCACGAATCACTTCCAGTACCGTGCCGATCTTCTCGCTGTTGGCGGCCAGGCCTTCGACCTGGACCATGGCCGCGCTCATGTCGGCGGCGAGGTTGTCGATGCTGGCGGTGGTGCGGTCGATCACAGTCAAACCCTGACGGGTCGCCTGATCGGCATCGCGGGCGGCATGGGCCGCTTGCGCGGCGCTACGGGCGACGTCCTGGGCGGTGGCGCTCATTTCGTGGGAGGCGGTCGCCACCTGGTCCACCTGGCGGTATTGCTGCTCCATGCCAGCGCTGGTCTGGGCGGCGATGGCGGACGACTGGTCAGCGGTGCTGCGGGCGTCCTGCACCGAGCGTTTCACTTCGGCAATGATCGGTTGCAGCTTGTCGAGGAAACGGTTGAACCAGCCGGCCAACTGGCCCAGCTCATCCTGCTTGTCGTAGGCCAGGCGGCGGGTCAGGTCACCTTCGCCGCTGGCGATGTCTTCGAGCATGTGTGCCACGCCGAGGATCGGTCGGGTCACGCTGCGGGCCATCAGCCACACCAGCATCAGGCCGAGCAGCGCGGCGAGCACACCCAGGCCGAGTTCGACCAGCGTACTGGCGGTGTTGCTGTCATCGAGTTGCTTTTTCAGGGCTTCGGCGGGGCCGACCAGGACTTTCTCCGGCACATCGAGCAACACACCCCAGGACTTACCGCCGGGAATCGGCTGGAAAGGCGCCAGTACCTTCAGTTGCTGCTGGCTGTGCAGGCTGGCGGTTTTGCTGCTGGCGGCGAGCATGCGCAGCAGTTCGGCGCCGCTGGCCTGGTCCACGGCGTCCAGGCGCTGGCTGAGTTTGCTGGCGTCCGGGCTGTAGCCGGCGAGCAGGCCGGCCGGGCTGATGATGCTGACGCTGGTCTGACCGTCATAGAGCTTCTTGCTCGCGCCCAGGCTGACCGCTTGCAGGCTGTTGAGGTTGATGTCCACCGACAGCGAGGCGATGACCTTGCCATTGACCATCAGCGGGAAAACGATGCTGGTCATCAGCACGTTCTGACCGTCGATCTCATAGAAGTAGGGTTCGATCACGCACGGCTTGAGGGTGGTGCGCGGGCAGGTGAACCAGGCGTTGGCCGCTTCGCCGCTGGGGCCGGTGCTGGTGTCGGCCATGTCCTTTTCCGGCAGCGCCATGGACGTTACCTTGCCCGGCGTCGGCTGTGACCAGTAGAGCGCGAAACGGCCCTTGTCGTTGCTGCCAAGCTCGGCCTGACCTGCGAACAGTTCGTCCTTGCCGTCCAGCCCATTGGGCTCGAACACCAGGGACAGGCCGAGCAGGTCCGGATTGGCTTGCAGGGCCGACTTGACCTGGCGGGTCAGGTCTTCGCGCAGGTCGAAGGCATCGAGAAAGCGCTTCTCGGCCTGGTCACGCAGGAACAGCACCTGCCGCGAGAAGCCGTGGCCGTACTGATAGGCGTCCATGAACTGCTGGCGAATCCCCAGCGCCTGGTTTTCCCCCTGGGACTCGATCCGGGCCTGCGCCGCTTCGGTCAGCATCTCCATGCTCGAGGCTTTCACCAGCTCGGAGCTGTGCTCCATGCGATACAGCGAAAGACCCACCAGCAGGGTCACGATGCCCGCCAGGCACAGCCCGGCCAGCAGGGTGATTTTCCATTGAATGGAAAGTTGTCTGAGCGACATGGAGACGTCCTTATTCGATAAATATCTGAGACTTTGCACTGTAGCGGCCAACAAACAGCGTTCTTGAGCCGCAAGCGGCAAGCTTCAGGTAAAAAGCGTAAAAGCTTGTCGCTTGAGGCTTGCAGCTTGAAGCTGCTTCATTCAAAGTGCGCGCCCTCTAATAAAACCCATTCCTTTTATCCGCTGGCGGCTCTCGCAGACTGCCGGCCGGACTCTTTTCGCTTGCCCAGAGGTATGACAATGAATGCAGTAATTGCCGCGGTCGGCATCATGCTGATCCTCAGCCTGTCCCGCGTGCATGTGGTGATCGCCCTGATCGTCGGTGCGCTGGTCGGTGGCTTGACCGGTGGCCTGGGGATCGAGGCGACGCTCAAGGCTTTCAACAGCGGCCTCGGCGGCGGGGCGACGGTGGCGTTGTCCTACGCCTTGCTCGGCGCTTTCGCCGTGGCCATTGCCAAGTCCGGCATGGCCCATGCGCTGGCCGACAAAGCCCTGGCGATGGTCGATCGCCAGCACGCCAACGGCGGTGGCCAGGTCAAATGGCTGCTGATCGGCCTGCTCTGGGTCGTGGCCATCGCCTCGCAGAACATCTTGCCGATACATATCGCGTTTATTCCGTTGCTGGTGCCGCCGCTTCTTTATGTGCTGACCAAACTGCAGCTGGACCGTCGCCTGATCGCCTGCGTCATGACCTTCGGCCTGATCACGCCCTACATGTTCCTGCCGGTGGGCTTCGGTAACATCTTCCTCAATGAGATCCTGTTGGCCAACGTCGCCCGCAGCGGCGTGGACATCAGCGGCATCAACGTGACCCACGCCATGGGCATCCCGGCCCTGGGCATGGTGGCGGGCTTGCTGATCGCGTTTGTCAGCTACCGCAAGAAGCGTGTCTACGACCTGGCGAAGATCGAGCAGGTCGAGCAAGTGGCGGTGCAATACAACCCGCTGAGCCTGATGGTGGCCGGCGTTGCCATCGCGGCGGCGTTCATCATTCAGTTGTTGCTCGATTCGATGATCATCGGCGCACTGGTCGGCTTCCTGATCTTCTCGGTGTCGGGCATCGTCAAATGGCGCGACACCGACGACCTGTTCACCGAAGGCATGAAAATGATGGCGATGATCGGCTTCATCATGATCGCCGCCTCCGGGTTTGCCGAAGTGATGAAGGCCACCGGTGAGGTGCAGACGCTGGTCGAGTCGTCGGCGTCGTACATCGATCACAGCAAAGGCATTGGCGCCTTGCTGATGTTGCTGGTGGGGTTGCTGGTGACCATGGGCATCGGCTCGTCGTTCTCCACCGTGCCGATCCTGGCGGCGATCTTCGTGCCGCTGTGCGTGCAACTGGGCTTCAGCCCATTGGCCATCGTGTGCATCGTCGGCACGGCCGGTGCCCTGGGCGACGCCGGTTCGCCGGCTTCGGACTCGACCCTGGGCCCGACCTCCGGCCTGAACATCGACGGCCAGCACCATCACATCTGGGACACCGTGGTCCCGACCTTCCTGCACTACAACCTGCCGCTGCTGGCGTTTGGCTGGGTTGCGGCGATGGTTCTGTAACACTGAAATCCCACAGGGGATCTTCTGCGGACCTGACGGCCGCGTTCAACTTTTGACCCGGCGTGCCGTTAAGCTTTTAACCACGCCAACAAAATCAAAAGAGTGAACGTCATGCGCATGAGCCTCAAGGCCAAAGTCCTGTCCCTTGCCGTCCTCCCGGTGTTGCTGTTTGCGCTGGTCATCAGCCTGACCACGCTGTTCATTCTTCAGGATCAGGCGCGCAAGGAAGTCGAGCAGACCCGCGAGCGCCTGCTCAGCGATGCCAAGGCGACCCTGCAAAGCTACGTGGCCGTGGCCATGACCACGATCAAACCGCTCTACGACGCGGCCGCCCCCGGCGATGAGGCGGCGCGGGCCCAGGTGATCAAGCTGCTGTCGAGCATCACCTATGGCAAGGACGGCTACTTCTTCGGCTACGACTCCAACACCGTGCGCCTGTTCAAGGCCAACAGCCCCGACGGCGTGGGCCAGAGCTTCAAGGACAACCGCGACCCGAACGGTGTCTACGTCAACCGCGACCTGGTGAAAGTCGCCAAGGACGGTACGCACTACCTGCAATACAGCTCGCCATTGCCCGGCAACACCCAGGTACTGGTGCCCAAGCTCGGCTACACCGAATACCTGCCGAAGTGGGACATGGCGGTCGGCACCTCGGTCAACCTCGACGGCATCGAAGCGCAAGTGGCCGTGGTCGAAGCCAAGGTCCAGGAGCGCATGCAAGGCATGGTGCTGAGCATCGTTGGCGTAGCAGTCGTGCTGCTGCTGGTAATCGCCGCTGCCGGGATGCTGCTGGCCAATACCATTCTGCGTCCGCTGCATCTGATGAAGGCCAACCTCGACGACATCGCGGCGGGCGAAGGCGATCTGACCCGCCGCTTGACCATCACCAGCCAGGACGAACTCGGTGAACTGGCCGGTTCGTTCAACCGTTTCGTCGACAAGATCCACGGCCTGGTACGGCAGATCACCGAAATGACCTCGCAACTGACCGGACTGGTGAATCAGGTGTCCGACCAGGCCAACCGTTCGGACCAGGCCATGGAACGCCAACGTCACGAAACCGATCAGGTGGCCACGGCGATCAACGAAATGTCGGCCGCCGCCCAGGAAGTGGCCAAGAGCGCGCAGAACGCCGCGGTGGCAGCCCAGCAGACCGACGAAGAAGGGCAGGCGGCCAAGCGTGTGGTGGCCGGCAGTATCGAGAAGATCCATGCCCTGGTGGACGACATCCGCAGCAGCGGCGTGTCCCTGGACAGCCTGCAAAAAGACGTGTCGTCGATTGTCAGCGTGCTCGGGGTGATCCGCTCGATTGCCGAGCAGACCAACCTGCTGGCGCTTAACGCGGCCATCGAAGCCGCCCGGGCCGGCGAGGCCGGGCGCGGTTTTGCGGTGGTGGCCGATGAAGTGCGGGCGCTGGCCAGCCGCACGCAAATCAGCACCCAGGAAATCCAGGGCATGATCGACCGTTTGCAGGCCGGCACCCAGTCGGCGGTAGAGGCGATGCGCCGCTCCAGCGAGGCCGGCGACGGCACCTCGGCCCAGGCCAACGAGGCGGGGGCTTCGCTGGACACCATGGCCCAGCTGATCGCGACCATCAATTCGATGAACGCGCAGATCGCCAGTGCCGCCGAAGAACAGACTGCCGTGGCCGAAGAGATCAACCGCAGCGTGCACCAGATTGCCGTGGCGGTGGACAACGTCGCCGACGAAACCCAACTCGGCGCGCAGACTTCACGCAGCCTGGCCGATCTCGGCCAGCGCCTGGGCAGCCTGGTCGGGCAGTTCCGGATCTGACTGGTTTGCAATCTGTAGGGTTGTGACTGGCAGGAGCGACAGCCACTACACTTGTTCTGTGCATCCGAGCACTGGACGACCTTGCTAGAGGAGTCAGCCCCATGATTGACCGCGAAAGTATCTGCGATTGCCCGAAATGTTCCTGCAAACTCGGTGAACATCCGATTGCCCGTCACGGCAAACACTACTGCTGTGAGGCCTGCGCCAAGCACCATGAACACGGCGAGGAATGCACCCATAAAGAGTGCAAGTGCGCTCATGGCTGACAACCGCGAATGAAAAGTGGAGCCTAATCCGGCTCCACTTCCAGCCTGAGGCTGTCATCTTCCAGGCGTTCGCTGTGGCGCACGGTGCCTTGCAAGCGCCGCCCTTCGACCCGTAGCACCAGGGTCCTGGCTTGCTCCAGATCTTCCGGCAGTGGCGCCGGGACGCGTATGGCGAAGCAGAATGGGTCATTTTCGACCTGTTCCAGGCCGATCCGGCACTCGGCGCTCTTGGTGATGCGACCGTTCGGCGTGTCCAGACCGTAGTCCAGCTGCGCAGGGCTGTAGACGGGTGTTGTGCTCATATCCCTTCCCCCGAACCTGATGGTTACCGGATATTAGTTCGCCGGCCGCCACTTGACGTTTTCCACGCCGAACTTTTCAGCCATCGGCTTGCTGGTCTTTTGCACCTTCTCGCGTCCGAACCGGGGGATTCGCCCCACCCCCGCGTCACAGCTCGCCCAATGCCAGGCTTCTGCGTTATCCATTTTTTCCAGGCGGATGATGAATGACTTCGGATCGCCATGGAGGGTGTACTCGACGACGAATAATTTTGCACTGTTCATAAAGCCCCGGTTCCTCCCTGCTGTACATAGAAGGATCGCGCGCCATCGGGAAAATTCACTCGGCTTGTCGGAAAGCGGCAGTTGCTGGCGACAAGTTCGGCGCCCCGTTACCATGGAAGCTTCCCGTACCCCCAATGAACATTGACCATGGCCCTCGCCGCACCGCCTGACCTGAGTGATACCAATGTGCCTGTGCAACCGCTGGCTCGCACCTATCCGCGCGGGTTGTACATCGAGCCCCATGAGCACGTCTGGGGCCAGTTGCTGTATGCGATGAGCGGGGTGATGTGGGTCGAGACGCCGCATGAAGCGCTGGTGGTGCCACCGCAGCGGGCGGTGTGGTTGCCGCCCGGCGTGCCCCACGGGATTCGCGTGGTATCGGACCTGCAGATGCGCAATATCTACCTGCGGCCGTCCCTGGCCGCGACCCTGGATGACAGCGTTCAGGTGATCGAGGTCGGCGGCTTGCTGCGCGAGCTGATTGTCAGCCTGGTGGAGCAGGGTAACGACGGGTCGCCCGAGTATTACGACGCACTGGTGGGCCTGGCGCTGCTGGAGCTCAAGCGGGCCAGGCGTTCGTTGCTGAAAATCCCGCTGCCGGACGATTCCGACCGGCGATTGATGAATTTGTGTCAGGCGGTCATGGCTGCGCCTTCACTGGACATTCCTTTCGAACAACATGCGGACAACGCCGGAGCCAGCGTGCGCACCCTGGCGCGGCTGTTCAAGGACGGTTTGGGCATGGGCTTCGCCGAGTGGCGGCGTCAGGTGCAACTGGCGACGGCGGTGGCCGAGTTGATCCAGGGCGTACCGGTCAGCGCGATTGCCCGGGAGCTGGGCTATTCGCCGAGCAGCTTCAGCGACATGTTTCGCCGTGAGCTGGGCGTTGCCCCTTCGCAGTTTCCGGCGGCGCAACGCCAGGACTGAACTCGTCGAGGCCAGGCTTTGGCCGAAATTCAGAAGCACTTGGCCGATGCTCGCAGGCGTCGCCCCCTAGACTCAGCGCATACCTCAATTGCTCCCGGAGTCCGCCATGAACTACCTCGTGTCTGTGGCCATCGGTCTGGGCGTCGGTCTGCTCTACGGCGCCCTGGATTTTCGTTCCCCCGCACCCCCGGCCATCGCGCTGGTGGGCCTGCTCGGCATGCTCGCCGGCGAAAAGCTCTGGCCGATGGGGCGGGGGCTGGTGGCTGGCTGGATCTCCTGAACCCTTTTCGACTCGATGGATACGCCCATGAAAGCTCTGCAATTCGATAAAACCGGTGATCTCTCGGCCCTGCGCTACGTCGAGGTGCCTACGCCCGTGCCCGGCGTCGATGAAGTGCTGGTCGAGATCAAGGCCGCCGGCCTCAACCCCAGCGATGTGAAGAACGTGCTGGGGCGTTTTCCCTACACCACCTTGCCGCGGATTCCCGGTCGAGACTTTGCCGGAGTTGTCGTGGCCGGCCCGCAGGCGCTGATCGGTCAGGACGTCTGGGGCACGGGCAAGGAACTGGGTTTTTTCGCCGACGGTTCCCACGCGCAGTTCGTCAAGCTGCCGGCCAATGGCGTGGCGCTCAAACCCACGCACCTGAGCTTTGCCCAGGCCGCCAGCCTCGGCGTGCCGTACACCACGGCGTGGGATGCACTGGAGCGCAGCCTGGTGACGGCCGAAACCCGATTGCTGGTCATCGGTGGCGGGGCAGTTGGCAGTGCCGCGCTGGCCTTGGCCAAGGTGCGCGGTGCCCGGGTGCTGGCGGCCGCGCGGCGTCCGGAACAGGTCAAGGACTTGCAGGATCAGGGCTACCAGACCCTGCAACTGGATAAACCCGAAGACCTCGGGGCTCAGGTCAACGCCGTCTATGCCGGCGGCGCCGACGTGATTTTCGACACCACCGGTTTCTGGCTGCCGGCCTCGGTACCCGCCCTGGCCACGTTCGGCCGCATCGCGATCATTGCAGCACCCGTGGACGGTCACGTGCAGTTGCCGGCCTTGGCGTTGTATCGCAAGGGTGGCTCGGTGGTGGGGATCAACTCGCTGCTGTACGGCGTGCAAGCGTGCGCAGCGATGCTTGACCAGTTTGGCAAGTTCTTCGATCAGGATTTGTTGCCCCTGCCACAAGGCTTGTTCGAGTCGCCTTTGGCCGAAGGGCTGGAGCGCTATGCCGAAGTGAATCAAGGCAGCGGTGACAAGGTGATTCTGCTGCCATAACCCACAGGGGCACTGCTCAACACTGCATCTCCTACAAAGAAAAAGGCGCATTTGCTGTAGGATTGGTTACCTAGACTCCAAGAGGTAACCCCATGAGCGAGCCGATTCGCCTGACCCAATACAGCCACGGCGCCGGTTGCGGCTGCAAGATCTCCCCCCAGGTGCTGGAAGTGATCCTGGCCGGCAGCGGGGCGCAGAACCTCGACCCGAAGCTTTGGGTCGGCAACGCCTCGCGCGATGACGCGGCGGTGTATGCCATCGATGAGGAACGCGGCGTGGTCTCGACCACGGACTTTTTCATGCCGATCGTCGACGATCCCTTCGATTTCGGCCGAATTGCCGCCACCAATGCCATCAGCGACATCTATGCGATGGGCGGCGATCCGTTGATGGCGATTGCGATCCTGGGCTGGCCGGTGAACGTGTTGGCGCCGGAAGTTGCCCGGGAAGTGATACGCGGCGGTCGTTCGGTGTGTGACGAGGCGGGCATCCCGCTGGCAGGCGGGCACTCCATCGACGCGCCAGAACCGATCTTTGGCCTGGCTGTCACCGGCCTGGTGGAAAAGCGCCACATGAAGCGCAACGATACCGCCACCGCCGGTTGCCTGCTTTATCTCACCAAGCCCTTGGGTATCGGCATCCTTACGACTGCCGAGAAAAAGGGCAAGTTGCGTCATGCCGACATCGGCCTGGCCCGGGACTGGATGTGCACCCTGAATAAACCCGGCAGCCGTTTCGGCAAGCTCGACGGCGTGACCGCGATGACCGATGTCACCGGTTTCGGCCTGCTCGGGCACCTGGTGGAAATGGCCGACGGCAGCCAGCTCACGGCGCGCATTGAATATGACCGCGTACCGCGCCTGCCGGGGGTCGAGTATTACCTGGAACAGGGCTGCGTACCCGGCGGGACTCTGCGCAATTTCGACAGCTACGCCAGCAAGCTCGGACGCCTTCAGGAGCTGCACAAACGCGTGCTCTGCGACCCGCAGACCAGCGGTGGCCTGTTGATTGCCGTGACGCCGCAAGGCAACGAGCAATTCCTTTCGGTGGCCGCCGAACTGGGCCTGAGCCTGGAACCGATCGGTGAACTGGTCGAGCGACAGAGCAACGCGGTCGAGGTGTTTTGATGTTCGTCGACTGCACTGATTACCGCGACATCTTCCTCAACGACCGGCCAATGATGGATGCCCGCGCGCCTGTCGAATTCAACAAGGGCGCGTTTCCCGGCGTGATCAACCTGCCGTTGATGAATGACCATGAGCGCCAGCGGGTCGGCACCTGCTACAAGCAGCACGGCCAGCAAGCGGCCATCGTGCTGGGGCATCAACTGGTGTCGGGCGCGGTCAAGGCCGAACGCATCCAGGCCTGGGCCGATTTTGCCCGGGCGCATCCGGATGGATTGTTGTATTGCTTTCGCGGCGGTCTGCGCTCGCAGATAGTCCAGCAATGGCTCAAGGACGAGGCCGGCATCGACTATCCACGGGTGGGCGGTGGCTACAAGGCCATGCGCACCTTTCTGCTGGACACACTCGATCAAGCCGTGACCCAGTGTGATTTCGTCCTGTTGGGCGGGATGACCGGCACCGGCAAAACCGAGGTGCTCACGCAACTGGGCAACGCCGTGGACCTTGAAGGTCATGCCAACCATCGCGGCTCCAGTTTCGGCAAGCGCGCCACGGGCCAACCCTCGAACATCGACTTCGAAAACCGCTTGGCCGTAGACGTGTTGAAAAAACGCGCACGGGGCATCGAGCAGTTCGTACTGGAAGACGAAAGCCGTGCGGTGGGCAGTTGTGCGCTGCCGTTGCCGCTGTACCAGGGCATGCAGCAGTTCCCGATGGTGTGGCTGGAAGACAGCCTGGAAGGTCGGGTCGAGCGGATCCTGCGCGATTACGTGGTGGATCTGTGCGCCGAATTCATCGACGTGCATGGCGAGGAGGGCTTTGCGTTGTTTTCCGAACGCTTGCTGGAAAGCCTGAACAATGTGCAAAAGCGCCTGGGTGGTGAACGTCATCGACGCTTGCTGGTCTTGATGGAGGATGCGTTGGCCGAGCAGGCCCGCAGTGGCGCGGTGGATCTGCACCGGGGCTGGATCGAAGGGCTGCTGTGCGAGTATTACGATCCGATGTATGCGTTTCAGCGGGAGAAGAAAGACGCGCGGATCGAGTTTGCCGGGGAGCGAGGGGCGGTTCTTGAGTATCTGCGCGAGCGGGGCAGCCAGCGAGGGTGATGTAGCCTGTGCCGGCCTCATCGCGAGCAGGCTCGCTCCTACATTGGATCTGCGCCGTACACAAAAACTGTGTTCACCGAAGATCACTGTAGGAGCGAGCCTGCTCGCGATGAGGCCCGATCAGGCAATGCACAACTCAGGTCGGGCAGGTTTCTGCGCCGTTATCCAGGCCTTGCTTGTACACATGGCTCTGCAAACTGGCCTTGCCGTTGTGCCAGGTCAGGGTCAGTACATACAGCGAGTCGTAGTCGCTGGACTCCCAGTCGTCGATGATCTTCGCATCCTTGCCGGTGGCTTCGCCGGCCACCGTGTTGATCAGCTCTGGCAGGTAACCGTGGGACCAGGCCGTGTAGATGACCGAGTTGTGGTACTTGTCGTGGAGCAGCTCATCGGCCAGGTCACTGGTGTCATTGGCGGAAAAGTTGATGTTCACCGGCAGGCCCAGCTTGATGGCGCTGGGGCTGATGGTCATCAGTGGGCGGATATAACTGTAGGAATTGTCGAGCTCGCCTTCCTCGACGTTACGGGTCGGGTTGGCCGCGAACACATAGTTGGCCTTGCCGAACTTTTCCGGCAGCAGTGTGGCCAGGTCGATGGCGCGGTTCAGTCCCCGGCAATTGAGCTGGCCCAGGCCGCCGGCGGGTTTTTCCCCGTGGCGCAGGAAGACCAGCGTCTGGGTGCCATCCATCGGTTGGGCGCGACTCAGGCCGGGCTCCAGCGACAGGAACATCGCGCTGACCACCAAGAGGGCGGGCAACAAAAGGTAGGCGCGATATTTAAAGCGTTTGGCAAAATTGAACAGATTCATGAATAAAAGGATCTTCAGCGCAATTCGGTTAAGGCTGACAAACCTTTACACCTCGATTGTCCTGCGTCGGGTGTTTTCCATGTCATTGAAGCCAGTCCTTTATCAAAGGGGTGGTGCTCTGAGTCCCCTGAACCCGTTTGGTTCGATTCCGGCCGAGTGCGCGGCAATGTATCGGTAACCTTCACGGGTTTGCAGCCAAGGTTATCGACAGGATGTTGCACAAATGTGGACACAATACACCGGATGGTATTGAAACAGTGGTGATCTCTTTTGATCTCGCCTATCAGCGAGATCGATGGCTTCAAGGGATCGCTGAGCCGATATCTACATTATGATCGTCACTCTCAATGTCTTCGTGGATCCCGCCCATGACCGATTTGTCCGCTTTCCCCATCACCCGCAAATGGCCTGCCCAGTATCCGGAGTGGATTCAGCTGTACTCCTTGCCGACCCCCAACGGCGTCAAGGTCTCGATCATGCTTGAAGAGATCGGCCTGCCGTATGAGCCTCACCGGGTAGGCTTCGACACCAACGACCAGATGTCCCCGGAATTTCTTTCACTCAATCCCAACAACAAGATCCCGGCGATCCTCGATCCCCACGGTCCGGACGACCTGCCGCTGGCGCTGTTCGAATCGGGAGCAATTCTGATCTACCTGGCCGACAAGAGCGGGCAACTGCTGGCCCAGGAGTCGGCTGCGCGCTACGAAACGATCCAGTGGCTGATGTTCCAGATGGGCGGCATTGGCCCGATGTTCGGCCAGCTCGGGTTTTTCAACAAGTTCGCCGGCAAGGACTACGAAGACAAGCGTCCCCGTGACCGCTACGTCGAGGAAAGCAGGCGCCTGCTTAAGGTGCTGGACGGCCGTCTGCAAGGGCGCGACTGGATCATGGGCGAGCGCTACACCATCGCCGACATCGCCACCTTCCCGTGGGTGCGCAACCTGATCGGCTTCTATGAAGCCGGCGATCTGGTGGGCATTCAGAACTTCCCTAACGTCACGCGGGTGCTGGAGCGTTTCCTGGCGCGGCCGGCGGTGGTGCGTGGGTTGCAGATTCCGAGCCCGGTAGCGAGCTGATACACCGCTCCCACAGAGGGGCAGTGCTGGATGCCAGTATTGTTGCCCAGCCTGCAAGAGTTTGTTGATCACCCGGGGTTTGTGCCCAGCGCCGCGCAGGGCATAAGCTTCGCCTCCCTACGACGTTCGTCTCGTCCTCTGAAATCCAGGAATACCCATGTCCAGTCAGTTCCCCGAAGCACGCCCACGCCGTCTGCGCCGCAATGCGAGCCTGCGCAGCCTGTTCCAGGAGACCGAGTTCAGCCTGAACGACCTGGTGCTGCCGATTTTCGTCGAAGAAGAAATCGACGACTTCGTGCCGATCAAAAGCATGCCGGGCGTGATGCGCATTCCCGAGTCGAAACTGGCCGGCGAGATCGAGCGCTACGCCCGTGCCGGGATCAAGTCGGTGATGACCTTCGGCGTGTCCCATCACCTGGACAGCAGCGGCAGCGACACCTGGCGCGATGACGGCCTGGTCTCGCGCATGTCGCGCATCGCCAAGGACGCAGTGCCGGACATGATCGTGATGTCCGACACCTGCTTTTGCGAGTACACCGACCACGGCCATTGCGGCGTGCTGCACAACCATGAGGTCGACAACGACCAGACCCTGATCAACCTCGGCAGGCAAGCCGTCGCGGCAGCCCGTGCCGGTGCCGATGTGATCGCCCCCTCGGCAGCGATGGACGGGCAGGTCCAGGCGATTCGCCGGGCCCTCGATGACGCCGGGTTTACCCAGACGGCGATCATGGCCTATTCGACCAAATTCGCCTCGGCGCTTTATGGCCCGTTCCGCGAGGCGGGTGGCAGTGCGCTCAAGGGCGACCGTAAAAGCTACCAGATGAACCCGATGAACCGCCGCGAAGCGGTGCGCGAATCGTTGCTCGACGAACAGGAAGGCGCCGATGCGCTGATGGTCAAGCCGGCCGGTGCGTATCTGGACATCATCCGCGACATCCGCGAAGCCTCGCGCCTGCCGCTGTCGGCCTATCAGGTGAGCGGTGAGTACGCGATGATCAAGTTTGCCGCCCAGGCCGGGGCCATCGATGAAGACCGTGTGGTGCGCGAGAGCCTGGGGGCGATCAAGCGGGCCGGGGCAGACCTGATCTTTACCTATTTTGCGATGGATCTGGCCTTGGCCGGGATCTGATAATCACTCTATAACCCTGTAGGAGCGAGCCTGCTCGCGAAAGCGGAGTGTCAGTCAACATGATTCTGACTGATCCACCGCTATCGCGAGCAGGCTCGCTCCCACAGGGGAATGTGGTGTTTTCAGGTCGCGCCAAAAAACGTCCGGATCCCGTGATCGCGGAAGTACCGTTCGATCACTTTCGGGTCCGAGCAGGTTTCGGCAATCGCCACATAGGTATCGGGCCGCAGCAGATAAAAGCCGTTGCGCCCCAGGCCCGCCGCTTCGAACGCCGGTCGCCAGTCGAACACATGCAGCGGCAGATGGTGCTCGTGGCACCAGGCGATCATCTCGTCGCTGGTGTCGCCATAGACATGCACCTGCCAGGTCAGGCACTTGAGCGACTCGAAATTATCCCCCTCACCGTCATGGGCCCAGGGCAGGCGATCACCGCCATGCACACGCCCGGCAACGCCCGTGCTCAACGGCATGCCACGATAATTCAGGGTGATCTGCGACACCGTGCGAAACAGGAACTGGCGGGAGGCTTCGAACGAGGTCATTTTCGGTAACAAGAACGGCGCCAGGCGCGTACGCAGCAAATCGGCAATCGGCCCGTCGGCGGTGACGAACGTGAAGACCCGGTCGGTGGTCGCCACCAGTTTGCGCGCAAACGCGATGCGCTCGGTTTCATAGGTGTCGAGCAGCCTGGCCTCGGCACCGCCGCTCAACACGGCCGCCAGTTTCCAGGCCAGGTTGATGGCATCGCCAATCCCGGTGTTCATGCCCTGGCCGCCCGCCGGGCTGTGCACATGGGCGGCATCACCCAGCAAAAACGCCCGGCCGTTGCGGAAGTGATCCGCCACCCGATGATGCACGCGGTAGGTCGAGAACCAATTCAGTTGCTCGATCTTCACCTTCATGTGCTCGATGGCCCGGCTGCTGACGTCCTCGAAGCGCAGGGTCTCGGCGTGTTCGGCGCGCTCGTCGCGCACCGTGCCGATCAGCCGGGCACGACCACTGTCGCCCAGTGGGAACACGGCGAGGAAGTCCGCCTCGTCGAGATCCACATGCAGTTCGCCGTTGAATGTCGGGCCGCTGGCCTGCACGTCGGCGACGTAGAAAATCTGCTGGTAGGTCCCGCCGGGAAACCCGGTATCCAGGGTCTTGCGCACAATCGACCGGGCACCGTCGCACCCGGCCAGGTAACAGGCCTGGCAGGTTTCCTGCTGACCGTCGGGCAGGTTCAGCGTGGCCGTGATGCCGTCTGCGGTTTGCTCGAAGCCTGCCAGTTCAGTGTTGCGTTCCACCGTAATGCCGAAGGCTTCCAGACGCTCGATCAGCAGCCGTTCGTGTTCGTCCTGGGGGAATATCTCGAGAAACGAGTAGGGCGTCAGGCCTTCACCGATCTGAGACAGGGGCAGGCGCGCCACGGGCTCACCCTTGACCCAGAAGTTGCCGGCCTTTACTTGATGGCCGTGTTGCACCACGGCGTCGTCCAGTCCGAGCTGGCGATACAACTCCAGCGTCCGTGCCTGGACGGCCAGCGCCCGGGAGGTGGTGCCGGGGGCCGAGGTTTTGTCGACGATCCGCACGCGCACGCCCAGCTTGCTCAGCCACAACGCCAGGACCAGCCCGGTCGGGCCGGCGCCGATGATCAACACGTCGCTGCGGTGCATGACCTGTCCTCCTCGCTGTGTGAATCAAGTATGGTCCAGTCGGGGAGGGCGGCAACCGTCAGACTGCCACGGACGTAGCCGCTGACCTGCCATTGGTCGTATGGTTGGCCCGGACCAACGGATTAGATGGAACGACATGCAAATCAGATTGATCACAAGCGTCGCCGTGTTGCTGGTATTGGCCGGTTGCGGCAGCCAACGGACCCAGGAACCGGCGGCGCGCAGCCCGGCCGAAGTGAAGGCCGAGATTATGCGTTTGCTGCCGACCAAGGCTGCCGATCCCCAGGGTTGGGCCACGGATATCCAGGTGGCGTTTACCGCGCAAGACATCTCGGCGACCACGCAAAACCTGTGCTCGGTGCTCGCGGTGACGGAACAGGAGTCGACCTTTCAGGTCGATCCGAGCGTACCGGGCCTGGGCAAGATCGCCCGCGACGAGATCGACCGCCGTGCCGCCAAGGCACATATTCCCGGCCTGCTGGTGAGCGGTGCGTTAATGCTCGATTCGCCCAACGGCAAAAGCTACAGCAGCCGCCTGAATGCCGCGCGCAGTGAAAAGGAACTGAGCGCCATTTTCGACGACTTCATCGGCATGGTGCCGATGGGCAAGAAGCTGTTCGGCGGCTTCAACCCGGTGCATACCGGCGGGCCGATGCAGGTCAGCATTGACTTTGCCGAGCAGCAGGCCAAGGGCTATCCGTACCCGGTGAAGGGCTCGATTCGCCATGAAGTGTTCACCCGGCGCGGCGGCATGTATTTCGGCATCGCGCATCTGCTCGGGTATCCGGTGAGTTACCCACAGCCGCTGTACCGCTTTGCGGACTTCAACGCGGGTTGGTACGCCAGCCGTAACGCCGCGTTCCAGAACGCGGTGAGCCGGGCTTCCGGTATCCCGTTGGCGCTGGATGGCGACCTGGTGAACTACGGTTCGATCATGCCCGGCACCACGGAACTGGCTGTGCGCAGCCTCGGCAAGCAACTGGACATGCGCAATCCGACGATCCGTGAGCAACTGGAAGAGGGGAAAACCCTGGGGTTCGAAGACAGCAAACTCTATCGGCGGGTTTTCGAACTGGCCGAACGGGCCGAGGGCCGGCCG
This sequence comes from Pseudomonas sp. GL-R-26, assembly GCF_019947365.1. Classification (NCBI taxonomy): domain Bacteria; kingdom Pseudomonadati; phylum Pseudomonadota; class Gammaproteobacteria; order Pseudomonadales; family Pseudomonadaceae; genus Pseudomonas; species Pseudomonas sp. GL-R-26. Next base: position 59,250 of record NZ_JAGYGI010000006.1, on the reverse strand, counting down.
TTACCCCGTGAAGTGTTGCCCGGGATCGTGCTGCAAAGCCCGAAAATCACCCGCAAACTCACCACCGCGTGGTTCGCCAAGCGAGTCGATGAACGCTACCAGCGCTGCATGGCGCGGGCAGTGCAGTAATCGCGACGTATAAAAAAGCATAAAAAACCCGGCGGGTGAGGCCGGGTTTTCATTGAGTTCTGCGGTCAAGCACTGCATTCAGACAGCGCGGCTTTCGATCAGACGGTCCGAGCCACCTTCAGCGACACGGTTTTGCAGGAGCTTGTCGGAACCGCCTTCAGCGACGCGGTTTTGCAGCAGTTTGTCGGAACCACCTTCAGCGACGCGGTTTTGCAGGAGCTTGTCGGAACCGCCTTCAGCGACACGGTTTTGCAGCAGCTTGTCGGAACCGCCTTCGGCAACACGTTTTTCCAGCAGGCGATCCGAACCACCCTCGGCCACACGGCTTTCAATCAGACGATCCGAGCCGCCTTCAGCGACCACAGGTTGAGCAGAGTTTGCGGCGAAAGCGTTAACTGCGAAAACCGAGAAAGCGATGCTGAGGAGGGTCTGGCGTTTCATGATCGTGTGCTCCGGGGTGCTTATGGGTTGGTATGGAGCAGATGTTACGCCGGGGATTTTTTAAGAGAACTTCATTGAAGTGATGGTGAACATCGACGGCAATGATAGGTCCGACGCCACACCTCTTGTGAGCGTGATGGTGCGATCGTCGGATGGCCACTGTGTGGCGGGCGGCGGCTTCTACACTGGTTAGCTGGCGCGTTCCTCTGCCGCGACGGTCGATGTGGCCCGGCAGAGGTCGCGGTATGCAAGGAGACGTTTATGCACCAGCTCTACGGCCATCTGAACTCCGGAGCGGCGGCTATCGAAGCAGCCCTTGAGCTCTGCGATGTTCCTTATCGCTTCATCGATGTCGAGACGTCCGCGGAGGCGGCCCAGGCGCTGGAAAAACTCAACCCGCTCAAACAGATTCCGACCTTGCAGCTACCCGATGGCAGTGTCCTGACCGAGAGCGCGGCGATCCTGATCCACCTCGGGCTGAGCTTTCCCGCATCGGGATTGTTGCCGCAGGATCCGGCCGAGCGGGACCAGGCCATTCGCGGCATGGCGTACATCGTCAGCAATTGCTATGCGGCCATCGGCATCATTGATTACCCCGAACGCTGGTTGGCCGAGGCGGATGAGTCGTCCAGGCAGAACCTCATGGAGGGCGCCCGCCGGCGCCTGCACTGGAGTTGGGAGGTGTTTGCCGATCAGTTCTCGGGCGAGTTGTACCTGGGCAGCGAGAAACCCGGGGGCCTGGATGTGCTGGCGGCAGTGATCTCGCGATGGGCGGGCAGTCGGGAACATTTGCGCAACGCCCGGCCGGGGTTTTTCGCCTGGCTGGAACGCATCGACCGCCACCCGGCACTGGCACCGGTGTTCGCCCGGCATTGGCCGGTCTGAACACCGAAGATCCCTTGTGGGAGCACGCCTGCTCCTACAAGGGATCTTCGGTGTGTCGACTTATTCCCCGCGAATGTACTGTTCCAGCTGCTTGATCAGTTCAGCCTGTTCGGCAATCGCTTCCTTGACCAGGTCGCCAATCGACAGCAGGCCGATCAATTTGCCGCCTTCGACCACCGGCAAGTGACGCAGGCGTCTATCGGACATGATGCCCAGACAGGTATCCACGGTTTGGTGGGTGTCGACGGTAATCACCGGCGAAACCATGATGTCGCGCACCGGCGTGCCCACCGAAGAGCGGCCGTGCAGCACCAGTTTTCGCGCGTAGTCCCGTTCGCTGATAATGCCCAGCACTTCATCATTCTCCACCACCAGCAAGGCGCCGACGTTTTTCTCGGCCATCTTCATCAATGCTTCGAGCACCATGTGGTCGGGTTTGATCTGGTGCACTTCCTGATTCTTCTGATCTTTGAGCTTGAGCAGTTGGGCGACGGTTTTCATGGTGGTTACTCGGGTGTTGTCGTTGTTCTTGAAGAATCGTAGACGCGAGCGTTCAGGGCAAGGGCGAAAGCGGCAGTTAACACGTAAAAAACGTCATTCGACGGTTTTTCTTTGGCAAACCACACATTTCAGGCCAATAGATTACTTGTGGGCCAGAGATACCGGGGCCATACGCGCTATCGCGACTGATGACGGGTAGAATCCCCCTCTGAATCAGTTTCGAGGTTTGCAGTGGTGGATCTACAGCAGGGCTTCGTCCTGACCCGGCATTGGCGCGACACCCCGGCCGGTACGGAAGTCGAATTCTGGCTGGCGACCGACAGCGGTCCCCGGCGTATCCGCCTGCCTCACCAACCATCGGTGGCGTTCATCCCCGCTGCGCAGCGTCAGCCCGCCGAAAGCGTTTTGCATGACGAGAAGAACGTCGAGCTCAAGCCCCTGGCCCTGCAGGATTTCGAACATCGCCCGGTCCTCGGTCTTTACTGCCAGCAACATGGCCAGTTGATGCGCCTGGAAACCGCGCTGCGCCGGGCCGGTGTCGAGGTGTTCGAAGCCGACGTGCGCCCGCCGGAACGCTACATGATGGAACGTTTCATCACCGCACCGGTGCGCTTCAGTGGCACGCCGAATTCCGAGGGCCTGCTGCTCGACGCGCAGATGAAACCCGACCCCGATTACCGGCCAAGCCTGAAACTGGTGTCCCTGGACATCGAGACCACCGCCCAGGGCGAGTTGTATTCCATCGCATTGGAAGGCTGCGGCGAGCGTCAGGTGTACATGCTCGGTCCGCCCAACGGCGACGCTAGCCAGGTGGATTTCCAGCTCGAATACTGCGATTCGCGGACCCTGTTGCTGAAAAAGCTCAACGACTGGTTTGCCCGGTTCGACCCCGACGTGATCATCGGCTGGAACGTTGTGCAGTTCGACTTGCGGGTGCTCCACGAACACGCCCGACGCCTGGCGGTGCCGTTGAAACTGGGGCGTGGCGGCGAGGAAATGCAGTGGCGTGAACACGGCAGCGGCAACCATTACTTCGCTTCAGCCGCTGGCCGCTTGATTATCGACGGTATCGAGGCCCTGCGTTCGGCGACCTGGAGCTTCCCCTCGTTCAGCCTGGAAAACGTCGCGCAAACCTTGCTCGGCGAGGGCAAGTCCATCGACAACCCGTACCAGCGCATGGACGAAATCAATCGTATGTTCGCCGAGGACAAACCGGCGCTGGCCACATACAACCTCAAGGACTGCGAACTGGTCACGCGGATTTTCGCCAGGACCGAGTTGCTCACCTTCCTGCTGGAGCGGGCCAGCGTCACCGGTTTGCCGGCCGATCGCATGGGCGGTTCGGTGGCGGCGTTCACGCACCTGTACATGCCGCTGATGCACCGTCAGGGTTTCGTTGCACCCAACCTCGGCGGCAAGCCACCGCAAGCCAGTCCCGGCGGGTTTGTCATGGATTCGCAACCGGGGTTGTACGAGTCGGTGCTGGTGCTCGACTACAAAAGCCTCTATCCGTCGATCATCCGCACCTTCCTGATTGACCCCGTGGGGCTGATTGAAGGGCTCAAGCATCCGGACGACAGCGAGTCGGTGCCGGGTTTTCGTGGCGCGCGCTTTTCTCGCACCCGACATTGCCTGCCATCCATCGTCGCCCGGGTGGCCGAAGGCCGGGAAACTGCCAAGCGCGAACACAACGCACCGCTGTCCCAGGCGCTGAAAATCATCATGAACGCCTTTTACGGTGTGCTCGGCTCCAGCGGTTGTCGCTTCTTCGACACGCGCCTGGCGTCGTCCATCACCTTGCGCGGACACGAAATCATGCTGCGCACCCGCCAGTTGATCGAGGCCCAGGGGCATGCGGTGATTTACGGCGACACCGACTCGACCTTCGTCTGGCTGCGTCGCGCTCATGGCCAGCAGGAGGCGGCGCAGATCGGCCATGCGCTGGTGGCGCACGTCAATCAGTGGTGGCGCGAGCACGTGCAGCAGGAATACGGCCTGCAGAGCGTTCTCGAATTGCAGTTCGAAACCCACTACAAGCGTTTTTTGATGCCGACCATTCGCGGCGCCGAAGAAGGCAGCAAGAAGCGCTACGCCGGGCTGGTCACCCGGGACGACGGCAGCGACGAAATGGTCTACAAAGGCCTGGAAACCGTGCGCACCGACTGGTCGCTGCTGGCCCGGCAATTCCAGCAAGAGCTGTATTCGCGGATCTTCCTGCGCAAGCCCTACCAGGACTATGTGCGTGACTACGTGCGCAAGACCCTGGCCGGCGAATTCGATGACCGGCTGATCTACCGCAAACGCCTGCGCCGCACCCTCGATGACTATCAGCGCAACGTACCGCCCCATGTGCGCGCGGCGCGCCTGGCCGACGAGTACAACGACCGGCAGGGCCGCCCGCGCCAGTACCAGAACGGCGGCTGGATCAGCTACGTGATCACCGTCGCCGGCCCCGAACCGCTGGAAGTGCGTAGCGCGCCCATCGATTACGACCACTACATCACCCGGCAGCTGCAACCGGTGGCGGACGCGATACTGCCGTTTGTCGACGACGACTTCTCAACCCTGATTGGTGGGCAACTGGGCCTGTTTTGAGTCCATCAGCGACAGGGTCCAGTCATCCAGGATGCCGTGGAAGTACTGGTTCAAGGCTTGCTGGAAAAGGCTGTCGGCGTCGGCGACCTGGGCAAACAGGGTCATCGAGGAGTGAAACTTCAGGTCGTCGGGATGACCGAAAATCCCCGCTACCGAGCGCTCCCGGATGTTCAGCACTTCCTGGGTACAGGTGCGCAGCCGGGCGCCCAGTAACGGATGCTCAAGGTAGGCCAGGGCTTCCTCCCGCGAGCGGATGGCAAAGCGGCGCGACATCTCGCTGCCGCCGAGCCCGGCAAACTGCGGAAAAATGAACCACATCCAGTGACTGCGCTTGTGTCCGTTGTTCAGCTCGTTTTGAACCCGCTCGAATACCGGTTCCTGAGCCTGGAGAAAACGTTGCAGATTGAACGGGTCCAGGTGGTCGGTGCTTCTCATGACGAAGCTCTCTGACAGACTGCGGTGGTTCAGACCATGGCCAGCCGCTGTTTGCGTTGTGGCGCGTGAAACGCTTGGTCCAGCGCCTCCAGATCCCCGGGCTCAAGCTGCAACATGGCGGCCTGGGCGTTGAAGCGTACATGTTCGAGTCGGACCGCCTTGGGGATGGCGATCACTCCCTCCTGACGCAGTATCCATGCCAGTGCCACCTGTGCCGGTGTGACGCCGTGACGGGCGGACACTTGCCTGAGCGTAGTATTGGCGAGCATTTTACCGCCCTGGCCAATCGGGCAGTAAGCCATGACCGGCAGCCGCCGTTGCTGGCTCCAGGGCAGCAAATCAAATTCTATGCCCCGTTGTTCCAGGTTGTAGAGCACCTGATTGGTGGTACAGGCCGGAGCTTCCAGTTCCAGCAGGTCGTCGAGGTCGAAGTTGGACACGCCCCAACGGCCGATCTTGCCGGCTTCGCGCAAGCGCTCGAAGGCGTCGACGGTTTCTTCCAGGGGATACTGGCCGCGCCAATGCAACAGGTACAGGTCGATATAATCGGTGCCAAGCCTGCGCAGGCTGCGCTCGCAAGCCAGGGGAATGCCCTGGCGGCTGGCGTTGTGCGGGTACACCTTGCTGACCAGAAAGACGCTGTCGCGCTGACCGGCGATGGCATCGCGGACCACTTCCTCGGCGCCGCCTTCGGCGTACATCTCAGCGGTGTCGATCAGGGTCATGCCCAGTTCGATGCCCAGGCGCAGTGCCGCGACTTCTTCCGTGTGCCGTGAACGGTCTTCGCCCATCTGCCAGGTCCCCTGGCCGATGACCGGAACCCGGGTGCCGGCCAGTTCAAGCGTGCGCATGCAAAACCTCCTTTATGAATGCCGATGGTTGTTTCAGTGGGCAGCAGAATAGTCCATCGGTTCCGCCACAGGCTGTGATCTCTTGTACTGCACCCTGCCGGTGATCGATTGCTCTGTGCCGATACTGCACTTTTTCGAAATGTCCGGCTCTATCCATGGCAGCCTGCGGCGATCCCCACCGTAGGCCCATGCCCAAGTCCAAGAACCCATGGCTCGAGTTTCACCCGCGATCACCACTAAAATCCGCCGTCATTGCCTGCTGCTGGCAGGTCTGTCGATGTTCTTCGTCACCGGTTGCAGCCAACAGCAGGGCGGCGACATCATCAACCAGATGCGCGAAGGCAAACCCCAGGAGTTCCTGCAAACCAGCGTCGACCGTATGGCCACCCTGACCATGCGCGACAACCTCGACAGCCTTTACCTGTTGATGAGCAAGCTCTACCTGCGTAACCCCGATGAGTTGAAAAAATCCGGTTTCCTCGATGCCCGCACCGCCGGCAAGCAAGTGCGCATGGCCATTGAGCTGCAGCAGCCATTACCGACCCTGGGCGGCAAAAAGGACCTTGCGGCCCTGAGGTTTGCCATGAGCCCGGAGTTTCTCGGCGACCGGGTCGGGGCGTTCATCTATGCCATCGGCAGCATGCTGGTGACCGCCCATGGCAATCGCCTCGAGTTCTACATGACCGATACGATCAACCCGGTGTTCGTCAGCAATGCCGCGCGCAACATCGAGATCGCCACCTGGATCCTCAGCCAGCGACAGAACAAAGAGGGCCTGCCCTTGCTGTTCTCCAACGAAATCTCGGAGGAGGGCAGCAACCTGAGCTTCGCCGTCGAGTTCGGCAAGATCGTCGCCCGGCTGGACCTGCTGACCCAGATGCTCGACGAACGCTACCGGCGCATCGGCCTGAACTATGCCCAGAGCCTGCTGTTCCTGAATTTCCTGCCGGTTCAGTGAGCACGACACATATTCCTTGTGGGAATTGAATTCAGGGTATAAAGATAGATCGCATCGATATAACTGGTTATAAGAAATATCGCTATGCTGCGGGCCAGATTTCCCTTGTGATCTTTGTGGACGTATTCATGGATTTAGTGAACATCGGGTTGGTCGTTGCCGGGCTGGTCGTCGGCTTCATCGTCGGCATGACTGGCGTGGGTGGCGGGTCGCTTATGACGCCGATCCTGCTAGGGTTCGGCATCAACCCGGCGACGGCCGTCGGTACCGATCTGCTATACGCCGCCATCACCAAATCCAGCGGTGTACTGGTTCACCGCAAGAACAACAACATCGACTGGGCGATTACCGGCTGGTTGACCTTGGGCAGCGTGCCTGCGGTGGCGTTGACGCTGTGGTTTCTCAGCACCCTGCACAGCGCCCCCGAGGCGATGAACGCGATCATCAAGCAGGCCCTCGGTTTTGTGTTGTTTGCCACGGCACTGGCGATCCTGTTCAAGAAGCGCCTGCTCGACTTCGCCCACAAACGTGCGGGCGGCAACTACAACCCCAGCGGATTGCGCTTGAATGTGATGACGGTCATCACCGGGCTGGTCCTTGGCACCATGGTCGCGCTGACGTCCATCGGCGCCGGTGCACTGGGCACCGTGGCACTGTTCATCCTCTATCCGATGCTGCCGACCCGCCGCCTGGTGGGGACTGAAATCGCCCACGCCGTGCCGCTGACCCTGGTCGCGGGGCTTGGCCATGCCAGTATGGGCAACATGGATTGGCACGTCCTGGGTTACTTGCTGGTGGGCTCGTTGCCGGGGATTTACCTGGGCAGCCACCTGACCGGGCGCATCTCCGACGAATTGCTGCGCCCTTGCCTGGCGACCATGCTGTTGTTGATCGGCTACAAACTGGCGTTCTGATTCAAGCCGCCACGAAAGCTTCATTCGCGGGTGAGTATTTCCAGCAGATGCCCGTCCGGGTCATCGAAATACACCCGCCGTCCTCCCGCGTAATCATTGATCTCCCTCAGTCGCTGCTTGCCCGGGTCGGCCCACCACGGCTGACCGTTGGCTTGCAGGCGTGCGAAGGCCGCATCGAAATCCTCGTCACCCAGCAAGAATGCGTAATGCTGAGACGCTATCGGCGGGTCGTTGTCGTAGAAGTCCAGCGACACGCCGTTATCCAGTTTGACGATCAGCATGGGCCCAAAGGGCTGCGGGGCGGGCAGGCCAAGGAGGCTGGCCAGGAAATTCGCCGAAACCTGCTTGTCCCGGCACCAGACGATAGTGTGATTCAACTGAGTGCTCATGGGCAAGTCCTCACGACGGATCAGGCGGGTTGTCATGAGTCTTCAGATTAGCCCAGCCTGTTGCGCAATGACCGCCCTGACCTAAGCTTGGGGCAAGGCGAAAAATATTTGCGGTACGTCACCCGGAACGATCGCCGCGATGCGCAATCATTAGAGCGTGGATATCAGAAGGAGATGCGCATGCTCATCAGGTCACTGACCCTGGCTACTTTGCTGGCGATTGCCGGCACCTCGTTCGCCGCCGATGGCGACTCACCGCTGGACATGGACAAGGGCAGGGCTCGGCCACTGATTGTCATCGCTCCGAGCACGGTTGATCCGAACTGGGTCGGCCTGAAAAAGTCTCTGGATGAGCCAGCCAACCGCAAGGGTTTCACCGACCGCAACATGGTGCTCTACACCGTGCTCAACCTGATGGGCCAGCGCGACGGCAAAGACCTGGGGCCACAGGACACGGCGGCGCTGATCCGCTCGCTCAAGCTGGGTGCTGGCGCCAAGACCAAGGTGATCCTGGTCGGCAAGGACGGCGAAAAGAAACTTGAGCAATCGGACGCCTTCAAGCTGGACGAGATTTTCAGCGCTGTCGATCAGTTGCCGGCGGCCGAGAAAGAATTTACCGCAACCGTGGCCGCTCCCGTTGCGGAAGCGGAACCAGCGGTCAAAGGCGCCAAGCCCGGGAAAAACAGCAAACCGGCCAAGCCCGCCAAGCCGCCTGAAATGCCGGATGATTGATTCCTGTTGCAGCGAGCACAGCCTGTGTTCGCTGCGCAGCAGCGTTACCCGTATCTGTAGAGCCGCTGACTCTGGCTCAAGGTTGAGCCAGAAATTGATGGATGACATTGACCAGCACGGGTGAAAACGGCTGAAGACATTGCGCCGCGTCGGGAACCTTCAGATCCTCCAAAAGCAGGCTTAGAAGTTCTTCGTCTTCAAATTGCAGGTCTTCGGGAGGTACGCTCAGGCTATAAATGAGCACATCAACCATCGCTTTTCGTTTGCCAACAAGTCCTTTGTTACTTTGCTCGGTATGACCCAGATTCAATGTCTGAATTGTTACCTTGGCCCGCTCGGTCTTTCCCGCGACCAGGCCGGACAAGTAGAACTTCAATTCGGACTCGCATTCGGCCATCAAGGGTGTAAGCGGCAATACTCGTGTTCCTCGACCATGACCGCATTGGTGCGGGTGTTGGCAACTGGCGACGATGTTGGAAAAGTCCAGGGTTCGATTCGGCGCACGATCCTGAGCTTCAAGGTGTTCGTTGTGAGCGCTGTCAACGGTGATCGACTGACAGCAATACGCGCATAAGCCGTATTGTTCCGAGATACAGGATGAACGAATGGATCGACTTTCATCCGGCGGTAAGTCCCGGTAACGCAACGTTCTGTTCGAGTGTTTAAAACGAGTTAACGAGTGAGGCTCCATGCCTTTGTCGATCTTACGCACGACGTAGCTCCAACTTACGGATCAACAAAGCCGCCTTCGCCAACTCCAGATGTCCTTCTGGCAGCTCTAGAGAAAGCTCGGAATACAGTTTCTTCGCACCGTCCAGATCACCATCCTGCAAATGCTTGAGCAATAGATTCAGACGTTGTTGCACTTCGCTGTTACGCACATCAGTGTCCATGACTTCCAGAAGCACCTGGTTGGCATCCAATCCATACAGGCCATTGTGTTCTTGCAGTTCCCCATCATTGAGTACGTAGCACAGCACGTCTTTCGCGTCGCTGATGACCAGTGGCGAGTGGGTTGTCAGGACAAACTGGCAATTGGGGAAAGTCTCGCTCAATTGCCGAATCAAACTGCGCTGCCATTTGGGGTGCAGGTGCAAATCGACTTCGTCGATCAAGACGATGCCGTCACCTTCCAACGGATTGCTCAAAGACTGGTTCATCATCGCTAACCTGCGCGCGATGTCGCCGACCAGAGCCATCATCGACTTCTCACCCTGCGACAGCTGGGAGACATTCAGCGTTACGCCGTTTTTGTCGATGGCCATGTGCAGGCGCGGTTTGCGTTGCACTCGCAGGTTGCTGAAGCCGGGCATGAACGCGGCGATGGCGGAACGAACTGCGGTCAACTGACGATCCCGGGAAGAAGCTTTCAACTGGGAAAGGGTTTTCCAGATGTCGCTGTCCTTGCCGAATTTTGCGGAAATTTCGGCGAGCGCGGTGTCGGACACGCCGGTTTCGTTTTCACTGTCTTCGCGTTCACGGAACCACTCGAAGAAGCGTCGAAAGTCGACCCCACGATTCAATGCATTGTCATAGCCGTCGAGTTGGTCGAAGGAGTGTTTGGTACGGATTTTTAGGGGGATTTCTAGGACTGAGCGTTCGACCGGATAGTAGGCGATCAGGGGGAGAGAAGCTTTTCCGTTGGCTGTGAGTTGGTTGCGGTAATGATCCGCTAGGCGAGTGGCATCTACTAACTCGCTATGTACGGCGGACTTTCGTCCTTTTCTCCCGCGAGCAGTGTTCCAAGTGAAAACAATATCCTCAGGGACCGGAGGACTTGTACGTGCCTGGGAGCGGTCAACTACGGCAATCGAAACAATTGCAACTGTAGCGCCGTTGCGAATGTCTTCATTTGTAAGGTAGCTGCCAATACCTTTCTCAGTACGGATCCTGGCGACTAGCCAGCTCAGAGATGTGGCCAATGATTTTAAAAGGGTGGTTTTCCCGGCACCGTTGTTTCCCACAAGCACCGTCACATTTGAGCGGTGTTTGGGGGTGGGGGCCAGGTAAATGGTCATATCGGTGAAGCGACCGACATCCTTGAGCTGAAAGCTGAAAATTTCCATTACAACGCCCTTTTAGGGTCAGTCGGTTTGAATAGGTGAGCGCGCATTATGTCATTCCCGGCAACGGATTGATCCGATGCCGTTCGCAGGCTTGGGAGGCTCAATAGATACAACGGTTTCACCCGCATCACAACGGTCATGAGCAAAAAGGTGTTTGTAACTGGATGCTCAGAAAATCGAGCGTAGGCAAAGGACTTCAGTTGCGTCGGAAATTTCCTGCATGACGTGGCGCACCCCGTGAACTGGTGCACATTGGGCCGTTTCGATAACCTTCTTTAGCCGCTGCAAATCAGCGGCCGGATGTGGAAGTCCGTTGGTTCAAGCCATCTACCAATGCCCCTAAAGCGCAAGTCGACATTTTTTATGTCAACATCGCCGCGTTTTGGCGGCTGTGCGCGGGAGCACTTTCGAGTGCACCGGGTTTTGGTGGATTGACCTGGACTTCCACACCTGCGTACAGCTGCCACCCTCATGTGGAAGTGAGATGGGTAGTTTTCTCAATAATCCCCAATGGTACTTCTTCATGAAAAAGCTAAGTCCGAATCCCCCGGAATACCCATTCGACTCAGATTTACCACTGTCAGACATCACCGAACCCACCGTCAGCGCTCGCTTGCGCAACCCCAAGCACGCCGACCCGGTCAGCCACATCTTCACCATCCTCCCAAACGTCGACACCCCAACGCTGCTGTGCCACGCCTGTGAAACCCTCGCGTCCCTGAACGTGCTGGTCACTGATCTGGCCTGCAAGCTGGAAAGCTCCAACCGCAATGTGGCCCTGTCGATTCAGCAATTGGCAGTCGTGGGCGAGTTGTTGGTGAACCGCGCGCTGGACAATATCGACCCGCCCGAAGGTGTGCCGATAAAGTAAAAAAGGCGACCTCTAGAGGTCGCCCTTATCTGTGGAGAAGGCGGCAAGGCTTATTGAGTCAGGTCGCTCAGAATCCGATGAGCAATCCTGACCCGCTCTGCATTGGGATAATTCTTGTTGGCCAGCATCACAATGCCGATGTCCTTCGATGGCACGTACGCCACATAAGCCCCAAAACCACCGGTTGAACCTGTCTTGTTGATCAGCACGTCCTGCGGCTGCGCTTGTGGCGGGTTCAGCCACCGGACTTCATGGGCTTGCATGGCCATCGGCGTGGAGTTGCCGTCCAGCAAGCGATCCAGTGTGATCGGGTAGCGATACATCTCCCAGCCCAGGCCCTGGGTCATATCGCCAACGGTGTAGTAACCGCTATGGGTCAGGGCGATGGCCTGCTGCAATGGCTTTTCCAGGGACGCCGGTTTCATGTTTGCACCGACGTAGGCCAGCAAGTCCGCGGCGCTGGTTTTCACCCCGTACGCCTCGGAATCCAGCGCACCCGGAGTGACCCGTACCGGTTTGCCGTCCTTGTTGTAGCCCTGGGCGTACAGCGCCATCTGATCCTGCGGCACGTGCACATAGGTGTGCTTGAGGCCCAGTTTCGGCAGCAGGGTTTTCTCCATCAGCTCATCAAACGGCTGGCCCATGCTTTGGGCGGCGAGGTAGCCGAACAGGCCAAGGCTGGGGTTTGAATACAGTCGGTGGCTGCCGGGGGCGTAGAGCGGTTTCCATTGTTTGTAGTAGCCGAGCATTTTGTCGGCAGAATCAGATTCAGCAGGAAATTGCAGCGGTAAACCGCCAGCGCTGTAGGTGCCCAGTTGCAGCACGCTGATGTGGTCGAACGCACTGCCGCGCAAGGCCGGCAGGACCTGACTGGCCTTGTCCGACAGGGACAGCTTGCCCGTGGTCTGGGCGTAGGCGGCGAGGGTGGCGGTGAAGGTTTTGCTGACGGAGCCGATTTCGAACAGGGTGTCTTGCGTGACGGGGTTGCCGGTTTCTTTCGAGGCGACGCCATAGTTGAAGTAATGCGCTTGGCCGTTGACGGTGACTGCCACGGCCATGCCGTGAATGCCCTCGGCTTGCATCACCGGTTGTACAGCGGCGTTCACCACTGTCTCGATTTGATCCTGTGCCACGCATTGGCCCGCGGCGAATATCGCCATGCAAGCGGCGATGGTTTTCAGCCTGTCCATGTTGGTTTCATCCGTCGTTGATTCAGTTGCGCGCCATTTTAGGGCGTGAAGCGCCATGCTCCGAGCGCTTTTTAAAATAGGCCGCCAACAGGCGGCCACGCGCAACCGTCAACTCAACGCACCAGGCACGGCCGCTTGTTATCGAACTTCCAGCCGGGAATCAGGAACTGCATTGCCACGCTGTCATCCCGCGCCCCCAGGCCCATGCCTTTGTACAGTTCGTGAGCTTTGGCGACCTGATCCATGTCCAGCTCCACCCCCAGCCCCGGTTTCTGCGGCACCTGCACACAGCCGTCGACGATTTGCAGCGGGGACTTGGTCAGGCGCTGGCCGTCCTGCCAGATCCAGTGGGTGTCGATGGCGGTGATCTCGCCCGGCGCGGCCGCTGCGACATGGGTGAACATCGCCAGGGAAATGTCGAAGTGGTTGTTGGAGTGCGAGCCCCAGGTCAGGCCCCACTCGTGGCACATCTGCGCCACGCGCACCGAGCCTTGCATGGTCCAGAAGTGCGGGTCGGCCAGGGGAATGTCGACCGACTGCAACTGGATCGCGTGGCCCATTTCCCGCCAGTCGGTGGCGATCATATTGGTCGCGGTTTTCAGGCCCGTGGCCCGGCGGAACTCGGCCATGACTTCGCGACCCGAGTAACCGTTTTCCGCCCCGCACGGGTCTTCGGCATAGGCCAGCACGCGGTGCTGGTCGCGGCACAGACGGATGGCTTCTTTCAGTGACCAGGCGCCATTCGGGTCGAGGGTGATGCGCGCATCGGGGAAGCGTTCGGCGAGGGCCGTGACCGCTTCGATTTCCGCGTCGCCGCTGAGCACGCCGCCCTTGAGTTTGAAATCCTTGAAACCATACTTTGCGTGCGCGGCGACGGCGAGGCGCACCACAGCGTCGGCGGTCATGGCTTTCTCGTGCCGCACGCGGAACCAGTCGTTGTCGGCGTCCGGTTCGCGGCGGTAGGCGAGGTCGGTTGCGTTGCGATCGCCGACATAAAACAGATAGCCGAGCATCTTCACTTCATCGCGCTGCTGGCCTTCGCCGAGCAGGGCGGCTACCGGCACGTCCAGGTGCTGGCCGAGCAAGTCGAGCAATGCGGCTTCCAGTCCGGTGACGGCGTGAATGGTGATGCGCAGGTCGAAGGTCTGTAAGCCGCGGCCACCGGCATCGCGGTCGGCGAAGGTCTGGCGTACCTGATTAAGGATCTTCTGATAAGTGCCAATCGGGCTGCCGACCACCAGGCTGCGTGCGTCTTCGAGGGTCTGGCGGATGCGCTCGCCCCCCGGTACTTCGCCGACACCGGTGTGGCCGGCGTTGTCCTTGAGAATCACGATGTTGCGAGTGAAAAACGGGCCGTGGGCGCCGCTCAGGTTGAGCAGCATGCCATCGTGGCCGGCGACCGGAACCACTTGCATGCTGGTGATGACCGGGGCTTTTGCGGTGTCTTGTGGGTTCATATTCCAATCCTTAAAAAGCACAATTCAGGCGTGGTTGGGTGCAGGTTTGCCCAGCGCCACGGCAGATGCGGGTTTCGGTGTGTTGCGGGCGGCAAACACGATGATGGCGGCGATGATCGAGGTCGCGGCCAGGCCGTACAGCCCGCCCTGAATCGAACCGGTGCGTTCTTCCAGCAGGCCGAAAGTGGTCGGCGCAACGAAACCTCCGAGATTGCCTACTGAGTTGATCAACGCGATGACGCCAGCGGCAATGCGCGCATCCAGGTAGGCCTGGGGAATCGGCCAGAACAGCGACGAGGCCGATTTGAAGCCCAGTGCGGCAAAGCAGATGGCGACAAAGGCGAAGATCGGCCCGCCGGTGGTGGACATGAACATTCCGGCCGCAGCGATCAGCAGGGCGGTGGCGACCCAGGCTTGCTGGTGTTTCCATTTGCCCGACAGGGAAGCGAAGGCGTACATGCCGACAATCGACAGCAACCACGGAATCGAGTTGAACAGCCCGACCTGGACATCGCTCAGGTCGCCCATCTTCTTGATGATGCTCGGCAGCCAGAAGGTCGCGGCGTAGATGGTCAACTGGATAAAGAAGTAGATCAGGCAGAACAGAATGATCTGGCGATCCTTGAGCAATTTGCCCAGCGACGGCTTGATCGGCGTGGCGGCTTCCCGGGCCAGTTGTTCGTCATCGATGGCCTTGACCAGCGCGTCCTGTTCTTCGCGGCTCAGCCATTTGGCGTCGTGGGGCCTGGAGTCCAGCCAGAACCAGACGAACACGCACAACCCCACCGAAAACATGCCCTCGATGAAGTACATCCACTGCCAGCCGTGCAGGCCCAGCCCTTCGATTTGCAGGAGCAAGCCGGACAGGGGGCCTGAGATCAGCGAAGCGAACGCCGAGCCACTGAGGAAGATGGCAATCGCCTTGCCGCGCTCCACGCCGGGCAACCAGCGGGTGAAGTAGTAGATCACCCCGGGAAAGAACCCGGCTTCGGCCACGCCCAGCAGAAAACGCAGGATGTAGAAGTGGGTTTCGTTCTGGATGAACGCCATGCCCGCGGCGACCAGGCCCCAGGTCAACATGATCCGCGTCAGCCAGATGCGTGCGCCGACTTTTTGCAGAAGGATGTTGGAGGGCACTTCGAACAGTGCATAACCGATGAAGAACAGACCGGCACCCAGGCCGTAGGCGGCCGCGCCAATGCCCAGGTCGTGTTCCATGTGGGCGCGGACGAAACCGATGTTCACGCGATCAATGTAATTGACGATGAACATGATGACGAACAGCGGCAAGACGTGACGTTTGACTTTGGCGATGGCGGACTTCAGCGCTGAATTGGCGTCGTCGTGCATCCCGGAGATGGATGTATTCACTGCGTTTTCTCCCACTCGTTATTTTTATGCGGGGTGAAGCTGAGTGCTGCGTTGTTGATAGACATCATACAACTACATTTTTTGATCTTGCAACCACGCTTGCTCAATGAAATGGCGCATTGTCGGAGATTTTGATTCTATTGGCGGTGGCTGATGGCCTTTAAAACGAACCAATATCGGCTTGTTGTTGAGTGTTGTCATACAAGTTGAGCGAGATTTTTCAGGATTCCCGCCCGACGCGGTGCTACGATTCGATAGCCCTGATTTCCGGACACCCCGATGCAAGAAGACCTCGAAGTACCCGCCCGCAAGCGCAGCCATAACCTGGCCCATGACCTGGTGGAGAAACTGACCCAGCGCATCCTGCTCGGCCAGATGTTGCCCGGCGACAAGCTGCCGTCGGAAAACACTATCGTTCAGGAACACGGGGTCAGTCGCACGGTGGTGCGTGAGGCGATCTCGAAGTTGCAGGCTTCGGGGCTGGTGGAGACCCGGCACGGCATTGGCACGTTCGTGATCGAGCGCGCACCGGAGCAGGGGCTGCGGCTGAATGTCGATACCGCGTTGGGGGTGCGCAGCATTCTGGAATTGCGCATGGGCCTGGAAACCCAGGCGGCGGCGCTGGCGGCAACGCGCCGCAGCGATCTGCAACTGGCGCAGATGCGTGAAGCACTGGATGACTATCAAAGCCTGCTGGCCAACAACGACAGCTGTGTCGAAGCGGACCGGCGTTTTCATCTGCTGATCGCCGAAGCCACCGGCAACGTATGCTTTACCGAAATCATGCAGCACCTGGGCAGTGCCATGATCCCGCGCACCCGCGTCAATGCCGCCGAGCGTGGCGCGGTGGACTTGAGCAAGCTTGGCCAGTTGGCCAATCTTGAACACGAGGCGATTCTCAATGCCATCAAGCGCCAGGATCCGGATGCGGCGCGGGCGGCGATGTGGTTGCACCTGACCAACAGCCGTGACCGGTTTTCTCCCAGTTGATGGTCAGTGATACCGCGTCATCGTTCATCGCGGGCAAGCCACGCTCCCACAGGTTCTGGGGCGTGCTCAAGAACCGCGGCAACCATAAAACCCTGTGGGAGCGAGCTTGCTCGCGATAGCGTCAGGCCTGTCAGCGAAAAACCTGAATCAGACCCTGACAGCCTGAACAACCACAGCCCGCCGCTCCAGATTCAACGCCAGCACACTCACCAACACCACCAGCCCGCCGACCACGATCATCAACGTTGGCCGCTCGCCCAGCGCATAGGACGCAATGACCATCGCCGTCGGAGGCGTCAAATACAGCGTCATCGTCGCCCGGCTCAAATCGACATGCGCCAGCACATAGGCCCAGGCCAGGTACGCCAGGGCGCTGGGGAATATCCCCAGGGCAATCACCGCAAATTGCACACGCAGCGGCGCCAGGGCGACTTGATCCGCCAGGCCGGGCAAGAAAACCAGCAACAGCGCCGTCCCGGACCACACCGTGTAACACACCAGCGTCAGCCCGTCGTAACGCCCGGTGTGATGCTTTTGCAGGGCAAAGTAGAGGCTCCAGGACACCGCCGCCAGCAGGATCAACAAGCCGTGGGCATCAATGCTGCCCAGGCCATGATCGCCCGCCACCACAATCACCACGCCAAACAGCCCGAGCAGCACACACCCCCAGCGCCACAGGCTCACCTGATCCTTGAACACGAAGCGCGCGATCAGCGTGCTGAACAGGGGCGTGGTCTGGGCCAGGACGCTCGAAGCGCCAGCGCTGACACCTTGCTGCCCGAAGTTGATCGCCACGTGGTGCAGGCTCACGGCAAAGAAACCCAGGCCGAACATCAACGGCAGATCGCGCAGGCTCGGCAGGCGAATGCCCTTGAACATCGCGACCACGGCCATGAACACGGAAGCCAGCAGGAAGCGCAGCAGTGCCAGATGTACGGGGTCGTAGGCCAGCAGTCCGATATGGATGCCGGTCGAGGAATAGCCCCAGCACGCCACGACAAACGCCATGGCCAGGATGATTTTCCAGGGGGAAACGGGGGAGGGTGTGAGCGGCGTCATGGTCGTGCACCTGTGGGCGGATGCACCGAGTATCAGAAAGCGGATCGTTCGCCACAACTGACTTATACTGCGCTAACCGTTCACTTTTGGTGATGTATGGAGCTGGCACAGATTCGCATGTTCAAGACCGTGGCCGATGTCGGCAGCATCGCCCGCGCGGCCGAGCTGTTGCATTGCGTACCGTCGAACATCACGGCACGGATCAAGGCCCTGGAGGCCGAATTGGGTGTCGCGCTGTTCCTGCGTGAGGGTCGAGGGCTGCGCATCAGCCCGTCGGGGCAAACCTTCCTGGCCTACGCCTCGAAAATTCTTGCTCTCACCGCCGAGGCCAAGCGCGCGGTCGATCCTTCGGCCGAACCCTCGGGGCCGCTGCGCATCGGGGCCATCGAGTCGTCGGCCACCGGGCGATTGCCGCGGTTGCTGGCGAAATTCCACAAGCGTTTCCCGCAGGTGGCGCTGGAGCTGACCACCGGCACCTGGGCCCAGTTGCTCGACGACACGCTCAATCACAAGCTCGACGGTGCAATCGTCGCGGTCGACGTCGAGCGTGCGCACCTCAAGCGCACGCCGATGTACCGCGAAGAGTTGCTGTTGATCGCCTCAACCTCCCTCGGGCCGTTGCGCAACGTGACGGACCTGCATGACAAGACGATGTTCCTTTGGCCTCAGGGCTGTCCTTACCGGGCAGCGATGGAGCATTGGTTATTGCGCAATGGGTTGGCGCTGCCGATTGTCAGCCTGGCCAGCTATGGCGCGATTGTCGGTTGCGTCAGCGCCGGGGCCGGCGTGGCACTGGTGACTAAAGGGGTTTTCGATCAATACGCCAAGGGCGCCGGGTGCGTGGCGTTCGAGTTTCCCGAACTGACGGCAATCGAGAGCCTGTTCTACTGGCACGAAAACGCCGGGGTGCACCCGGCGCGGGAGGCGTTTGTGGCGATGCTCCGCGAAGAGTTTGCCTGACACATTTCCCTGTAGGAATTGGGTGGATTTGCAGGTCAGGTCACGCTGATATCCCGCATCAACAACCCAAACTCCAGATCCACCGCATCCGGTATCGGCAAATACACCGTATGCCCATCCCCTGGTGCAACCTCGATCGCTTCACCCTTGGCGTTTTGCAACTGATGCAGATCGAAGTGGAAGTTGCCCTTGGGCGTCATCAGCTCCATGTGATCGCCCAGGCCGAAGCGGTTCTTCACCTTGACCTCGGCCAGGCGATCTCGGCGCTGCCCGGTCAATTCACCGACAAACTGCTGGCGCTCCGAGACGGAGCTGCCGTTCTGGTAGTTCTGGTATTCGTCATGCACATGGCGGCGTAGAAAGCCTTCGGTGTAGCCGCGCTGGGCGAGGGATTCCAGATCGGTCATAAGGTCGCGGTCGAAGGCCCGGCCCGCCACCGCATCGTCGATGGCTCGGCGATAAACCTGGGTGGTGCGCGCGCAATAAAAGTGCGATTTGGTCCGGCCTTCGATTTTCAGGGAGTGCACGCCCATGTGGGTCAGGCGTTCGACGTGCTGCACGGCGCGCAGGTCCTTGGCGTTCATGATGTAAGTGCCGTGTTCGTCTTCGAAGGCCGGCATCTGTTCGCCGGGACGATTGGCTTCCTGCAACAGGAACACCTGCTCGGTCGGCGCGCCGATGCCCAGGGTGGGTTCCGGCTGATACTGTTGCACGATCTCGCCGAGATTGTTTTCCGTGGCCGGTTGCGCCGAGTATTTCCAGCGACAGGCATTGGTGCAACTGCCCTGATTGGCGTCACGCTTGTTCATGTAGCCCGACAGCAGGCAGCGCCCGGAATAGGCCATGCACAACGCGCCGTGCACGAACACTTCCAGTTCCATGGCCGGCACTTGCTCGCGGATCTCGGCGATTTCCTCCAGGGACAGCTCCCGGGACAGGATTATCCGGCTCAAGCCTTGCTGCTGCCAGAACTCGACGCTCGCCCAGTTCACCGTATTGGCTTGCACCGAAAGGTGGATCGGCATCTGCGGATAGTGCCGGCGTACCAGCATGATCAGGCCGGGGTCGGACATGATCAGCGCATCCGGGGCCATGGCAATCACCGGTTCAAGGTCCTTGAGGAAGGTCTTGAGCTTGGCGTTGTGCGGCGCGATGTTCACCACCACGTAGAAGCGCTTGCCCTGGGCCTGGGCCTCGCGAATGCCGAGGGCCAGGTTGGCGTGGTCGAATTCGTTGTTGCGCACCCGCAGGCTGTAGCGCGGCTGGCCGGCGTACACGGCATCGGCGCCGTAGGCGAAGGCGTAACGCATGTTTTTCAGGGTGCCGGCGGGGGCGAGCAGTTCTGGCGCGGTGAAGTTCATGGCAGTGTCGGTCGCAAAAGCCGCGCAGGGTAAACGTTCGGTGGCGAGGGATTATTGACCTGGATCTATGCTTGTTCAACAAACCGATGGCACTCGCGCGAGCCGTAGTGGACTAAACATCAGGGCGGAAGTTTTTCGTCCTCTCTGGCACGGATCGGACATGAACGAAGCGCCCCTACAAGACAAATCACTGACGGTTTTGCTGGTGCTGGTGAGCGCTGCGTTCATCTGGATCCTGCTGCCGTTTTACGGCGCGGTGTTCTGGGCGGTGATCCTTGGCATCGTCTTTGCGCCACTGCAGCGCCGGCTGCAAGAGAAGTTCGGCTGGCAACGCAACCTCACGTCGCTGTGCACATTGAGCATTTGCCTGGTGATTGCGATTCTGCCGGTGATCATCATCAGCGCCTTGCTGGTTCAAGAGGGTGCGTCGCTCTACAAAAGCGTCGAGAGCGGCGAACTCGATATTGCCGGGTACGTGTCGCAGTTCAAGCACAGCCTGCCGCCGTATTTCCAGCATCTGCTGGATCGCTTCGGCATGGGTGAGTTGAACGGGCTGCGAGAGAAAATCGTCAAAAGCGCGATGACCGGCGGTCAGGAGCTGGCGGCGCAGGCCTTCATTTTTGGTCAGGGCACCTTCGAGTTCGTCGTCAGTTTTTTCATCATGCTGTACCTGCTGTTTTTCTTCCTGCGCGACGGTGCGGAACTGGCGCGCAAGGTGCGTGCGGCGGTGCCGTTGCAGGAACAGCAGAAACGTCGTTTGCAGCTCAAGTTCAATCGTGTGGTGCGGGCCACGGTGAAGGGCAACCTGCTGGTGGCCATCACGCAAGGCGCACTGGGCGGTCTGATTTTCTGGTTTCTGGACATCCCCAGCGTATTGCTCTGGGCGGTGTTGATGGCGTTTCTGTCACTGCTGCCAGCGGTGGGGGCGGGAATAGTCTGGGCGCCGGTGGCGGTGTTTTTCCTGCTCACCGGGGCGATCTGGCAGGGCATAGTGCTGGGGTTGTTTGGGGTTTTCGTGATCGGCCTGGTGGATAACGTGCTTCGACCGATTCTGGTGGGCAAGGACACCAGGATGCCGGACTACATGATCCTGATCTCTACCCTCGGCGGCCTGGCGATTTTCGGACTCAACGGCTTTGTCATCGGCCCGCTGATCGCGGCCCTGTTCATGTCGAGCTGGGCCATTTTCATTGAAACCAAACCGCGGGTGCAGTTGCCTTAGGCGTTGAGCCTGCCGGACTGGCCGGTGCCGATGCGTTGCGACAGCTCCTTGGCGGCGGGTAGCGAAGTAAGCGGGCCGCTGATCTGCACGCCATCCTGCACCAGATACCAGCAGGCGAGCATGCCCAGCTCTCTGAGCTGTGCGGGGACGGCGCTGCCGATAACGGACATGATCTGAACCTTGGACACGACAAGTACCTCCATCAATCTGTGGAGTTACTTTAAGGTCAGGGTGCCTTTAGGGGTAATCAACGCTTTCGATAGTGGTCATTGATGCCAGAGGGGGCAAACGACCGTTGGTCGGTCAGCTGACCACCTGATCGAGCATATGAACCACTTCCTGCTCGTTGAGCAGGCCCTTGCGTACCAGGCTTTGCGTCAGCAGCGAGAGAAATTTGGCGCTGCGATGACCTTCCAGGTGCTTGAGTTCGGTCAGTGCGTTGTACACCTTGCTGGAGGTGCACAGACCGACGATGCGGTGCGGGTTTTGCGTTGGCATGTGGTCGTCCTTGTTGTTTTCAACTGTTATCGACGGACAGCACCGAGCTTGCGGAACTGTCATGACAAAAATATGACCGTTTTTTGCCGCACGGCAGAAATCGGGTCGAGTCCATCTTGCCCATTTTTGCCACGGGTACTGTCCCGATAGCGACCTTGGCGAGATTTATCCAGACCTGTACCGACAAACGGGCATAAAAAAGCCCCGCTTTATCAGCGGGGCTGGATGAGTTCGTTACCAGCGGCCGTGGCCGTAGTAGCCGCGTGGCGGGCCGTAGTAACCATGGGGTGGTCCGTAGTACACCGGGGCCGGGCGGTAGTAGATCGGTTGTTGCACGTAGACCGGGGCCGGTTGGTAGTAAACCGGAGGCGGTGGTGCGTAATAAACCGGCGCGGGCTGGTAGTAGACCGGTTGCGGTGCGACATAAACCGGGCGGTTGGCGTTGATCAGAGCCGAGCCGACGATGGCAGTACCGACGATCGCGCCAAACACCGCCGGGCCCTGCCAGTAATTACCACCACCATGGGCTTGCGCCTGTCCTGCGATAGCGAGGGCGCCGATCAGCAAGGCTACTGTGGGGACTTTACGGATCATGATAGTTCCTCGGTTCTTCAGCCCGGCGCTTGTGTCTGCAATAGACCCAAGGATTGTCGCGGGGATACTTCTAAGACAGCGTTTTTCTGAAAAACAGCACGGCCGTTAGGTAAATTTTGTGTAAGGTCTGTACCGACTTTCTTACCGACCCGTGTAAGGCCGTGTTAACACACTTATATGATCGATCAGAACCCGATGGAGGGCTAATCCCGTCCATCCGAAAAGTGCATTTGAAGGAGCTTGCCCGTGCAGATGAACCCCAACAAAGACACCCAGCTGTGCATGTCCCTTTCAGGACGCCCCGGGAACTTTGGTCTGCGTTTTCACAATCATCTGTATGAACAGCTGGGCCTGAATTTCTACTACAAGGCCTTTGCCAGCCAGGACCTGCCGGGTGCCGTTGTCGGCATTCGCGCCCTGCGCATTCGTGGCTGTGGCGTGTCGATGCCGTTCAAGGAAGCCTGCATTGCCCTGGTGGATGAACTCGACGCATCGGCCGCCGCCATTCAATCGATCAACACCATCGTCAACACCGACGGTCATCTCAAAGCCTACAACACCGACTACATCGCCGTTGCCCAGTTGCTGGAAAAACACCAGGTGCCCAAGGACTCGACCTTTGCCTTGCGCGGCAGTGGCGGCATGGCCAAGGCCGTGGCGAGCGCCTTGCGCGATGGCGGCTATGAAAGCGGCCTGATCGTGGCCCGCAACGAGCGCGCCGGACAGGCACTGGCGCAGTCGTTGGGGTATGAGTGGCAGGCCGAGCTGGGGAGTCGTCGCCCGCAAATGCTGGTCAACGTCACCCCGATCGGCATGACGGGGGGGCCGGAGGCCGAGCAACTGGCCTTTGAGCCTGACGTGATCGAAAAAGCGGACACTGTCTTCGATGTGGTGGCGATTCCCTCCGAAACTCCGCTGATCATGCGTGCTCGTGCCGAAGGCAAGCGGGTCATCACCGGGCTGGAAGTGATCGCGATCCAGGCATTGGAGCAATTTGTGCTCTATACCGGCGTGCGGCCAACGGATGAGCAATTCCAGAAGGCCGTGGCGTTTGCCCGCAGCTAGGAGGTGTCCATGCATCCCCCCATTCTCAACCTGAATTCAGTCGAACTTGAACCGCTGCCCGAAGCGTTTGCGCCGAGCGGTGAAACCGCCGGTCGCTACCAACAGCGCCTGGCCCGCGTCGGTCAGCAACTGGGGGCACAAAAGCTGGGTTATCGCCTGTATGTGCTGGAGCCAGGCATGCGCGGCAGCCCGTTCCACAGTCATCGGGTCAATGAGGAAATGTTCTACGTCGTGGCCGGGGAAGGGGAGGTTCGCCTGGGAACCGAACGTTTTCCGATCCGCGCCGGTGATGTGATCGCTTGTCCACCGGGCGGGCCTGAAAAGGCGCATCAGATCATCAATACCAGTAACGGCGAGTTGCGGTACCTGGCCGTCAGCACCCAGCAATCGCCGGAGATCTGTGAATACCCGGATTCCGGTAAATACGCCGTGATGGATGACTTCAAGGTGGATGCCGAGGGTAATGCGTCAGGCTTTGTTGCCGTTGCCCGGCAAGCCGATGGGGTGGATTACTGGGACGGCGAGTAGCGGTACAGGATGACGGATACTTTTGTGGCGAGGGAGCTTGCTCCCGCTGGAGTGCGAAGCAGTCCCCTTTTCGGGGCCGCTTCGCAGCCCAGCGGGAGCAAGCTCCCTCGCCACAGTGGGCATCTTTGAAAGTTAAGAAGTCATTCCAGTCGTGCCAAACGCTCTTCCAGCGCCGCAATCCGCGCTTCCAGCTCTTCGATCCGTTCAACCGAAACCCCGCTGCTGCCACGTTCGGCCGGGTTGTTCCTTGCAGCCATGATCGCTTCGATATCCGCCGGGTCGCCCAGGGCGTGCGTGTAACGATCTTCGCGCTGGCCGGCCTGACGCGGAATCAGTACGGCCAGGCCCCGGGCAATCAGGCGTTCGAGTTGATGCACCACCTGTTCGGCATCTTCGAACTCATGCATGCGGCCGCTGCGGGTCAGCAGTTCATTGACGGTCTGCGGGCCGCGCAGAAACATCAGCCCGGTCAGGATGACCTGCGCCGGCACCAGTTCCAGAGCCTTGTCGACCTTGTGTTCCCAGCGGTCGGCGCGGCTGCCCATCACCAGTCTGGCGAAACCGTGTCCTTCGAGGACGCGCAGGCTATGGCCGACCTGGCCTGGTGTGAGGTTCATCACCGGCTCGCGGCTGGTTTTCTGGTTGCAGGCAATCACCAGGGCATTGAGGGTCAGGGGATAGGTTTCCGGGCTGGTGGCCTGTTTCTCGATCAACGAGCCCAGAATGCGGATTTCCGTACTGTCGAGCCGCTGCTCGTCTAAAGTCGTCTCTTGCTCAGTGCTCATGGTTCTGCATCCTTACCCGATTCATGTTTTTCACTCGCGTGAGTGCACTTTAGATGGGCAAGCGCCAATGGCAACCGAATTCGTTGCGCCATCAAGTGAATGATGACAAAAAGTGTATGAAATCTTAACGCCATTTTTACAAATGGCCGGGCACCGTATGCGGGGCGCGCGCGAGTGCGTCCAAAGGGCGGGGTATTGTTGGCGCCATCGTCCTGAATAGCTGAACCCTGCATCGAGTCGGCCGGTGTACGACACCTTGATTCGCCTCTGATAAAAGAAATCCAATAAAGGCGAGAGTGACTCCATGAGCCAAGACATTTTTGTATCCGTACTGATCCCCGCCAAGAATGAAGCGAACAACCTCAAGCCGCTGCTTGAGGAAATTCGCGTCGCATTGGCCGCTGAATCGTACGAAATCATCGTCGTCGACGATGGCAGCACCGACGCAACCCTGCAGGAATTGCGGCAGATCCGCCACGACGGCTTGAACACCCTGCGCATCCTGCATCACGAACGTTCGCTGGGGCAGAGCACCTCGCTGTACCACGCCGCCCGTGAGGCCCGCGGACAGTGGCTGGCGACCCTCGATGGCGACGGCCAGAACGACCCGGCGGACATTCCCGGCATGCTGGCGCTGGTGCGCGGCGAACCGGGCAAGGTCGATGTGCAACTGGTCGCCGGGCATCGGGTCAATCGCCGCGACACCGCAAGCAAACGCTACGCCTCGCGGTTCGCCAACAACCTGCGCCGCCGCCTGCTCAAGGACGCCACCCCGGACACCGGTTGCGGCCTGAAGCTGATCGAGCGCGCGGCGTTCTTGCGCCTGCCGTACTTCGACCACATGCATCGCTACATTCCGGCGCTGATCCAGCGCCATAACGGGCGCATGATCGTGCACCCGGTCAACCACCGACCGCGCACGGCCGGGGTCTCGAAATACGGCAACATCGACCGCGCGCTGGTCGGCATTCTCGATTTGTTCGGTGTCTGGTGGCTGATCAAGCGCACGCGGCTGAACACCATCGCCCAGGAGATCAAAGGATGAATCTCTCCCGCGAAGCCCTTTGGCTGATCGTCGGTTTTGTCGGGCAGATCGCCTTTACCGGGCGGTTTGTCCTGCAGTGGCTGTACAGCGAATACAAGAAACGCAGCGTGATCCCGGTGAGCTTCTGGTACCTGAGCATCGTCGGCAGCACCTTGTTGCTCGCCTATGCCATTTACCGTGAAGACCCGGTGTTCATCGCCGGACAGGCCTTTGGCTCTCTCGTTTATTTTCGCAACTTGCAGCTGATCGCAAAAAGCAAACACCTGAAGGAGTAGGTCATGCCCGGATCGTTATCGACCCGATACATTACGTTGCTCGTGGCCATCGCGGTTGCGTTGCTGTTTTTCTGGGGGCTGGGCAGCGTGCCGTTCCTCAGTGTCAACGAGGCCCGCCGCGCCGTTACCGTGCGCGAAATGCGAGAGGCAGGCAATTGGCTGCTGCCTTACATGAACGGCGACTTGTACTTGTCCAAGCCGCCGTTTTTCTATTGGGCCGGTCTGGTTTCAACGGCGGTGCTGGGCAGCTTGTCCGAGTGGAGCGTGCGCCTGCCTTCGGCGCTGGCTGCCGCCTTGTGCTGTGTTGGCACCTATCTGTACGGCGTTCGGCAGGCGGGGCGGCAGGTCGGACTGTTCGCCGTGGTGTTCCTGGCCGCGAACGGCGCCTTCAGCCTGTTCGCACGACGCTCGGAAATCGAGATGTTGCTGACCCTGCTGTGCTTCGGTGCGCTGCTGGCGGCCTGGCAGTTCATCTTCCTGCAAGGTCGGGTCTTGTGGAGTCGGTTGAGCTAC
Source organism: Pseudomonas sp. GL-R-26 (assembly GCF_019947365.1). Classification (NCBI taxonomy): domain Bacteria; kingdom Pseudomonadati; phylum Pseudomonadota; class Gammaproteobacteria; order Pseudomonadales; family Pseudomonadaceae; genus Pseudomonas; species Pseudomonas sp. GL-R-26. The sequence continues at coordinate 32,570 of NZ_JAGYGI010000006.1, read as the reverse complement.
GTGCTGCTGGGTTGCGCGTTGCTGACCAAAGGGCCGGTTTGCCTGTTGTGGGTGACGGCGCCGATCCTGGCCTATGCCTTGATCTACCGCGATGCCCGGGCCAAGGCTTATCTGTGCGACGGTTGGGGCTGGCTGATTGCCCTGGTGCTGGGCGGTTCCTGGTACGTGGCGGTGTCTGTGAACCAGGGCTGGGGCATCTGGGCCTCGATCATCAGCGAAGACATCGTGAAGAAGATCGACGGGCAGGGTGCCGAGGCCTGGTATGCGTACCTGTTGTACCTGGCCGGGGATTTCTTCCCGTTCTGGCTGATCGCATTCGTGCAACCGCGCAAGTTCTGGGCAATGATCCGCTCGCGCCGCGAGGCGGGCATGTTGCTGATTTGCAGTTTGCTGCCGCTGCTGGTGTTTTCCTTGTTTACTGAAAAACACGGCAAATACCTGTTGCCAGTCTATCCGTCGATGGCGTTGCTGCTGGCGATGCACTGGTCGGCGCTGCTCGACGACCTGAAGGGGCGCTGGCGCACGGTCCTGGCCGTTGTGCCCTACGTGATGCTGGCCGGTTTTGTGGTGTTCTACATGTTCGTCGAAGCGCGGGTATTGTCGCACCGGTTCGGTGGTCTTGAGCAGGTCGCCACGCTGGCTAATGGGCAACCGGGTCAGAAGGCTTATACCCTCGGTGAGCCGGATATCCGTCTGGTCTACTACATGGGCCGGCCAGTGGCGCCACTGACAGTGGCGCAGTTGCAGTCCGAGTCCCGTCCGGCGGGGTTGCTGTTTGTGCAAGAACCCCTCGCACCGGAACTACAGAACCTGGCGTCGTGCCAGGTCGGTGAAGTCAACCCGTACCTCAAACCGCACCGTGCGGCGCTGCTGGTGCGCATGGGTGGAGATTGCCGCTGATCGGCTTCCCGGCCGAACAGTCACCGCAGCACAACACCCGTTCGGACTAGGCAGGGCTAACGATTCTGCCGCGTCCGGCCGGCGCCAAACTTCATGCTCAAAGGGGTGTTGCGCCACGCGCGCCCCGCCAAACGAGCAGAAGGCGCCGCGATGGAGTTTGCATTCAGCGACGAACAGGAAATGATCCGCGCATCGGCCGAGGGCTTCCTCGCCGATGTCTCGGATTCTGCCGCCGTGCGCGCGGCAATGGTCAGTGAGCGGGGTTTCGACGAAGCCCTCTGGCAGCGTCTGTGCCAGGAAATGTACTGGCCAGCGATTCATATCCCCGAAACCTATGGTGGCCTGGGCCTCGGCTTTGTCGAGCTGACGATCCTGCTGGAACAGATGGGCCGGCGTTTGCTGTGCTCGCCGTTTTTCGCCACCGCCTGCATGGCCACCCCTGCGCTGTTGCTGGCGGCCAATGATGAACAGAAGCAGCGTTGGTTGCCGTCGATTGCCGACGGCAGCGTGACCGCGACCCTGGCGTTCAGCAGTGCCAACGGCTGGTCCGCCGACGATGTCCAGGCAACGGTGGTGGCTGAAGGCGACGGGTTCGTCCTCGACGGTACCCTCAAGCATGTGCTCGACGGCCATGGCGCCGACCTGTTGATCATTGCCGCACGACAACCCGGAACCACTGGCGAAACGGGCATCAGCCTGTTTGCCGTGAGCGCCGTCCGCGCAGGCATCGAACGGCAGATGTTGCCGACCATGGACCAGACCCGGCGTCAGGCGCGGATCCAGCTCAAGGGCCTGTACCTTGAAGCCGACTGCCTGCTGGGTGAGTTCGGCAACGGCTGGTCGCACCTTGAGCGAGTTCTGCAACTGGCCTGCATCGGCCTGGCTGCCGAACAGACCGGCGGCGCGCAGCAGGTGCTCGACCTCAGCGTGGCCTACATGCAGGAGCGCCAGCAGTTCGGTCGCCCGATTGCCAGTTTCCAGGCCCTCAAGCACCGCGCCGCCGACATGATGCTGCAAGTCGAATGCGCCCGTTCGGCCAGTTATTACGCCGCGTGCGTGGCCCAGGAAGTCCTCGATCCCCAGGGTGATCCCCAGGTCGCGGCCGAACTGCCGCTGGCGGCGGCGCTGGCCAAGGCGCAGTGCTCCGAGACCTACTTCCATTGCGCGTCCGAATCGATCCAGTTGCATGGTGGCGTCGGTTTCACCTGGGAATACGACCCGCACCTCTACTTCAAACGCGCCCGTGCCAGCGAGAGTTTCCTCGGGCTACCGGCCTGGCATCGCGAGCGCATTGCTTCGGTGATTCTGGGAGAGCAGCCATGAAAATCAGTTTCAGCGAGCAGGACGAACGCTTCCGTCGGGAAGTCGCCGACTGGATGAGCGCCAACCTCTGCGGCGAGTTCGAAGCCTTGCGTTTTCGCGGTGGACCGGGCGATGAGCACATGTTTCCCGAAGAGCGCAAAGCCTGGGAGCGCAAGCTCGCCGAAGGTGGCTGGACCTGCGTCGGCTGGGCGCCGGAGCATGGCGGGCGCGGCTTGTCGATCACCGAACAGGTGATCTTCAACGAGGAATACGCCCGCGCGGGCGGTCCCGGCCGCATGGGGCACATCGGCGAAGGCCTGGCCGGGCCGACCATCGCCGCGTTCGGTACGGTCGAACAGCAGCAGCGCTTTTTGCCGGGGATCGTCAGCGGTACGTCGTTCTGGTGCCAGGGCTATTCAGAGCCGGGCGCCGGTTCCGACCTGGCCAACGTCAAGACCCGCGCAACGCTGGATGAAGCCACCGGCAGTTGGATCATCAATGGCCAGAAAGTCTGGACCTCGCTGGCCCACGAATCGGATTGGTGCTTTGTCATCGCCCGCACCGAACCGGGCAGCGTCGGCCATCGCGGTCTGTCTTTCCTGCTGGTGCCCATGGCCCAGACAGAAATCACCGTACGGCCGATCGAGCAACTGACCGGCACCTCGGAATTCAACGAAGTGTTCTTCGACGATGCCCGAACCGACGCCACCAACATCATCGGCGCGCCGGGCGAAGGCTGGAAGATCGCCATGGCGCTGCTGGGTTTCGAGCGGGGTGTCTCCACCCTCGGCCAGCAGATGCAGTTCCAGAACGAACTCAACGAAATCATCGCCATCGCCAAGGCCAACGGCGCCGACCGCGACCCGATACTGCGTCAGCGCCTGGCCGAAGCCTGGAGCGGGCTGCGGATCATGCGCTACAACTCGTTGCGCATGCTCTCGGGTAGCCAGGACGGTTCGCTGCGCAAAGAGGCAACCATCTACAAGCTGTTCTGGTCGACCTGGCACGCCAGCCTCGGCAAGTTGGCGATGGACGTCCTCGGCGCCGAGGCGGAATTGCTCGAAGCCGGACCTTACCAACTGACCCGTTTGCAGTCGCTGTACCTGTTCAGCCGCGCCGACACCCTCTACGGCGGCAGCAACGAAATCCAGCGCAACATCATCGCCGAGCGTGCCTTGGGCATGCCCAAAGAGCCGCGTCCGCGCGCCTGAAAGGAGAGAGTTCATGTCTGTACCTCAATATGTTGAAGGTCGCGGTCTGCTGCGCGGCAAGTCGGTACTGATCACCGCCGCCGCCGGTGCCGGGATCGGTTTTTCCGCCGCCGTGCGTGCCGCCGAAGAAGGCTGTCGTGCGCTGATGATCAGCGATATCCATGAAGGTCGGTTGGCCGAAGCGGTGCTGAAAATCCGCGAAACTACCGGGCTGCAGCAGGTCTTCGGCCAGGTCTGCAACGTTGCCGACGAAGCCCAGGTGCAGCAACTGATCGCCTGCGCCGAGCGTGACCTGCAAGGCGTCGATGTGCTGATCAACAACGCGGGCCTCGGTGGCTCGCGGTTGCTGGTGGACATGGCCGACGAAGAGTGGAATCGGGTCATCGACGTAACGCTCACCGGCACCATGCGCATGACCCGCGCCATGCTGCCGAAGATGATGGAGCGTCGTGCTGGAGTCATCGTCAACAACGCCTCGGTACTGGGCTGGCGCGCGCAGAAAGAGCAGGCGCACTACGCCGCCGCCAAGGCTGGCGTGATGGCGCTGACCCGCTGCGCAGCGGTCGAAGCCGCCGACTACGGCATCCGTATCAACGCGGTCAGCCCGAGCATTGCCCTGCACGATTTCCTGCGCAAATCCGCGCCCCAGGCGGTGCTCGATCAACTGGCCGCCAACGAAGCGTTCGGTCGTGCCGCCGAAGTCTGGGAAGTGGCCAACGTGATGATGTTCCTGGCCAGCGACTACAGCTCCTACATGACCGGCGAAGTGTTGTCGGTGTCCAGCCAGAGGGCGTGACCATGCCACGTATTTTTGACACGCCGATGGCCTTGTTCGACGCCGTGGGCGAATCGCTTGGCGCCAGTGACTGGCTGCTGCTGGAACAGGACCGAATCAATCTGTTTGCCGACGCCACCGGTGATCACCAGTGGATTCACGTCGATCCGGTCAAGGCCGCCAGCGGCCCGTTTGGCGCCTGCATTGCCCATGGCTACCTGAGCCTTTCGCTGGTCAATCTGTTCTTGCCGCAGATCGTCGAAGTCCGTGGCCTGGCCATGGGCGTCAATTACGGCTGTGAGCGGGTGCGCTTCCCCTCGGTGGTGCGCGTCGGTTCGCGGGTGCGCGGCAGTGCGCAACTGATCGCGGTCGAGGAAGTGAAGGGCGGCGTACAGGCGACCATCCGCGTCAGCGTCGAAATCGACGGCGAGGAACGTCCCGGCTGTGTGGTCGACACCATCAGTCGCTATTACCCGGCCTGACCTTCAACAGCATTTTCGAGGAATCCAGCATGAAAGAAGCCGTCATCGTTTCCACCGCCCGCACTCCGATCGGCAAAGCCTTTCGCGGTGCGTTCAATGACACCGAAGCGCCGCAACTGGGCGGCCATGTGGTGCGCGAAGCCGTGCGCCGTGCCGGCATCGAGCCGGGTGAAGTGGACGACGTGATCATCGGCGCCGCGGCGCAGCAGGGCACCCAGTCCTATAACCTGGGTCGCCTGTGCGCGATTGCCGGCGGCTTGCCGGCGTCGGTTGCCGGGATGGCTGTCGAGCGCCAGTGCTCGTCGGGCCTGATGAGTATCGCCATGGCCGCCAAAGGCATCATGTGCGACGAAATCGACATCGCCGTGGCCGGTGGCCTGGAGTCGATTTCCCTGGTGCAGAACAAGCACAAGAACCTGTATCGCAACCAGTCGGGTTCGGTGATCGAGCTGGATCCGCACGCCTATATCCCGATGATCGAAACCGCCGAGATCGTTTCCGCGCGCTACGGCATCTCCCGCGACGAGCAGGACGAATACAGCTACCAGAGCCAGCTGCGCACCGCGCAGGCCCAGAGTGCCGGGCGCTTCGACCGTGAACTGGCGCCGCTGGCCAGCCGCAAGGCACTGTTCGACAAGGCCACCGGCGAAACCAGTTATGAAACCGTCACCTTGCTGCGCGACGAGTGCAACCGTATCGACACCACCCTCCAGAGCCTGAAGGCGCTGGAGCCGGTGTGGCCGGGCGGTCAGTGGAGCGACAAGGGGCGTTTCATCACCGCCGGCAATGCCTCGCAGTTGTCCGACGGTGCATCGGCCTCGGTGTTGATGAGCGCCAAAATGGCCGAGAAGCGTGGCCTGGAACCGCTGGGGATCTATCGCGGCATGGCTGTCGCCGGCTGCAATTCCGACGAGATGGGCATCGGCCCGGTGTACGCCATCCCCAAGCTGCTCAAGCGCCACGGCCTGACCATGGACCACATCGGCCTCTGGGAGTTGAACGAAGCGTTCGCCTGTCAGGTGCTGTACTGCCGCGACACCCTGGGCATTCCGGCCGAGCGCCTGAACGTCAACGGCGGGGCGATCTCCATCGGCCATCCGTTCGGCATGTCCGGTGCGCGGATGGTCGGCCACGCGTTGGTCGAAGGCCAGCGTCGCGGTTTGCGTTATGTGGTGGTGAGCATGTGCATCGGTGGCGGCATGGGCGCTGCTGCGCTGTTCGAGGTGGTCTGAATGATCAGCGCTCAACAGATTCAGGCGACCATGGCGCGTTATGTGGAGCTGGTGGATGCCAGCGACATCGAGGGCATCCTCGCGCTTTACGCCAAGGACGCCACCGTTGAAGACCCGGTCGGCCACGCGCCGTTGCAGGGCATCGACGCCATCGCGCGCTTTTACCGTGAAGGGCTGGGGGCGATGAAAGTCTCCGCAACCCAGACCGGCCCGGTGCGCGCGACACTCAACGGTTGCGGCGCGATGCCGTTCCGGGTCGACATGGAGTGGGGCGGGCAACCGTGCTCGCTGCATGTGATCGACGTGATGGAGTTCGATGCCGACGGCAAAGTCCGTTCGATGAAAGCCTTCTGGAGTGAGGTCAACGTGACAGCGCGAGGTGCAGTATGAATCTGGAGCAGCGGATCGCCCGCCTGGAAGCGCTGGAGGAGATCCGCCAGCTCAAGCATCGCTACCTCAACGCCTGCGATCTCAAGCAGGTCGAGGTGATCGCCGACTGCTTTGCCGAAGGTGAAGTGCTGATCGATTACGGACCGTTGGGGGTCTTTCGCGAGCGCGACAGTTTTGTCGCGCTGTATCGCGAACTGGCTTGCCATCAGCGGGTGATCGACCTGCATCACGGCGCCAACCCGGAAATCGAAGTGCTGAACGAGGATCAGGCCCAGGGCCGTTGGGCCCTGTGGTATTTCAACCTGGATGGCGAGAGCGGGGCGACGCGGCAGTTGGGTGGGTTCTATCAGGACCGTTACCAGCGTATCGCCGGCCAATGGAAGATCGTCGCCACCCGTTTTACCGCTCACTCGGAAGTGGCGCGCTCCTGAAGGCGGGTTTCGATCCGGTCGGGATTCTGTGTCCGGCCGGTTTCGTAGAAGGCCTTGAGGTTCTCGGCAATCTGCTGCACGACCTTGTTGAAGGCCTTGGCCAGCAACCTTTCAAACAGCCTGCCACCGCGCAGGCTGTATCTCATTTGCAGGGTGATGCGGGTCACATCCCCCTCCGGCTGCAAGGCATAACTGAAACTCGCCTCGCGAAACGGAAAGGGCGAGTCATTGCCGCCCTTGTGCAACCGCAGCACGAACCCCGTGCCTTCCCGCCACTGCACCACGCTTTCATCCAGATACTGACCGCCCTTGCGCAACACCCGGCGGCTGGCGCCCAGGCCTTCCTGCACGCCGGGATGAAACTGGCAACCGGTCAGGCCCGGCACGTAGTGCGGGGCCAGGCTCAGGTCGCGCAGTTTGGCCCAGGCGGCTTGTTGCGTGAGGTTCAGCACAACGCTGTGGCTGGCTACGGGCATGTCAAAGCTCCTCTTATGAATGGGATTGGGCCGCGTCGAGAAACGCCGGGCGTTCGCCCGCGCCATGCACCGCGATGTCCGCGCCGCTGACGTAACGGGCCAGCTTCGAGGCCAGGTACAGGCAGGTGTCGCCAATATCTTCCGGGGTCGCCAGACGTTGCAATGGAATGGTCGCTGCCACCCGGGCTATGCCCGCGTCGTCACCATAATGCATGGCCGACTGCTCGGTGAGAATCAGCCCGGCGGTCACTGCGTTGACCCGCACCTTCGGCGCCCATTCCACCGCCAGCGAGGTGGTCAGGTTCAGCAGACCGGCCTTGGCCGCGCCGTAAGCGGCGGTGCCGGGGGAAGGGCGGGTGGCGCTGACGCTGCAGATGTTGATGATCGCACCGCCGTCGGCCTGGGCCTGCATCACCTGGTTGGCCTGCTGGCACAGGTTCAGTGGCGCGATCAGGTTTAATCGGATGATTGCCTCGCTGAAACGCGGTGAGGCTGTCGCGGCGTCGGCATTCGGCGAACCGCCGGCGTTGTTGATCAGCACGTCGAGACGACCGAAGCGCTCGACGATTTGTGTGATCAAGCGCCCGGATTGCTCGACATCCCGCAGGTCGCAGGGCACGAACAGCGCCTCGCGCCCGGCGCTGGCAGGCAAGGTTTGTGGGGCTTCGCGACCGCAAATCACCACCTCGGCGCCACAGTCCAGGAAGCGCTGGCTGATGCCGCGACCCACACCTTTGCCACCGCCGGTGACCAGTACCACTTTGCCGCGAAAGTCCATCGGATCAAGCATGGGAATTCTCTTTTTGTCGCTCGGGAATGCTATCGATGCTAGGTCGACCGTCTTTGTAGGCCAACGTCCGATGAGACTAGAAACTGTAGGAGCGAGCTTGCTCGCGATGGACGTCAACGATAATGCGTAAAACCTGATGCCCTGCGGTGTCCTGACGTTTTTCGCGAGCAAGCTCGCTCCTGCAGGGGCGTAGTCCTGTCGGACGATGTTGGCGACTCGGCCCCTCGGAATAATCCCGCTACAACAACAGGCCGGGAGGACACCTTATGGGCGCTTCAGCGCAAGGGCACTTCGTTACGCTGCCGGATGGTTTGCAGCTGCACTACAAAGACATCGGCGGGCAAGACACCGGCAACGGCGAGCCGGTGATTTTCATCCATGGCAGCGGGCCAGGCGCCAGCGGTCACAGCAACTTCAAGCAGAGCTACCCGGTGTTCGCCGAGGCCGGTTACCGGGTGATCGTCCCGGATCTGCCGGGCTACGGCGCTTCGGACAAGCCCGACACCCTCTACACCCTGGACTTCTTTGTCGCAGCGTTGAGCGGTTTGCTCGATGCCCTCGACATCCAGCGTTGTGTGCTGGTCGGCAACTCCCTGGGCGGCGCGATCGCGATCAAACTGGCCCTCGACCAACCGCAGCGTGTCAGCCGTCTGGTGCTGATGGCGCCCGGTGGCCTGATGGAAAAGGAACAGTATTACCTGCAGATGGAAGGCATCCAGAAAATGGGCGCGGCCTTCGCCAAAGGTGAACTGAACGACGCAGCGGGCATGCGTCGCCTGCTGGCCCTGCAACTGTTCGATGAAAGCCTGATCAGCGATGAAACGGTCAACGAGCGCGTGGCCGTGGTGCAACAGCAGCCGGTGTGCGTGCTGTCGACCATGCAGGTGCCGAACATGACGTCGCGCCTGGGCGAGTTGCAGTGCCCAATCCTCGGTTTCTGGGGCATGAACGACAAGTTCTGCCCGTCCTCCGGTGCCCAGACCATGCTTGAAAACTGCTCCGGCATCCGTTTCGTGATGCTCAGCGAGTGCGGGCATTGGGTCCAGGTCGAACACCGTGACTTTTTCAACCGCCAGTGCCTGGCGTTTCTTCAGGAGGCCCGCGGATGAGCGTGCAATTGCGCCGTGAGTTCGGCGAAGAGCTTTATCAGGCGCTGCTCAGCGGCTCCACCCTGGCGCCGCTGACCGAGCGCTGGCCGTCGATCAGCATCGAAGACGCCTATCACATTTCCCTGTACGCCATTGAGCGTCGGGTGGCGGCCGGTGACCAGATCGTCGGCAAGAAAATCGGCGTGACCTCGGCGGCGGTGCAGCAGATGCTCAACGTGCATCAGCCGGATTTCGGCTTCATCACGCGGCAGATGTCGTTCGATGACGATGCGCAAATTTCCCTGTCCGCCAACAAACTGATCCAGCCCCGTGCCGAAGGCGAGATCGCCTTCAAGCTCAAGCATGATCTGGTCGGCCCCGGTATCACTGAAGCCGACGTGCTGGCCGCCACTGAGTACGTGATGCCGTGCTTCGAGATCGTTGACTCGCGGATTCACGACTGGCGCATTCGCATCCAGGACACCGTCGCTGACAACGCCTCCTGCGGTGTGTTCGTGCTGGGCGACAGCCAGGTCGACCCGCGCGAGCTGGACCTGCCGAACTTGCGCATGCGTGTGTTCAAGAATGGCGAGCCCTTGAGCGAAGGCCTGGGTTCGGCGGTGCAGGGCAATCCGCTGACCGCCGTGGCCTGGCTGGCCAACACCCTGGGCGCCTTCGGCATTCCGTTCAAGGCCGGGGAAATCATTCTGTCCGGCTCGCTGGTGCCGCTGGAACCGGCTCGTGCCGGCGACCGTTTTGAACTGACCATTGATGGCCTGGGCAGTGCCCGGGTGTCTTTCTGCGCCTGACTTTTGGAGTTTTAACCTAATGAGCAAAAAACTCAGAGCGGCCATTATCGGCCCGGGCAACATCGGCACCGATCTGCTGATGAAAATGTGCCGATCGGAATGGATCGAGCCGGTGTGGATGGTGGGTGTCGACCCTGAATCCGAAGGACTGAAACGTGCTCGGGAAATGGGCATCAAAACCACCGCCGGTGGTGTCGACGGCTTGCTGCCCCACGTGCTCGACGATGACATTCGCATCGCCTTCGATGCCACCTCGGCCTACGTGCATGCGGAAAACAGCCGCAAGCTCAACGAGCTGGGGGTGATCATGATCGACCTCACGCCAGCGGCCATCGGCCCGTTCTGCGTGCCGCCGGTCAACCTCAAGGAGCACGCGTCGAGCCTGGCGATGAACGTCAACATGGTCACCTGCGGTGGCCAGGCGACCATCCCGATGGTGGCGGCGGTTTCGCGGGTGCAACCGGTGAGCTACGGCGAAATCGTCGCCACGGTGTCCTCCGGTTCGGTTGGTCCGGGCACACGGCAGAACATCGACGAGTTCACCCGCACCACCGCCGGTGCGGTGGAGAAGATCGGCGGCGCCCGACGCGGCAAGGCGATCATCGTGATCAACCCGGCCGAGCCGCCGTTGATGATGCGCGACACCATCCACTGCCTGACCGATGACGAGCCGAACCAGGATGCGATCCGCACCTCGGTGCTGGAGATGGTCCGCGAAGTTCAGCGCTATGTGCCGGGCTACAAGTTGATCAACGGGCCGGTGTTCGACGGGCGCAAGGTGTCGATTTTCATCGAGGTCGAAGGCCTCGGCGATTTCCTGCCCAAGTCCGCCGGCAACCTCGACATCATGACTGCCGCCGGTTTGCGCACAGCCGAGATGTTCGCCGAAGAAGCCCACAAGGGCACCCTGCAACTGCCTGCCCGTTGAGTGGAGAATCCCGATGAATTTGCAAGGTAAGAGCGTCCGTCTGCATGACATGAGCCTGCGCGACGGCATGCACGCCAAACAGCACCAGATCAGCATTGAACAAATGGTTTCGGTGGCCACCGGCCTCGATGCGGCCGGTGTGCCGCTGATCGAAATCACCCACGGCGATGGCCTGGGCGGCGCTTCCCTGAACTACGGCTTCCCGGCCCACAGTGACGAGGAGTATTTCTCCGCGGTGATCCCGCAGATGAAACAGGCCAAGGTCTCGGCCCTGTTGTTGCCGGGGATCGGTACCCTCGATCACCTGAAAATGGCCCATGAACACGGCGTGTCGACCATTCGTGTGGCGACCCACTGCACCGAAGCGGACGTGTCCGGCCAGCACATCGGCATGTCGGCGAAGATGGGCCTGGACACCGTCGGCTTCCTGATGATGGCGCACATGGTCAGCCCGGAGAAGCTGCTGGAGCAGGCGCGTCTGATGGAAAGCTACGGCGCCAATTGCATCTACTGCACCGACTCGGCCGGCTACATGCTGTCCGATGAAGTGACGCAAAAGATCGGGGCCCTGCGTGCCGGCCTGAACGCCGGGACCGAAGTCGGTTTCCACGGCCACCACAACATGGGTATGGCCATCGCCAACTCCCTGGCCGCCATCGAGGCCGGTGCTGCGCGCATCGACGGCTCGGTTGCGGGTCTTGGTGCGGGGGCGGGCAATACGCCGCTGGAAGTGTTTGTCGCGGTGCTGGAGCGCATGGGCGTCAACAGCGGTGTTGACCTGTACAAGATCATGGACGTGGCCGAAGACCTGGTGGTGCCGATGATGGACCAGCCGATCCGCCTCGACCGCGATGCACTGACCCTCGGTTACGCCGGGGTCTACAGCTCGTTCCTGCTGTTCGCCAAACGTGCCGAGCAGAAGTACGGCATCGCTGCTCGCGAGCTGCTGGTGGAGCTGGGCCGACGCGGAACCGTGGGTGGCCAGGAGGACATGATCGAAGACCTGGCGCTGACCCTGTCGCGGGCCAGGGGTGTACTGCCTACCTGATTATTGCGGCCATAAAAAAACCACCGATCCGGTGGTTTTTTTATGGCCGGTGGAAACTGTGCTCAAGGCAGCAGGTTGCGCACCACGGGCGGATAGCAATTGATCGCCGTGCTCGAACAGCTGAAGTAGGCGGTGGTCGGTCGGTAGGCTTCGTTCTTGAACAGCTGGCACAGACTGGTGGAAGCACCCGCACAGAGGATGATGAACAGAGCACAAGTAGTTTTGCGCATGATGAGTCTCGACACGGTTTTATTGTTGTAGAGACAGGTTATGGCGGCGGTTCGCGACTGACTTCGTCCGAATGGACTAGCTGATGACATTCCATTGTTCTGTGATCAATTGTGGCGAGTCATTCGAGACTGGCATCAGTCGCGGCGGGCGAGGGCGCCCATGGCCATGAACAGCGCCGCAATCGCCCGGGCTTCATGCAGTTCACCACGGGCCACCAGTTCGGGGATCTGTGCCAGAGGCACGCGCAGGCATTCCAGGGGTTCGGGTTCGTCGCCTTGCAGTTGGCAGGGGCTCAGCTCTTCGGCCAGCACCACTCGGTAGCGATGGCACAAGTGCCCGGGTGCCAGTGTCAGCTCGCCCAGCTCGGTGAGGCGTGCTGCGCGCATTCCGACTTCTTCGCTCAGTTCGCGCTGCGCCGCCTGCAAATAGTCTTCATCGGGCTCGGCGCCGCCCTTGGGCAGGCCGAGAATGGTTTTTTCCACACCGACCGCGTATTCGCGCACCAGCAGCACATGCGCAGGATCAGGCATCGCCACCAGCATCACCGAGCGATAACCGGTGCCGCGCAGGCGTTCGTAGACCCGCTGTTGGCCGTTGCTGAATTGCAGGTGCAGGGCTTCGATCTGAAAGTGGCCGCTTTGCGCCAGCAGTTCAGTCTTGAGGATGGTTGGGCAGTTGCGCATGGGGCAGTCCCCTCTTTGGGATAAAGACACTGTGCGCTGTACAACGGGAGCCGCCATCGTCCGAGCGGACGAGGGCGGCACTGAGGGTTAACCGAGGGTCGCCACGCTGCGCAGGATCAGGCGCACGAGCATGGTCTGGCGGGTCACGCCGGTCTTGGAGAAGGTCGAGCGCAGGTGTGCCCGCGAGGTGTTGCGGCTGATCCCCAGCTCTTCCGACGCTTCGTCGAGGGTCAAGCCGTTGGCCAGCAGCATCGCCAGCTGGGTTTCCGCCGGGGTGAAGTCGAACAGTGCGCGGACGATTTCCTGCGGTGCGGTGGACTGTTGCTCCGGATCGCTGATGAAAATCACCACGGTCGGGCACTGTTTGCCTTCGCTCCAGTCGGTCAATGGCACCGAGCGCACGATGATCCCCAGGTCCGCTTTGCCGGACGGCCGCTGCACGCGCAGGGCTTCGACCACCGACGGGTTGCTGCTCTTTTGCGACAGCAGCGACTGTTTGACCAGGCGTCGGAACTCTTGGGTGTCCCGGGCCGTACCGACCTGCAGGCCATCGTTGACCAGTTTGATGCCGTCCTTTTCCTGGATCAGCCGGTCGGCGACCTGGTTGGTCTGCAGGACCTTGCCGGACTCGTCGAGGATGATCGTGCCGACCGCCATCTGGTTCACCGCGCCGGCGTACAGATTGCGTTCGGCTTCGATGCGGTTGAGTTGCATGTGGATCTTGATCGAACGTTCCAGGTGCGCAATGAAATGCGTGAGCATGGCCTTTTCTTCATTGCCGAAAGGCTTGTCGTCACGTCCGCGACTGATACGAATGCGGCACTGGGCGCCGTCGACGGTGTTGATGTCGGCACCGAGGATGTGGAACACGTCCACAGGTTCAAGGAAGTTCTTGTAGAACTCGGAATTCTGCCAGTCGTCGTTGGAGACGAACTCGGCGAGGGTCACGACCTGGCGGTTGGGCAGGTCGACGAACGGGTCAAGGCTGAAAAAGTGTTTGTTGTACGACGCGGTCGCCTCGGTCGAAGTGCCGGTGGTGTTGACCATCAGACCGTCCACGTGGGCGCTGGGCGGACGCAGGATGAAGGTCACGTACTTGCTGTTCAGATGCACATTGAGCTGATTGAGAAAAGTCGCCCAGGGAATGGTTTCCAGCGGACCCTGATAGAGGTTGCCGATCAAATCACTGAACGTATCGAGGCTGAGGCTCTGCTGCATAGGGAAAACCGTTTTTATTATTAGCATTGGCGGTGGCCGAGAATAAGCGCCGGTATCGACTCCTTGCAACGCTTGGGCTCAGGGCCTGACAGGCGGCTGCCGATCAGGCCCGGGGCGGGCGAAAAGCCGCTGGCGTCAGACCCGTTCGCTGGCGCGCACGACAAACTTCTTGTGTTCGGCAACGTCGGCCGACAGCGCTTCCACATCGGTATAGAACTGCTCGTACCAACGACGCAACTGGTAGACCGGACCGTCGCCGTCACACAGCAGCGGGTTATCGACGCGGGTCTTGCTGTGCCAGATGGCCACGTCCTCGTAGAAGGCTGCCTGGGCCTGCGCGACGTAGGCCTTGGCCATCGCCTGGTTCTGCTCTTCGCTGAGCCCCGGGATCTTCTTCACCAGCACGCCGTAGCGCAGGGTGAAGCTGTCCAGATCGATCGGCACGTGGCAGTTGAGCAGGATCGAGTGAATCGGCTGGCCGTTCATGGCGCCGTTCATTTCGGTGATCTGATAGGCCGGGCCGAAGTAGGTGGCTTCGGTGGTCAGCACGCTGTCACCGGACAGGCGTTCACTGCGGGCGCGCATGATCTGGGTGGCCAGATGGCCCTGGAAAATGTTGATGAACTCTTCGACCGGCGCACCGTGCACAGTGCCGAAGTGCGCCATGTCGGCGATGTTGTCGATCAGTTCGCGGCAGTTGGTGCCAATCTGCAGCTCGGCGACTTCCCACGCCGCCCATTTGTCGTTGTAGCAGGCGTCGATGCGCGGAATGCGTTGTTCCGGCAGTGGCGGGTTGCCTTCGGGATCATTCCAGACGAACAGCAGCTGGTTTTCTTCCATGATCGGCCAGCTTTTGATCTTGGCCCGTGGCGGGATGCGCTTGGCATAAGGGATGTCATCGCATACGCCATCGGCGCCCCAGCGCCAGGCGTGGAACGGGCAGCGGATCGAGTTGCCTTCAACGCAACCGGTGCTCAGGTCGGCGCCCATGTGCGGGCAGTAGCCATCAAGAATATGCAGATCGCCGTCTTCACCCTGGAACGCCACCAGACGGGTGCCGAACACCTCCAGGCGATGGGCCTTGCCGTCGCGGTATTGCGCGGCCAGGCCCAGGCAATGCCAGCCGCGGGCGTAGCGGTCTTCCAGCAGTTTGGCTTCGATGCGGTGCAGGGTACTCATCTTATTATTCTCCCAAGGGATCACGGGTTTGGCGCATGTAAGGGATTCTGCCGCCCCTGTAAAAGCGGGCATCGTCTGAATGGACGATGGCCGCTTCAAGTAGGCCCGCTCTACTGGCGCCATTGGACCCATGGCAGGAGTTGGCGATGAGTAATGAACAAGGGCCGGTAGCGGTGATTACCGGGGCCGCCAGTGGTATTGGCCGCGGCCTGGCCGAACACGCGGCGACGCTGGGCATTCGCCTGGTGCTGGCGGATCGGGATGCAGCGGGCCTGCAAGCCCTGTGCGACGAATTGCAGGCCAGCGGTGTGCAAGCGATTGCCTGCGTTACCGATGTCGGTGATGTAACGCAGGTCGAGCGCTTGCGTGACCGGGCTGTGGAGCACTTTGGCGGGGTCGACCTGCTGTTCAACAACGCCGGGGTGATGCAAACCGGCTTCAGCTGGGAAATCACCGAGGCGCAATGGCAGCGCATGCTGGACGTCAACCTCAATGGCGTGATCAACGGCATTCGCACCTTTGTGCCGCTGTTGCTCAGCCAGGGCCGGGCCGCCCATGTGATCAACACGGCGTCCCTTGCCGGGCTGGTCAGCAGCCCGCTGATGGCGCCGTACAACGTGACCAAGCAGGCCGTGGTTGCGCTCTCGGAAACCCTGCATTACGAACTCGCCATGATCGGTGCGCCGGTATCGGTTTCGGTGCTGTGCCCGGGGCCGGTGGCCAGTGAAATCATGGCGTCGAACCAGGTGGTGGACACCGCCGGATCCGACTTCAGCCAACTGCTCGACAGCACCATTCGCCAGGGCATGACCCCGGCGGAACTGGCCGCGCAAGTGTTCGCCGCCGTCGCGCAAAAACGCTTCTGGATCCTGCCCCACAAGGGTTTCAAGCCGGCCCTTGAGCGCCGGGTACAAAGCATCCTGGGCGAGACCAATCCGCAGTTTCAAATGGCCGACGTAGAGGACGATGCCCATGCCGCTCGATAAGCAGATCGCTGGGGTTCTCCAGCAGTTTCGCGACATCCCGGAGCCCGATTTCAGTCAGGTCGATGCCGCTCAGTACCGGCAGTTCTCCGACAATATGCTGCCGGCCATCCCCGGCGAACCGATGAGCGAGGTGCGCGACCTACGGGTGGCCGGCGCGGACGGTGAACTGGACGCACGGCTGTACCGGCCATCGGAAGAACCCGACCTGCCGTTGCTGGTGTTTTTCCATGGCGGCGGCTTTGTCATGGGCAATCTCGATACCCACGACAATCTCTGCCGCTCATTGGCTCGCCAGACCGAAGCGGCGGTGGTGTCGGTCGCGTACCGACTGGCCCCGGAAAACCCGTTCCCGGCGGCACCCCTCGATTGTTATGCGGCGACCTGCTGGCTGGTCGAGCACGCGGCTGAACTGCGCGTCGATGGCAGTCGGCTGGCTGTGGCCGGGGACAGCGCCGGAGGCAATCTGGCGCTGGCGGTCAGTCAGTTGGCGGTACAGCGCGGGGGGCCGAAGATCAGTTATCAGTGCCTGTTTTACCCGGTCACCGATGCGGGTTGCGACAGTCAGTCCTTCGAAGACTTCGCCGAGAGCTATCTGCTTTCCGCCGGGATGATGCGCTGGTTCTGGCAGCAGTACCTGCAAGATGTCGGGCAGGCGGATGATCCTTTGGCCTCGCCATTGCGCGCCGAGAGCCTGGCAGGCTTGCCGCCGACCACATTGTTCACCGCCGGGTTCGATCCGCTGCGGGACGAGGGCGAGGCATTGGCCGAGTACCTGCGCGAAGCCGGTGTGGCGGTGCGCGTGCAGCGTTACGAAGGCATGATTCACGGCTTTATCAGCATGGCGCCGTTTGTTGAAGCAGCAGCACAAGCGTTGACAGAAGCTTGCGCCGATTTGCGCGGGGCACTCAAATGAGCGGCCTGGTTTTCAACACGGTGCCGCAACTGATCGAGGCCATCGGCGCCGGTCGGATGGTGGTGATCACCGACGACGAGCACAACGGCGAAGGCTCGCTACTGATGGCCGCCGAACAGGCCGGGGCCGAGGCTGTCACCTTCATGGCAGTGCAGGCACGCGGGCTGATTTGCCTGGCCCTGACCGAGCAGCGCTGCCGCGCGCTGGGCCTGGACCTGATGGTGCCCAACTCCCGGGCGCAACATGGCGTGGGTTTTACCCGCTCGATCGAAGCCGCCACCGGGGTGTCCACCGGCATCTCGGCGGCGGACCGGGCGCGGTCGATCCAGGTGGCGGTCGACCCGGCCAGCGTTCCGACGGACCTGGTGCAACCGGGGCATATCTTCCCGGTGCAGGCCTTGCCCGGTGGCGTGATGCAGCGGGCCGGCCATGTCGAGGCCGCTTGCGACCTGACACGACTGGCGGGGCTGCAACCGGCGGCAACCCTGGTGGGCATTCTCAACGAGGACGGTGAACTGGCCCGTGGTGCCGAGCTGCATGAATTCGCCCAGCGCCATGGCTTGCGGATCGGCACCATTGCCGACCTGATTCACTACCGCATCCTGCATGAAGGCACGATCGAGCGCGGCGGCGAATATCCGTTGCAAACCCGTCACGGCGAGTTCCAGGTGACCACCTATCAGGACACCTACCAGGGCTCGTTGCACCTGGCGCTGGTCAAGGGCCGGATCGACAGCACGCAACCGGCGCTGGTGCGGGTGCAAAGCATCGAGACGTTGCGTGACGTACTGGGCTGTGAAAGCGAAGGCGGGCCGCAACAGTGGACCCTGGAACGTTCGCTGGCCAGTATCGCGGCGGCCGGTAGCGGTGTGCTGGTGCTGCTGGCGCAAAAGGAATCGGCCGAGGGCGTGCTCGAACAACTGCGTCAGCGCAGTGGAGGCAAACACCGGGCGCCACAGTTTCCGCAACGGACTTTGGGCATCGGCGCGCAGATCCTGCGGGACCAGAACGTGCGCAAAATGCGCCTGATGAGTTCGCCGGTGCCGTACACCGCCGTTTCCGGGTTTGACCTGGAAGTGACGGAATTCGTGCCGTTTCAACCGTGACTTGAATTGACATACACCTGTGGCGAGGGAGCTTGCTCCCGTTCGGCTGCGCAGCAGTCGTAAAAATCTTACGGCCGCTTCGCGCCCGAGCGGGAGCAAGCTCCCTCGCCACATGTTTGTATTTTCCACAGGTTCCGTGTTGGCTTAAGGCTTGATCCCGCGCAACATCTTCTTCGCCTGATCCTGCACCGCCTGCGGCGCGGTCATGTTGCCGTCGATCACGGTGATCACCGCGTGGCCTTGCCACAGTTGATAGGCATCGGCCTTTTGCTGGGCTTCGGTCGGTGTCGACGGCGGGGCCAGGTTGACGTGGACCACGCCATCGGCGCCGCGCTGTGAGGTGAAGTTCACGCGGTCCCAGTTGCCGATAGGCGCAAAGCTCACGCCTTTGACTTCATCGGGTTTCAGGGGCGGGTAGTTGAGGTTCAGGCCGCTGGCACCCGGCAGGCCGAGCACGTTCAAATCACACTGATGTTTGTTCCTGGCGCAGGCCTGTCTGGCTTCTGTACCGGCCAGGCTCGCCTGTTCGATGACCTTCACGGCAAAGCGCGCCGTGTCGTCCATGGCGCCGAGGGTCTTGCGGTAGCCGGCCTGCTGGTCGCGGATGATCAGGTCCATGTCGATGGCCGTGGACACCGCCACCGCCGGAATCCCCTTGAACATGGCGCGCACGGCGGCGTTGAGGGTGCCGGACATCTGCGTCAGCGGGCCGACGTTTTCACCGAAGTTGCTGCCGGACACCACCAGGTCTGGCGGCGAATCCTTGAGGATCACATCGAGGCCGACATTGACCGCATCCACAGGCGTGCCAATGGCGGAGGTCTTGCCGGCAGGTGGGCTGTAGCCCTCTGGCGGCCCGACGCAAAACCGGCCCGGCGCCAGTTCGGTCACCGCCAGGGCCTGGCCGGGTACGACCACGCTGGCGGCGCTGATGCCGCTGCTGTCGTTCAACGGGCCGACCAGGGTGACCTTGTGCCCGGCAGTGGTCAGGGCGCGGTACATCGCATCGATGCCGGGTGCGCGGCAGCCATCGTCGTTGGTCAGCAGGATGTTCAGGGCGTTGGCTTGCATCGACAGGCCAACGCTGGCCATGGCGATGATGCCGGTGAGGAGTTTGTTCATGGGGAGTCTTCCGTGGGAGGCGCGGATTTTACAAAGCACAACGCCCCGACCGAATGATTCGGTCGGGGCGCGGTGAGTTTAGCGGGTGCCGAGTTTGCGCAGGTTGCCAGGGGTGAATTCGTCTTCGGTGAAGGCGGTGGCATTGAGCTTGGCCGGTTTCTGATCGATCAGCATGCGGTCAACCAGGTAGGAGCCGGCGATCAGGTCGTGGTAGATCCCGAGGCGAGCGTGGTAGCGCTGTATCTCGTAGGCATAGATCGAGGTCTGCATGTTGGTGCGCCACAACTGGCCACGGCTGTCGTAGTTGTCGGCCATGGTCGCGGACCAGGTGTCCTCGTCGAGGTACAGCACGCGCTTGGCGTACACGTGGCGGGCACCTTCCTTGAGGTTGGCCTGCAACACCCAGACGCGGTGTTTCTCGTAGCGCATGTACTGCGGATCGACGTGACCGGTGGTGGCCAGGATCTGGTCGGAGGTCACGCTCGGGTCGTCGATCTTGTAGTTGTGGTACGGAATGTAGATCTCTTTTTTACCGACGATGGTCCAGTTGTAGCGGTCTGGCGCACCGTTGAACAAACGGTCTTCGTCGTACACACGAAAACCTCCCGCACCGGTCGGCGAGTCGTAGCCCACGGTCGGCGCGCGACGTACCCGGCGTTGGCCCGGGCTGTACTGCCAGGCCTGGCGCGGAGAGGCGGTCGGGTTGATGAATTCGTGACCGACCACGATCTCGCCTTTCTTGCGCACCGGTTCCAGGGTGGTGATCAGGAAGTTGGTGAGCACGCCGTCAGCGGTCTCCAGGGTCTTGTCCGGGCTCGACCAGATCGAGAAGATCTTGTAGTTGACCTCTTCGAGTACCTTTTCCTTGTTGGAGTAGATCACCGCCTGGCCGTAGTTGGCTTCTTCGGTGTTGGCACGCCCCTGCAAGGTGTGGTTGAACATCAACTCGCTGCCGTTCTTCGGGATCGGGAACGGCGAGGCACCCCAGGCGTTTTTCGTGTCGTTGTTGTCATTGTCGAGTTCGGCAGTGACGGCGTTTTTCTTGATCAGGTCTTCCAGCTTCTGATCAAGGCGGAAGTCGCGATGGCTTGGGTACACCGGGATCTTGAAGGTGTCAGGGTAACGCTTGAGCAGCGCTTTCTGGCCATCGGTCAGGTTGTCGGCGTACTTGTCCATGTTCTTCGAATCGATCACGAACAACGGTTTTTCCGCCGCGTACGGATCCGGGTACGGCGTGCCGGGACCGGCGTATTTGAGACCCGGTGGCAGGCCGCGCCATTTGCCGGACCAGGCCGGGATGCTGCCGTCGGCGTTGCCGGCTTTTTCGGCGCCCATCGGGGTCAGGTCCTGGCCAAGGCGGTTGGCTTCTTCGGGGCTGACCTTGGCGTAGGCCAGGCCACTGCCGAGCAGGCCGACGGTCAGCGCCGTGCTCAATATGGTTTGGGTGAATCTGGACATGCTGTGCTCCTCCGACAGGGGAATCAGAACCGGTACTTGAAGTTGAGCGCGACGTTGTCGCGGTCGGCCAACGGGCTGTTGTTGGCATTGCCGAGGTAGGCGTTGTAGCGGGCCTCGACGGTGAAGTTGCCCAGGTAGCGCCACGAACTGCCGATGCTGGCGCGGTTATCGTTCTGGCCGGCGTTGATCGAGCCGACCATTGAGCTGTCGCCGTGAGCGGCGGCGCTGAAAGTGACAGGCACCGACATGTCCCATCCGCTGAACACGTCGTTGTAGTCAAAGTTCGCCTGCACCGTGTAGCCCCAGGCATCGCGGTCATAGACCAGGCTGTCGGTTCCCGGCAGCGCGAAGCCCGGCGCCAGGGTCACCGGTTGCGACTTGTCGTTGCTGACCACGGTGTTGTAGACCACCTCGCCAGTCAGACTGGTGTTGTCGGCGAAGGCGGTCGGGCCGAGCACATAGATCATCGACGTCTGCGCTTGTACGGTCTTGCCACGCACGGGGCTGGAGAAGCCGTTGTTGACCATCACCGGCGTGCCGTCGCGGTAGCTGACTTCACCAGCCCAACTGACGTCGCCCAGCACGGTGGCGAAGCTCGCGCCGAACAGGTCGATGTTGTCGAAGTAGCGCACCTGGTAGCGGCCCAGGTTCGTCGCGAAATCCAGCGACGGCGTCTTGTCGTGATAGCGCGAGTAGAAGAGGCCGAACTCGGTGTTGTTCAGCGACTCGGCGGCGTAGGTGAAGGCGACACCGTACTGGCCGCTGTCGCTCGGTTTGTCGTCCTTCAGACGGGTGACGAAACCGGAGGCGTCGTTGAAGCCGCCCTCATCGATGAAGTCGGTGGTGGAGAAGTAGCTACCCACGCCGAACAGCTCGGTCTTTTCCCACTTGTATTGGTAGTAGGCCTGGATGCCCAGGCTTTCGGTCAGGGCGAACTGGGTGAACAGCTGACCGACCGGCAGCAGGATTTCCTTGACCTCGACGCCCGGGGTGGTCGCCTTGGTTGCGTCCACCGGGCTCTGGGCCGCGGAAATACCCGGATAGAACAGGCTCTCACCCCAGCTCACCACCTGGTTGCCCAGGCGCGCGTTGAAGGCGTGGCCGCCCACGTCCCAGGTGCCATAGGCATAGTAATCGAGCATGCGCAGTTCATTGCGGTGCTGGTCGATGGTGTCCTGGGAGAAGCGGTCAGGCTGACTGCAATGGCCGCCGGCGAAGCAGTTGGAAGTGCCGGTGGTGTTGTCGTTGTCCTGATCGTAGACGTTGTCGTAGAAGCCCGTCGCCCGGACAAACACGCCGTAGTCGTCTTGCCACTTGATGTTGGCTTCGGTGAGAAAACCGCTGCGGTTGTTGATCAGGCTGCCTTTGTCGAACGCGTTGTCGCCGTCGTTGCCGTTGGCATTGGCGGTCAGTTTGTGATCGCGAGACTCGGTCCGCCAGGCGAGGCTGTACGTCAGTGTGGTGTCCCAGTCGATGCTCAAGTCTTCGCTTGGCTGAAAGCTCATGGCGTTAACGTGAGCGCTAAGTCCGCCAGCCAGCATCAATAGAACAAGCTGTGTGCGAGGGTGCTGTGTTGGTGGGGCGATTATTGTTTTTATCATGTCGTCCTCATGGCCCAGGTCAGACCTGCCCGACCTGCATTTCAGGGGGGTGATTGGTGCTGTGGGCGACTATGGAGTCACGACTTGCGCGCAACATCGTCCAAGCGGACTAAGCGATTTGTACAGGGCGGCAGCCGTCCTGGCCTTAGTCTTATCGGACGATGAACACCCGGCGCGCGCGGCGAACAATCCCGAGACCGACTGCACCGGGCGAAGATCCGGCGGTGGCGGTTTCTGCCTGATGGGCGCTGAACAAGGGTGATCGCATGAACGCTGCCGGGATCAAATGGGACGAGTGCTGTGATGTGTTGGTGATTGGCTCGGGAGCCGGGGGCATGACCGCTGCGCTGCGCGCCCACGACCTGGGCCTGAATGCGCTGTTGATCGAAAAGAGCGGCGAGTACGGCGGCACCTCGGCAGTGTCCGGCGGCGGCATCTGGATCCCCAACAACCACCGGATCAATGCGATAGGCGGCAGTGATTCTGCGGCCGAAGCGATTGCCTACATCCGCGCCGTGACCCATGGCGAGATCGACGACGGGCGCATCGAAGCCTATGTCGAGCACGGCCGGGAGATGGTCGAGTACCTGGAACAACACACCCGCGTGCGCTTCGAAGCGCAACCGCGCTACGCCGATTACTATCCGGAGGTCGAGGGTGGAAAACCGGGCTATCGCTCGATGGATCCACAACCGTTCGATGCCGCTGAACTCGGTGAAGAATTTTTGCGCATGCGCGCTCCGTCCCCCGGCACCCTGATGATGGGGCGCATGGCGATGACCATGAAAGAGGCGCAGGTGCTGCTGTGCCGTGGCCCCGGCTGGTTGCGCCTGACCTTGCGGGTGATGTGGCGCTACTGGCGTGATCGCGAGGGGCGGCGCTTGTCCCGTCGCGACCGTTTCCTGACCCTGGGCAATGCCTTGATCGGTGCCTTGCGCTGTTCGTTGCAGGATCGCGGCAAGTCGCTGTGGCTCAACTGTGCGCTCGAAGAGCTGCTGCTGGTCGGCGACCGGGTCGGCGGGGCGCGGGTCAATCGCAACGGTCAGTTGCTCAACGTCAAGGCGCGCTACGGGGTGATCATCGCCGCCGGTGGTTTCGAGCGTAACCAGGCGATGCGCGAGCAGTACCTGCCGCAGCCGTCCCGGGCCAACTGGAGCGCCACGCCGCCCAACAATACCGGCGACGGCATCCGCGCCGGCCAGGCCCTTGGCGCGCGGACCGCGCTGATGGAGCACAGCTGGTGGGCGCCGACCACCTACGTCAAGGGCGAAGAAAAACAGCGCGCGCTGTTCGTTGAACGCACCCTGCCGGGGTGTGTGATGGTCAACGCGGCGGGGGAGCGTTTCGTCAACGAGGCCGCGCCCTATACCGATATCGTTTACGCGATGTACGCCAACAACCGCGAAGGCGCCGCGAGCGTGCCGTGCTGGATGGTGTTCGACGCCGAGTTCCGCCGCAAATACCCTTGCGGCGCCTTGCTGCCGGGTTATGCCCAGCGCGATTGGCAATTGCCCGAGCACCTGCGCGACTACTTCCACAAGGCGTCGAGCCTGGAAGAACTGGCGACGAAAATCGGCGTCGACGCCGACGGGCTGGTGCGCACCGTGCAGCGCTTCAACGGCATGGCCGTGCAGGGTGTCGACGAGGATTTCCACAAGGGTGAATCGCTGTTCGATCGCTACTACGGCGACCCGAACGTGCAACCCAATCCGTGCCTGGCGCCGTTGCTCAAGGGGCCGTTCTACGCCGTGCGCATCGACGCTGGCGACATCGGCACCAAGGGTGGCCTGCTGACCGACGTGCACGCCCGCGTGCTGCATGAAGACGGCGAACCGATCAACGGCCTGTACGCCATCGGCAACAGCGCGGCCTCGATGATGGGCCGCACCTATCCGGGCGCCGGTTCGACCATCGGCCCGGCCATGACCTTCGGTTACCTGGCCGCCAATCACATCAAGCGCCAGAGCGAAACCGCTTCGGCGAAAACCTTGTTCGGGAGTGTCGAATGAACAACCAGCATCCACAGTTCGCCGTAGTGACCGGCGCCAGTCGCGGAGTCGGGCAGGGTATTGCCCTGGCCCTCGGGGCGGCGGGCATGACGGTGTATGTCACCGGTCGCGCCCCGACGCAGGGCGGATCGAATTTGTACGGGCATGCCTTGCGCGGCTCGCTGGAGGACACCGCCGCCGCGATCACCGCTGCCGGTGGGCGTGGTATCGCGGTGGTTTGTGATCACGCCGATGACGCGCAGGTTCAGGCGCTGTTTGCCCGAGTAGAAGCAGAGTGCGGGCATCTGGATCTGCTGGTGAACAACGCTGCGTTCATCCATGACCAGTTGATCGAGCCGGGGCCGTTCTGGGCCAAACCGCTGGACCTGGTGCGCATTCTTGACGTCGGTCTGCGCTCGGCCTACATCGCCAGCTTCTACGCCGCGCCGCTGTTGCTGAAGAGTGCCCAGGGGCTGATTTGCTTCACCTCGTCGTTCGGTGCCGGCTGCTACATGCATGGCCCGGCGTACGGCGCGCAAAAGGCCGGCGTCGACAAGCTGGCGGCGGACATGGCGATCGATTTCGAAGGGCAGGGCGTGGCGGCGTTGTCGCTGTGGCTTGGCCCGCAACTGACCGAACGCACGAAGATTGCCGGTGAGCAGCATGGCGAGCAGTACCAGGCGTTTCTCGCCCACGCCGAAACCCCGCAATTCAACGGGCGGGTGATCCATGCCTTGCTCAATGATCCGCAGTTGATGGCGTTGTCCGGGCAGACCCTGATCACCGCCGAAATCGCCCCAGGCTACGGCATCAGCGAAGCCGAAGGTCGCCAGCCACCATCCCACCGCGCCATGCTCGGCGACCCGCGCCAGCAGCATCCGGCGCGGGTGGTCTGACTCGTCGGTAAAACTCAAAACCTGTGGGAGCGAGCTTGCTCGCGATTGGGCCAGATCAGACAACAGTGATGTTGAATGTTCTACCGCTATCGCGAGCAGGCTCACTCCTACAGTTGAACTGTGTCGGGCGGGAAATTTTTGTGCACCCCCGAACCCTGTAGGAGCGAGCCTGCTCGCGATGGTCTATCAGTTGCATTGATGTCGACTGACACACCATCGCGAGCAGGCTCGCTCCTACAGGGATTGCGTTTAGTCGGCGGGCTGCAATGCCCACTCGCGCAACACATTCTTCGTCACTTTCCCCGCTGCATTGATCGGCATCTTCTGCAGCACCTGCACCCGGCGCGGAACCTTGTAGTTGGCCATCTGCTCACGGCACCAGGCGAGGAACCGTGCCTGTTCGATTTCCATCCCCGGCGCGGGCAGCAGGAACGCCATCGCCACCTCACCCATGCGCTCATCGGGAATCCCGATCACCGCTGCCTGGGCCACACCCGGATAGGTCAGCAGACACTGTTCGATCTCCGCCGGGTACACATTGAAGCCGCCAGTGATGAACATGTCCTTGAGGCGGTCGGTGATGCGCAGGTAACCCTGTTCGTCGAGCATGCCGATGTCGCCGGTATGCAGCCAGCCATCGGCGTCGAGAATCTCCTCGCTGGCTTCGGGGTTGTTGAGATAACCCTGCATCAGGTTGTAGCCACGAATCTGCACTTCACCGGGAATGTTCGCTGGCTGGCTGCGGCCGTTGTTGCCGACACAGCGTACTTCTACCCCCGGCATCGCCCGGCCACTGGTGTTGGCGACCAGTTCCGCGGAGTCGCCGGCGCGGCAGATCGTGGCGAAACCGCAGACTTCCGTCAGGCCATACGCGGTGACGATGGTGGCGAAGCCGAGTTCGTCGCGCATGCGGTGGATCATCTCCACCGGGATCGCCGCCGCCCCGGTCACCGCCACACGCAGGGAACTCAGGTCGAAGTCACTGCGTTGCGGATGGGCCAGCAGTGACTGATACAACGTGGGTGGCCCCGGTAACACGGTGATGCGTTCCCGTTGCACGCATTCGAGCACGGCCTGCACATCGAACACTTGCTGGGGCAGGAGGGTGCAGCCACGCATCAAGGCGGCCAGCCAACCGGCCTTGTAGCCGAAAGAGTGGAAGAACGGATTGACGATCAGGTAGCGATCGCTTTCGCGCAAGCCGACGATATCGCTCCAGTCCCGAACGATTCGCAGGTTCTGGCCGTGGCTGGTCATCACGCCTTTGGGCTTGCCGGTGGTGCCCGAGGTGAACAGCACGTCGGAGAGGGCCTGCGGAGTTACGCTTTGTTCGCGGGTGCGCAAGGCCAGGTGCGGCACGTCGACGCCCAGGTCCATAAACCGTTCCCAGGCCAGGGTGCCCGAATTGGCGCCACGCACGCTGACGATGTGACGCAGCTCAGGCAGGTCTTCCGACGCCAGCATGCCGGGGTAGTCCGTGCCGAGGAATTCGCCGATGGCAAACAGTACGCAGGTGCCGCTTTCGCGCAGGATGTAGCCGGCCTCGCTGCCCTTCATCCGGGTATTGAGCGGTACCAGAGCGGCGCCGACACTTTGCAGGGCGCCGGCGGCAACGATCCATTCCCACACGTTGGGCGCCCAGATTGCCACGCGGTCCCCGACCTGTACGTCGAGGGCCAGCAGTGCGCGGGCAGCCTGGCGACGCAGTTGGTCCAGTTGTCGATAGCTGATGACGTGGCCCGCGTCCTCGATGGCCGGGCGGTCGCCGTAGGCCTGGGCAGCGTTGGCGAACAGTTGAGCGATGGTCAGTGCGGTGGCGACAGGCGGCATGGGGCCTCCCCGGTTAGAAGACAAGTACGAAAAAGGGAGTAGGCCGGGCAGGGCGCCCGGCCGGATTGCGAATTACTGGGCGGGCGGGGCGAAACGGCGACCGGCGGAGAAACCACCGTCCACGGCGATCATCTGGCCGCTGACAAAGGACGCTTCGTCCGAGGCCAGGAACAGCGCGACGTTGGCCACTTCTTCCGGTTGCCCGGAGCGGCTGAGCATGTGCTGCGAGGCGAAAAACGCGTGGAACGCGTCATTGTCACGGACCATGCTGGTCATCGGCGTTTCGATCAGGCCCGGGCACAGGCCGTTGACGCGAACGTTAGCGTAGCCGTAGTCGATGGCCATCGAGCGGGTCAGCTGATTGATGCCGCCCTTGGACACGTTGTACGCCACGTTGCCGTCGCAGCCTTGCAGGCCGAAGATCGAACCGACGTTGATGATCGAGCCTCCGCGTTGCGACACCATCGATTCCAGCGCGTATTTGCTGGTGAGCATGCTGCCGGTCAGGTTGATGTCCATCACCCGTTGCCAGTTGGCGGTGGTGGTCTGGGTCACGCTGCCCTGGTCGGCGACACCGGCGGCATTGACCAGTACATCGATGCGCCCGAAGCGGCTGATGACTTCTTGCATGACCTGCTGCACCTGCGCTTCGTCGCGCACGTCCAGGGTCATGAACAGGCCGGGAAAGTCTGCCGGTGCACTGCCGATGTCGAGCCCGACCACTTGCGCACCTTCGGCAGCGAAACGGCGCACACAGGCCAGACCGATACCCGAAGCGCCGCCGGTGACCACCGCGACCTTATTCTGCAAACGAGCCATAACTGCACCTCTTTTATTGTTGTGGGCTAATGCTGGGGCCGAGTCTAACCGCAGACCGGGCCCGAGTGATCGTCCGTTGAGACTAAGGCGACAAAGCCCCTCAGTCCGGCAAAGTCGTTCAGTCATAACTCACCTGTGGCGAGGGAGCTTGCTCCCGCTCGGCTGCGAAGCAGTCGTCGCTTTCAGGTTTTTTGGGGCCGCTCGCGGCCCAACGGGAGCAAGCTCCCTCGCCACAGGTGCAGTGTTTGTCCTTGAGTGAACTTCAGTCAGGGAATTTCAGGCGTACTTTCGCCCCCGTCGGTCGGCTCTGGCAGGCCAGCGTCCAACCGTCGGCGAGTTCCTTGGGCGTCAGCACATCGTTGCGCGCCAACTGAACCTCTCCTTCCTTGACCACGCACATGCAGGCCCCGCAGAAACCTTCTTCACAGGACGAAGGCACGTCGAGGCCGGCGGCCTTGCAACTTTGCAGCAGGGTGTCGCCGGGCTGGCAGGCGATTTCGTGTTGTTCGCCATCGAGCTCGACGATCATCGCTTCGCACTGCGACCCCATCGCTGCCTCGCGGGCGTGGGCTTCTTCGGCCAACAGTTCGTCGGGGTCCGGTGGCGAGACGAAACGTTCGACATGGATCCGCTCGGCCGCTTCGCCCAGTGCCAGCAGGGTGCGCTCCACGGTGTCCATGAACGGTCCCGGCCCGCAGATGAAGTAGTCGCCGCCGGCCGATCCGCGCAGCAGATGACGGACCTGATGGTCCGTCAGGAAACCCTGCACCGAATCGAGGACGTGCACCACGTGCAGTTGATCAGGATGCGCCTTGATCAACTGGCACAGCTCGTCCTTGAAAATCACCGAGGCTTCATCGCGGTTGGCGTAGATCAACTTGATCGGCCGCCGACTGCTGTGCAGCACCGACTTGAGAATGGAAAACACCGGGGTGATGCCCGAACCGCCCCCGAACAGGACCAGGGGCTTTTCGGTGTCCGCCTGCGGGTCCAGGCAGAAAAGTCCGGCCGGTGGCAGTACTTCCAGCCAGTCGCCGACCTGCACTTCGTTCATCCAGTTCGACACTCGGCCGCCATCGACCCGTTTCACCGTGACCTTGGGCAGCGCATCCGCGAGGGGTGAGCTGGCCATGGAGTAGCAGCGGGTCAACAGTTTGCCGGCCAAGGGCACGCGAAAACTCAGGAACTGGCCCGGTTTGTAGCGAAAGCGCTCACGCAGGGTTGGCGGTACGTCCAGCACCAGCGAGCGCGCATCGGCGGTCTCGTCGATCACCGCGCACACTTGCAATGAGACGCTTCCCGTCGTGTGTTCGGCCGGGGTCAGGTTCTGTTGTTGCGTGCCCATGTTCACCTCGACCTCAGAGCCCGCTGATCAGCTGGGCGTTGTCGACGCGGATCTCGGCACCGTTGACGAATCGCGACTCGTCGGTGGCGAGGAACAGCACCACGTTGGCAATGTCCCGTGGCGCGGCCATGCGGTTCATCGGGTCCTGGTCCAGCGCTTCCTGCGGGATTGGCTGACCACCGGCCAGGGCCTGGGTCATCGGCGTGTTCACGCCATCGGGGTGCACGCTGTTGCAGCGGATGCGGTAACCCTGCTGCTTGCAGTGCAGGGCAATGGAGCGGGTCATCGCCGCCACTGCGCCTTTGGACGCCGAGTAGGCGCAGAACATCGGCATCGCGCCCAGCGCGGCCACCGACGACATGTTGATGATCGAACCGCCACCGGTTTCCTTCATGGCCTGGATCGCATACTTGCAGCCGAGGAAGTAGCCTTCGCCGTTGATCTTCTGCACCTTCTGCCACAGCTCCAGGGTGGTGTCTTCGATGCTGCCCAGCGCCAGGATCGCGGCGTTGTTGACCAGCACGTCGAGACGGCCGAAGTGTTCGACGGTGGTCTTGACCACGTGTTGCCAGTCGCTTTCGTTGGCGATGTCATGGCGGATGAACAGCGCGTTGGCGCCGATTTCTGCAGCTACCTGGCGACCGGCCTCTTCATTGAGGTCGGTCAGTACCACTTTGGCACCTTCACGGGCCAGCAGCAGGGCGTCTTCGCGACCGATGCCGCTGGCGGCGCCGGTGATGATGCAGACTTTGCCTTCTACACGTTGCATTGTTGTTCTCCTGATCGTGCGGTTTGAAGTGCGAATTGGTCGGCCACGTGGGCGGCAGCCCGGCGACCGGAGTAAATGCAATCGGCCAGGGACAGGCCGGAGACATACAGGTTGGAGGCGACCCCGACCGCATTGCGGCCGGCGCTGTAGAGACCGTTTATTGGCTGGCCGGCGTGGTCCAGCACACGCCCGCTGTCCTCGCAGACCTTCAGCCCGCCCAGGGTGATGACCGGGCAGGGGAAGAGTTTGCTGTCGAAAGACAGGTCGAGGGCGTACCACGGACCCTGGTCGAGGTTGGCGAGCATCGCGGCGGACTTGCCGAACTCGTCGGCGACCTCACCCCGTGCCGCACGGGAATAGCGTTCGACACTCTGGCGCAGCAGTTCGGGCGGCAGATTGCAGCGCTTGGCCAAGCCGGCCAGGCTGGTGCTGCGTTTGGCGTTGAATACCAGATTGAGCAGTACCGGCAGGCGCTGGAAATTCCACACCTTGCCGGGACCGACCTGACTGAGTGCTTCTCGAACCAGCGCCCGATTGAGAATCAGAATGGCGCGACCATCCTGTTCTTCGACCATGGCGTGGCCGAGGGTTGCGCCGTAGATTTCTTCGTTGGCATAACGTTGTCCGCGGGCATTGACGATCAGCCCGCGCGCCCAGGCCAGTGGCGGATTGATGAAACGCCAGGCGCTGACCTTGTCCATCCGCGCCACGCTGCCACCGACGCTCTGGCCCAGGGCGATGCCGCTGCCATTGCACCCGGTGGCGCCCAGCGGCAGACCGGCCAGGTACTGCGGCGCGTACTGGCGCACCAGCTCGCGATTGAAGATAAAACCACCGCTGCTCAGCAACACCGCCTGTTCGGCGCGAATCAATTGCCGAATGGCGCTGGTCTGTTCGATGCGGCGCTGACGGGCGCGCAAGCGATCGGCCAACGCCGGAGCGTACATATGAATGGCAGCGGCCCAGCGTGACAGACGCGCATGTTGTTTGGCAGCGCGGCTACCCGACGGCAACTGCCAGGCTTCGACGCCAATGACCTTGTCGTCGAGGTCGAGCACCAGTCGCCGCACTTCGCACTGGCTGCGCAGGCGTGCGCCATGACGCAAGGCGCTGGCCTTGAGCGGGGCGAACAGACTGGCGCCGGACATGCCCGGACCTTTGGTGCGATGACCGCGGGGCGCCGGTTTGGCGCTGGCGGCATAGGCCGGCACGGCTTCGTTGCCGGAGTAATAGAGGTAGTACTGGTCACTCGGGTACGAGGTTTTGTGCGGTGGCACGCTGGCCTCGAAGGCCGCGCCTTGTCGCTCCAGCCAGGCCAGTTGCTCGCGGCTGTCGTCGCAGAAATTGCGCAATGTCTCGTGGCTGACGGCTTCGCCGACTTCCTGACGCAGGTAATTGAACATGGCTTCGCTGCTGTCTTCATAGCCAGCCTGACGCTGATACGGCGTACCACCGCCGGCATACACCACGCCACCGCTGAGCGCCGTGGCGCCGCCGC
The DNA here is from genome assembly GCF_019947365.1 of Pseudomonas sp. GL-R-26. Classification (NCBI taxonomy): domain Bacteria; kingdom Pseudomonadati; phylum Pseudomonadota; class Gammaproteobacteria; order Pseudomonadales; family Pseudomonadaceae; genus Pseudomonas; species Pseudomonas sp. GL-R-26. Next base: position 1,066 of record NZ_JAGYGI010000006.1, on the reverse strand, counting down.
CTTCGAAGCGATCCAGTGCGAGCACCGACAGGCCGCGAGTGCTGGCTTCGATGGCGGCACAGGCGCCGGCACCGCCAAACCCGATGATCAGCAAATCGCAGCGGTCATCCCATGGCAACTGGTCGGCGCTGTTCACTCGCAACGCCGTCAACCGGTTCAGGCTGTCCATGTTCGGGCCTCAGCCAGCAGCAGCGAGAGAAGGTGCGGGTTTGGCGGTGGTGGTGTAGCTGCCGTCGAGGTAGACCAGCGGGGTGATGGCGTCGGTGGTGTGAATCTGCAGGATGCGCCCGATGAACACGGTGTGGGTGCCGTAGCTGAAGTGGCCGTCCTGGCGGCAGAGGATCGCCGACTGCGCGTCACCCAGGTAAGGAATGCCGCCGGGGCTGGTCAGCCAGTTGCCCCGGTCGAAGCGTGCTTCGCCCTTGATCGCGCCGCTGCACAGGTTGGCGAGGTCTTGTTGTTCGACGCCGAGGATGTTGACGCAGAAGTCGGCGCCGGTCGCCAGTGCGGCGTGGGGCGAGGCGGTCTTGTTCACGCAGATCAGCAGCGATGGCGGCTCGGTGCTCAGCGAGTCGACGGCCGTGGCGGCCATGGCGAAGCGTTCGGAGCCGTTGCTGGTGCTGATAATGGTGACTGACTTGGCCAGGCGGCGCATGGCCTGGAGCATGTCGGCTTTGAGATTGACGTCGTTCATCGCACTGGGCCTTTTTGTTGGTTGGGGAGTGCGATGGATTCTTGCTCTGACGTCCAGTCGTCACATCGTCCGAGGGGACTAGGCCTTGGCGGCTTCTGGGCCGACCAGGCTGGTGGTTTGGGTTGAGTACATATCCATTTCTGCGGTAATGGCGGCTTACGGTTCCGCTCTTACAGCGGGTCACTTTTGGCAAACGCCCCAAAAGTAACCAAAAGGTCTCGCCCCTTACGTACGGCCCCTCGCTAAGGCTCGGCGTTCCTTCGCTGCGGTATTCATCCGGGGGCATTGCCCTCCGGTCGGCTTCGCTTCGACCTACATGCAATGAGTTCGACTGCGTCGAACGGCGCTGCGCGCCAATCCCCGGATGAACAC